>NZ_JAIBES010000116.1 GCF_019459305.1 Sphingopyxis sp. | reverse complement strand
CGTGCAGCGACATCGATGTCGCTGCGCTTCACGCGGCCTATCTGCGCGGCGCCAGACGCGCGGGGGCGCGTATCGCGACCCGCGCGCCACTGCAATCGGCGCGGCGGTCTGCGAGTGGGTGGGACGTCGAAGTGGGCGGGGAGACGATCCACGCGGCGCTGATCGTCAACGCGGCGGGTGCGTGGGCCGACCGAGTGGCCGCGGCGTGCGGGGTCGCGCCGATCGGGATCCAGCCCTATCGCCGCACCGTCATTCAGCTGCGGCTGGGTGTGCCGGTCCCCGCCGAGTTGCCGCTTATCATCCACGTCGGCGGTGGTTTCTATTTCAAGGGCGAAAGCCAAGGTCGGGTTTGGCTCAGCCCGCATGACGAAACGCGGGTCGATCCGCATGATGCGGCGCCGGAAGATGTCGATGTCGCGATCGCGATTGACCGTTTGCAGGCAGTCGTCGACTGGCCCGTCGCCGCGGTCGAGCGCAAATGGGCGGGACTGCGCAGCTTTGCGCCCGACCGTATCCCGGTGTTCGGTGCTGACCCGCACCAGCCCGGTTTCATCTGGTGCGCCGGGCAAGGCGGCTTCGGTATCCAGACGGCGCCCGCTATCGCGGCGCTGCTCGCGGCACAGCTTGGGGCGCCCGCGCCCAGCGGCACAATCGGCGCCGTCGATCCGGCGCCCTTCGCGGCATCGCGCTTCGCCTGATATCAATCTGGCGTCTTGCGCGCCGCAGCCGTCAGCTTACGATGGATGCGTCGCGACACCTTGGGCGCGACAACGATCGATGGAGGATCCGATGGCCCATTATTTCGAGATCAAGAAGAACAAGGCCGGCGAGCATGTCGCCTATTTCAAATATAATAGCGAAACGATTTTCTGGACCGAAGGTTATTCCAGCAAGGCGTCGGCGATCAATGCGATCGAATCGATCAAGAAGAACGGACCCGCAGCCGAAACGCGCGAGGCCGAATGATTTGACGGGCGCGGGCGTACAGCGCGCCCGCGCTACTTTCCCCGCGCCACTTCCAATGCGGCATCGCTCGCCAACTGATCGGCGATCTCGTTATCGCCATGCCCGGCGTGGCCCTTGACCCACAGCCATTCGATGTCGTGGCGCTTGGCCTCGGCGAGTAGCCGCTGCCACAGGTCGGCATTGGCCACAGGCTTTTTGGCGGCGGTCTTCCAGCCGTTTTTCTGCCAGCCAAAGATCCATTTGGTAATGCCGTCGCGAACATAGACGCTGTCGGTCGACAGCTCGACGTTGCAGCGCCGTTTCAGCGCGGCCAGTGCTTCAATCGCCGCCATCAGCTCCATGCGATTGTTCGTCGTGTCGGGTTCGCCCCCCGACAGTTTTTTCACCACATCGCCCCAGCGCAGCACCGCGCCCCAGCCGCCCGGACCGGGGTTGCCCTTGCACGCGCCGTCGGTCGCGACGATCACCGTCTTGCTTTGTGCGTCGCTCATGCGGGGGAAAACAGACTGGCAGCGTCGTCGGCGCGATAGCGCAGCAGGCGTGCCAGGAAGGGCGAGGGGTCTTTGCGGGTGACCAGCGCGTCGGCAGGGGTGTGGACCCAGTCATGCGCGCGGGTGAGCAGAAAACGCAGCGATGCGCCGCGCGCCAGCGTCGGCAAGGCGGCAATCTCCCCATCAGTCAACGCGACTTCGCGTGCATAACCGCGCATCAATGCCTGCGCCAGGGCCGGGTCGCAGGTGCTGCCATCGGCGGAAAAGGTCCACGCCGCGTGCGTGATCACGAGATCATATGCCCGGAAATCGCTGGCAGCGAAATAGAAGTCAATCAGCCCCGTTACCCGGTCGCCGAGCATCAGCACATTGTCGGGAAACAGGTCGGCATGGATGACATGCGCGGGCAGGTCTGTCGGCCAATGGGCATCCAAAAAGCCAAACTCTTCGTCTACAGTCGCCTGCAAGCCCGGACGGACCGCGTCGAGATCGCCGGTAGCATTTGCGACCTCGCGCCAATGACGATGGCCCATGCTGTTCGCGCGGGCACCATCATATCCGGCCAGCGCGCGGTGCATGGCGCCCAAAGCGACACCTGCCGCCTCGCACTGCGCTGGCGTGGGATGGGTCAGCGAGATGCCCGACAGAAACTGGATGATGCAGGCGGCGCGGCCTGAAATCTGCTGAACGGCGATGCCACTACGGTCGCGGATCATTGCGGGGACTGGCGAACCGCTGGCCGCAAGATGATCGAGCAGATCGACAAAGAACGGCAGGTCGCCTTTCCGCACGCGTTTTTCATAGAGGGTGAGGATGAAGCGTCCGCCGGTCGTCTCGAGCAGGAAATTGCTGTTCTCGACGCCCTCGGCAATGCCCTTGCAGGACAGGACGCTGCCTATCTCATATCGCGCCACAAGTGCGGCCAGGTCGTCAGGGTCAACGTGGGTATAGACCGCCATCAGGCGGACGCCGGTTCTAGCCCGCGCGGCAGTTTGAACACCATATTTTCCTCGGCCGTTACCACGACCTCCTCAACGATCCGCCGGTGCGCAGCGACGGCGTCGATGACTTCGCGGACGAGCGTCTCGGGCGCGCTGGCGCCTGCCGTGACGCCCAGCGTTGCGATATCGGTAAGCCAGTCAGGATCTACGTCGGTGCCGCGCTGCACCAGATGCGCGGGGGTTCCCATCCGCTGCGCAACTTCAACGAGACGCAGACTGTTCGAGCTGTTTGGCGCGCCGATCACGATCATGCGGTCGCAATCTTCGGCGATCGCCTTGACCGCGTCCTGCCGGTTCGAGGTTGCGTAGCAAATATCTTCGCCACGCGGTCCGGTGATGGCGGGGAAGCGATGTTGAAGCGCTGTCACGATATCGCGCGTATCGTCGACCGACAGCGTGGTCTGAGTCAGGAACGCCAACTTACCGGGATCGGACGGCGACAGTGCTGTTACATCGTCGACCGATTCGACTAACGTCATCGCGCCTTCAGGTAACTGGCCCAGCGTGCCGATGACTTCGGGGTGACCGGCATGGCCGACAAATATGATGTGTCGTCCCGCTTCATGCGCGCGTTCAGCCTGGCGATGGACCTTCGATACCAGCGGACAGGTCGCGTCGATATAGTCGAGCCCGCGCATTTCGGCCTTAGCGGGGACCGCTTTGGGAACACCGTGGGCGCTGAATACCACCGGGACGCCGTCGGGAACCTGATCGAGCGATTCGACAAAAATCGCGCCCTGCGCCTTCAGCGTATCGACGACATAGCGATTGTGCACGATCTCGTGACGGACATAAACCGGCGCGCCAAACCGCTCGAGCGCCAGTTCGACGATACGGATAGCGCGATCGACGCCTGCGCAAAAGCCGCGCGGTGCCGCGATCAAAACCTTGAGTTCTGCGGTTTCGTCGCCGTTCGGGCGCGGTGTCAGATGGGGAGCGTTCATGATGCGGGCGCTCTAGCGCAGCATATGGCGCCGGGTAAAGAAGTTCGTCCGTGTTGCGCCGCGTTCATCGCACCGATAAGAAGCGGCGCGCATGACGCGGGATCGACCATCCCGATGCACCGCAAGCCGCATTGGCAAGCCTGTTTGGAAAGCCCGTTTATCATGATGTCCATTTCGTTCCCGTCGCGTAAATTTCTGACTGTGCTGTGCGGCACGGCGGCCATGGCGACGGCGGCGGGCTGTGCGAAGGACAATGAAATCGATATCGCGGGCGGTGTCGGCATTACTGCAACGCGTAGCGCCTGTCCCGCGGTGGCGGTGCCGCTGCACACCGGCGACATCACCCTTTTCGACCCGGCAACCAGCCGCGATGCGCGCGCCATCGATGTTGTTGCCGCAATCACCAATGTGACGCCGCAGTGCAACGATGCGAGTGAGAAGGTTTATCAGCTCGCCAGTTTCGACGTCGTCGCGACGCGCCGTGACGCCGGTCCGGCGCGGTCGGTGACTTTGCCTTATTATGGCACGGTCCTGCAGGGCGGCACCGCCGTGGTGGCCAAGCGACTTGGCAATGTTGTGGTCACTTTCCCCGAAGGGCAGACGCGCGGTACCGGCCGGGCGCAGGCATCGGCTTATGTCGATCGCGCCGCCGCGACTTTGCCTGCCGACATTCAGGAACGCATCACCCGCAAGCGCAAAGCGGGCGACCAGGACGCTGCGATCGATCCGCTCAGCCAGCCCGAAGTGCGCGCCGCAGTGCAGCGCGCCAGTTTCGAACTGCTGATCGGTTTCCAGCTGACGCAGGAACAGCTAGAATATAACGTCCGACGATAGCCGCGGCGGCGCTCCGCGCCGTTCGCATTTCTATGGCCCCGCGCGCCGACCGGGCGACGCGGGGCTTTTCGCGCCCGCTCAGCTGCGATAGGGCGCGCGCAAGACTTTTCTGATCGAAGTTAGGCCCATCCCGTGACCCTGTTCAGCCGTTTTTCCGACCATATCGACGCCGCGCTCGATGCGCTTGTCGCCAAAGGCGCCATGCCTGCCGGACTCGACCGCGCCGCGATCAGCGTCGAACCGCCGCGCGATCCCGCACATGGCGATGTCGCCACCAATGCCGCGATGGTACTCGCCAAGCCTGCCGGGATGAACCCGCGCGCGCTTGCCGACCTGCTGGTTGCTGAACTCGGCGCGCTCGATGAAGTGACCGAGGCGAGTGTCGCCGGGCCGGGGTTCCTCAACTTGCACCTCGTCGATGGCAGCTGGCGCGAAGAGCTGGCGCTGATCCATGGCGCAGCCGACGATTATGGTCGCTCGGCCATGGGGCAGGGGCGGCGGGTCAATGTCGAATATGTGTCGGCGAACCCGACCGGTCCGATGCACGTCGGCCATTGCCGCGGCGCGGTGGTTGGCGACGCACTGGCGGCGCTGCTCGAATATTCGGGCTACGACGTGATCCGCGAATATTATGTCAACGACGCCGGGGGACAGGTCGACGTGCTCGCGCGATCGGTCCATCTGCGCTACCGTGAGGCGCTGGGCGAACACGTCGGGGCGGTTCCCGAGGGGCTCTATCCCGGCGATTATCTGATCCCCGTCGCGGGCAAGCTGGCGACCGAATATGGCGACCGCTTCGTCGGCGCGCCCGAGAGCGCGTGGCTTGGGCTATTCCGCGCCGAGGCGGTCAGTGCGATGATGGACATGATCCGCGCTGACCTCGCCAAACTCGGCATCCATCACGATCTGTTTTCGTCCGAAGCCGAGTTGCAGGCGGCAGGAAAGCCCGAGACCGCCGAAAAATGGCTGCGCGACCACGACCTTGTCTATGACGGCGTGCTCGAAGCGCCGAAGGGCGAGACACCCGAGGATTGGGAACCGGTCGAGCTGCCGCTGTTCCGCTCGACCAAGTTCGGCGACGACCAGGACCGGCCGATCAAAAAATCGGACGGCAGCTGGACCTATTTCGGCGCCGACCTCGCCTATCATTTCCAGAAGGCTGAGACTGCGGACGAGTTGATCGACATCTGGGGCGCCGACCATGCGGGGACGGTCAAGCGGATCAAGGCTGCGGTTGCGGCGCTGACCGACGGCAAGAAGAAATTCGACGTCAAGCTGGTCCAGATGGTCCGCCTGCTCAAAAATGGCGAACCGTTCAAAATGTCAAAGCGCGCCGGCAATTTCGTCACCCTCGCCGACATCGTCGACGAGGTTGGCAAGGATGCGGTGCGTTTCACCATGCTGACGCGTAAAGCCGACGCGCAGATGGATTTCGACTTTGCCAAGGTGGTCGAGGCGTCACGCGACAACCCCGTCTTTTATGTCCAATATGCCCATGCCCGGATCGCATCATTGAAGCGCAAGCTGGCCGAAGCAGGTGTCGCCGATGCTCTACCGAACGCGGGCCGCCTCGACGATTATGAGCTCGGCCTCGTCAAACTGCTCGCGCAATTTCCGCGCATCGTCGAGGCGGCGGCTTCGGCGCGGGAACCGCACCGCATCGCTTTATATCTCGGCGACGTAGCCGCGGCCTTAGACGCCAGGGGGATACATTGTAAACGAACGACCGATAGCCCGGTAAATTTTGGAAATTCGAAAC
>NZ_JAIBES010000072.1 GCF_019459305.1 Sphingopyxis sp. | reverse complement strand
CCCGTCGGGACCGGCCTCGCATATCGTCGCCAAATCAGACGACGAAGAGCAGGATCATCGCAACGACGAACGCCAGCAGGCCGAGAAGTTCGGCAGCGGCGAAGCCGATGAACAGGCGACCCTGCTGGCCGTCGGCGGCTGCCGGGTTGCGCAGCGCGCTTTCGAGGAAGCTACCGAACACGTTGCCCACGCCGATGGCGGCCATGCCGGCACCGATAGCGGCCAGACCGGCACCGATCAGCTTTGCTGCTTCTGCGTCCATTATCATTACTCCTTGGTATAATCGTTTGAAATTAAACGTAACTTAGTGAAGGTTGACCGCGTCGTTGATGTACAGCGAAGTCAACAGGGCGAAAACATATGCCTGAATGCCGGCGACCAGCAGCTCGAGCGCGCTGATCCCGATCATCAGGATGAAACTAAGCACCGACACGATCGACCCGAGCCAGAGCGTTTCGGCGTTGAAGCCGTTGATCACGAAGCCTGACAGCACTTTCAGCAGCACGTGGCCCGCGGTCATCGCAACGAAGAGGCGCAGGCCGAGGCTGAACGGACGAACCATGAACGACACGAACTCGATCGGCGCGATGATCGGGATCATCGGCAGCGGCGTGCCGTGCGGTACGAACAGCGAGAAGAAGTGCAGGCCATGGCGCCAGAAGCCGACGACAAGGACGATCGCGAAGCTGATCAGCGCTAGAACGCCGGTGATCGCGATGTGGCTGGTCACGGTGAAGGGGTGGAGCCCCAGCACGCCCAGCGGCAACATGCCAAGCAGGTTGCAGAACAGAATGAACATGAACAGCGAGAAGACGTAAGGCGTATATTTACGGCCTTCAGTGCCGATATTCGCCATCATCATGTTCGAGATAAAGCCGGTGAAGCCTTCGACCGCGGCCTGCCAACGGCCCGGTACCAGCTGGCGGCGCATGCCACCCCACATGAACAGGCCGAGCGCGATCGCCGCGACGACCATCCACAGCGCACTGTTGGTGAACAGGATATCGTGCCCGCCCAGGTTGAACCCACCACCAAGCGGGGTCACCTCGAACTGGTGCATCGGGTCGATCTTGCCGGATTCCGCCGCCACTCTTCACTCCACGCGTCTGGCGAGGCGGCGATTGCGCCGTCTCGCTGAAAATATCTTGCGCTACCCGCTATTTGGGTGGCGTCTTGGACAGGCGAATGATGTTCCGAAAGGCCACGATTATGCCCATGAACAACATCACCAACAAACCCCAGGGTGACGTTCCCGCGAAGCGGTCGATCAGCCAGCCGAACAAGGCGCCGCCGATCAATCCACCCAACAGTTCAGCCAGAACGCGGTTGCCGAGCCGGTAATTGGCATCGGATTCCGGTCCGGCATTCACCGCGGTCCGTTTTGCCTCTGCGGCTTCGGCCCGGTCCAATCGCTTGTTGAGCGAGACCAGGCGCGAATCCTCTGAGCCAAGTTCCGGATCGCTGCCGTTCCCCGTCATTTTGTGCCATCCTCCTGAAACAGAACCGGAAAGCCCCGATTCCGCCTGCGAAAAAAGGCCCGAAAATTCGGGGGACCCCTAAGGCGCGGTCCGTTTAGGAATGACGCCCGATTAAGTCAATGCTTGTGCTGCCATGCACAAAAATGCCGCCGCGTTTAGGGGCGCGGCGGCATATGGCGCCCGCGGGCGCCCTTGGAAGTTGGAGGTGTTACGGACAGCTGGCGCTCCGCACCGGCGGGCTGCCGTCGCGGGTCAGCCAGCGGCCGTCGGGCGCCTGATATTTCTCGCCCGGCTTGGTGTTGGCGATCAAGTTGCACCCGCTGGTAAATGCGAATTGCTCGACGGTGCTGCCGGTCGCCTGCGCGCGCTCGGTATAGGCGGCTTTGCGCTTTATATTCAGATCCTGCACCAACGCCCGGATCGCCGGGGTCGGGGTGCTGGCAAAGCCCAAATAGCCGTCGGGCTGCTCACCTATCTGGCCCGCGGCGCGCGCCGCAGCATAGGCAGGATCGCGCTGCGCCATCGCCGAGGGCACTGCTAGCGCCACAGCGGCCGTTGCCGCAATCGCAGCAAGCGCCAGACCGGTCGGTTTCCACATCTTCACACGCATCATGTCATTCCCTGTCATCAGAATATTTCGCTATTCTGCTCGATGAGCTTTTTGGCGTCACCATCCAGCCTGTACACCACTTCCTGACGAATGTTGATGTTCAGGTTGATTTCGATCGGCTTGTCGGGCGTTTCGATCTGCACGCAGCCGCTCAGGGCTGTCGCACCGATCAGAACCGCCAGACCGTGACCGGCTATGGTCCGCCTCCTTGCTCCTGTCTTAGGTGTGTTCATCGCATGGGCTCGCTTTCTGGAGGCTGAACGGGAGCGGAGCTGGCCTTTTCGGCCGCTTCGGCTTCTTCCTGGGCGCGCATCAGCGCGGGCAGATTTTGTTCGATCAGCAGCGAAGGATCGTAAAATCCCTTCGCCGAGGTCAGCAACTGGCGGAACGGCGCCGTAATTTTAACGTTAAAGACCAGCGGGATTCTCGCGACGGCGTTGGTCAGGAAATTGCGCGTCGCGCCCTCGCCCTGCCCTACACCGCCAAAGCGAATGTCGGTCACCATTTCGCCGTCGAGATCCCCGTTCAAAATGATCGTCAGATCGTCATATTTCAAGCTGCGCAGCGCGCCAAAGGCAAAATTGGCGATCACGCCCAGATTGCGGTTCGACAATTCGCCGACATAGGCGAGCGTCCCGCCGCCCTCGCGCGAATCGATGCGCCCCTCGACGATGCGCCCGCCGAGGCCGCTGAATTCGACCGGCAATGTCCCGTCGAACTTGCCGGTCGCGTTGATATTGTCAAAGCCGAAGCTTTGCAGGAACACCGCCGCATCGACCCCGACGATGTCGAACGACAGCCGCCGCGTCTGCTCGGCGCCGAAATCGAGCGTCGTCGGGTGGAGCAGCAATTGTCCCCCGGCAAAGGGCCAGCTGCCGCCCTCGACCCGCACTCGATTGTCGCCGAGCAGCTGATATTCGATCTCGCCGTCGAGCACCGGGATGCCGGGATTGATTTCCTTGATCTTCGCGATCTGGCCCGGCGCCGACCGCAGCCCGATCAAGTCGTCAAAGGTCAGGGTCGAGGTCAGTCCGCTCACCGGGCCGAACGCTGCGGCCAGGCTGGCGTCGGCGGTAGCAAAGGTGCCGCGGCTCGTCACCCCGTCGGCGGCCCAATCGATGCGCCCGTCGCCGACAACCGATCCCTCGACATTGGCGACGACGCCGAGCGCGAGGCTGGTCAGCTGGTCGGGCTGGAACCGCTCGTCGAACCGCAGTTCCTTGACCAGCAAGTCCGCCGAACCGCTGCCATCCGCCATCCGGTGACGAATGATCGTGTCGAGGATCTTTGTGCCGGTCTGCCGTTCGCTGAAACCCGCCTTGGCGTCGATCACCCCATCGGCAAAGCGCAGCGTCGCGTCGCTACTGACCAGCGGGGCAAAGCGCGCCTCAGGTGCCGCGTCTGTCAGCTGCAGGCCACCGTTGAGCCTCAGCGCACCGTCGGCCAAGCGCCAGACGCCAGCGATCTCGCTCATATTGAGCGGCACCGCGCCGATCTTGCCGTTGGCGCCCACCAGCTCGCCGACCATGCCCTGCGCGGTGGCGCGTCCGGCGATGGTCTGGGCGCTGAAGCGGGTGAGGCTCTCGCCCTCGCCCAGCCGAAAAGCGGCGAGCGCCAGCGACCAGCGCATTGCGGTCAGGTCGAAATTCGCCGGGCCACTCGTCACCGCGAACGGCGACCGACCGTTGGTGCCGCGCAGATTGATGCCGGGGATGCGAATATAGCCGCGCAGCCCGCCCGGTCCGGCGCTGAGCAGCGGTGCGCCGGGGCGGCTGCACAGGTCGATCGCGCTTTGGCTAAGCTGGAAACCAGAAACGGTGATGCGGCCCGCGCTCACTCGGCTGCATCCGCCGTCGAGCGCCAGCGCGCCAGTCGGCGCGACGAAGCCGTTCAGCGGGATGTTCAACCGCTCGATTCGCCCACCGGCCAACGGCCCCGACAACTCGGCGCGCGTCGCAACGCGCAGCAGGCCGGTGCGGTCGCCCGAAAAGCGCACCGGCGCCAGCGCGAGCCTTGCGCCGCTCGCCTGATACGGATCGAGGTTGGCAATTCCCGTTATAGACCCGTCGCCGCGGCGATCGAGGCTGAGCGAGCCCCCAGGCAAGTCGCCGCCGCCAAAACTCCATCGGCCGGCGGCGAGAACGGCGGGCTCCGCGGCTCCGTAAACATAGCTGATGCGGCTGTCCGGGCTACCGGTAAAGCGCGCCCCGCTCGCGCTCGCCAGTTGAGGCGCGATCAGATCGATGCGCGCCAAGTCCGCTTCGCCGCCCAACGTGAAATTGGCGCTGCCGCCAACATCGGCCAACATGCGGCTGAGCGCTACGCTGGCTTTGGTCGCCAGCGGCCCGAGCGGGGTTTCGGCAAGACTGCCGACGCTGGTCATCAGCGCGCGCCGCATCGCCGCGCTGCCGCTGGCTCGCGCAAATCTGATCTGGCCGTCGAGCTTCGGCGCGGCGCTGCCGACCACGCCGCGGGCATCAATGCTCACCGTCCCGGCTGCAAAGTCGGCCCCGCGGACCCGCGCCGTATCGGCGTCCACGTCGATTCTTGTCGCGGCTGCCGTGCCCTCAAACTTGGCCAGCAAGCCCAAGCGGTCGGCCCGGACTGTCCCCGCGACGAGCGACGCAACGCTGGCGTCAGCCTCGCCCTTCCAGCTTTGCAAATCCTCCGTCAGCGACAGATCCAGCGCGATCTGCGGCGAAGCTGCGGTCACTTCGCCATCGGCACACGAAATGCTGCGTCCGCGCAAGGGGCCGACGAGCTGCGGACGAACATCGCGCACAAGCAAGGTGCCGTAGAAACTGACATCGCGCCCGCTGCACCCGGCTGCGGTGACGCCGGGTGCGACCAGCGCAAGCTTGCCGGTGAAATCGCGGCGCAAATTGCCGCCCCCGCTTAGCGCAGCGCCAACATTGCCCCACGGCGTTTCAACGCGCGCCAGCGCATCACGCAACACCACGGTCAGATCAGGCAAGGCGAAAGGATCGGTGCTGGTCGGATCGCGAAACTTGTCGAGCGCCCCGAACGACAGGCGATCATTGATGAAGCGGCCGTAGAGCCGGACGCCCTCGGCGCGGATTTCGGTGACGTAGGGGCCGGACCAGCCATAGCCCAGCAGCACCTCGACCCTCTTCGCGGTCAGATCGGGGTTTTTGGGATCGCCGATCACCACATCCGACAGCCGCTCGCTGCGGAATCCTATCGAATCGATCTGATATTGCGCCGGTACGCCGCGGCTGCCGAGTTCGTCGCTGATAAACCGGTCGGCAATCGGCTCGCGCGCCACCCACACTCCTGCAATGACCACGATGACCGCGCCCGCGGTCATCCAGCGCTTTTTGAACAGCACCGTCCGGTGACGCCATTTGCGCCGCGGTGTATTCTCGGCTTCAGTCACAACGGGGTCGCGAGATGCCGGAATTATCGCAAGATCGCAGGGCGGCAGATGACGTCATGGCGTTAATTCGTCCCTCGACCCGCCGGTTTTCATCAGAGCAACGCCGGAAATCCCGTTTCGCTGCAACAAATTGGTCCGGATCGCCATCATCTGTGTCCTATGCCCGTTGAGTGTGCCTCACAAGGCGGTTATTCGGACAGCGATGGCCGATGCCGACACGCTGCTCCTCCCCCCGACCGTGCGGGCCACCTCGCGCGCCTTCACGTGCGCCTGCTCAGCGGCGATGCCAACGGCATGGCCCATTATGAACTGGTCGAATATCTGCTCGCGCTGGCGATCCCACGCTGCCACACCAAGCCACGGGCCAAGGCGCTGCTGCGCGAGTTCGGCTCGCTGGCACAACTCGTCAGCGCCGATCCCGAATCGCTCCGCCGCGTCGATGGATTGGGCGACACGGCATTGCGGCGTTGAAAATCGTCCAGGCCGCCAGCCTGCGAATGCTCAAGGCGAGTTTCGCGACAAGTCTTTACTGTCGAACCGGGACGCCCTCCCCGACTGGCTACGCGCCGACATGAGGCCGCTCGACATCGATCGCGTCCGCGTCCTGTATCGCAATTCGCGCAACATGCTGATCCGCGACGAACTGGCGAACGAGGGATCGATCGACCAGTCGGCGATCTATGTTCGCGAATTGATAAAGCGCGCGCTTTAGCTGGGGTGCATCGGCCATATCCTCGTCCACAACCACCGCAGCGGCAGCCCCGAACCCAGCCTCCAGGGTATCGCGATTACGCGCGAGATTGCGGATGTAGGAGCGCGGCTGGGGATCGTATTGCATGAGCATATCGGGATCGGCGGGTCGGAATTTCGCAGCTTCCGCGCGATGGGCCGTTTATAGAACGCAACCGGATGCAGCCGCCGGATCGCTCCGACGGCTGCACTACCCCGCGCGTGGCTGATTAGGCGCCGCGCGAAAGAAAGCCGGTCAGTTCGGTCTTGTTAACCGCACCCGATTTATCGACATCGGCGGCGGCGAACGCCTGACCGATCCAAGTCTTCACGTCGGCCGATTCAGGATCAACGCCCGGTTCGGTCGCGGCGCGCAGCTTTTTCATCCAGGCTGAGAACTCGGCCTCATTCAGATCGCCGTCGGCGTCGGCGTCATAGGTCGGAAATTCCGTATCGACGATCTGCGCGATCTGGGTCGGCGTTGCCGCTGCGCTCGAAGGTGCCGACTGGGCGGTTGCCGGCGGCGCAGACGCGTCGGGGTTCGGAGCGGGAGCCGGATTGGTTGGCACCGTCGTATCCGGCGCCGGGGCCGGCTCACTCGCCGTCGGCGGCGCCATCGGGTCGGCGGCTGGGGCGGTCGTCTGCGCCAAGGCGGGGAAACTCACGGCGGCGACACCGATCAAAAGCATCTGTTTCAACATAGTCATTCTCCTAAATCATTCGTTGGGGGCGTTATTCCATTGCGGTGTTATTCGGGGTCCGGTTCGGGGGTCGGCTCGGGCTCAGTCGGCTCGGGCTCAAGGGCAGGCTGGTCAGCTGGCGGGTTCGGCTCAGCTGCCGGGGGTGTGTCGGTCGGCTTGGTGTCCTCGGTCGGGGCCGTGTCGTCCGTGGGCCTGGCATCGTCGGCGGGCTTTTCATCCGGCGCCGGTGCCATGGTATCGGTGGGAGCTGGCGGCGCCTGACTGGTCGGCGCCGGCTCCGCGTCCGTCGGCGCGGTCGTCTGCGCCAGCACCGGGAAGCTCACGGCTGCCGCGCCGATCAAGAGCAATTGTTTCAACACAGAATTTCTCCTTTCGCGGCGACTTTGCGGGTGATTGCGACCCGTCGCCTTGTTAGTGGGGTATGAAAGCAACCCACCAAATTCCGCCAAGGTTGCGGTGCCGCGCCGTTTGGCGAAACGCCTTGTCCCTGCTACGGGGCGCCCCATCACGGTTCGGCTGCGATTCCGCGACAGAGCGCCCGTTAAGGAAGGAAATTCAATGGTTCCGCGTTACGCCAGGCCGGAAATGACCGCGATCTGGTCGGCCGAGAATCGCTTTCGCATCTGGTTCGAGATCGAAGCGCACGCCACCGACGCCCTCGCCGACCTCGGAACCGTGCCGAAATCCGCTGCCAAAGCGCTGTGGGATTGGTGGGCGACCAAACCCGTCATCGACGTCGCCGCGATCGACGCGATCGAGGCGGTTACCAAGCATGACGTCATCGCCTTTCTGACCTGGGTGTCGGAAAATGTCGGCGAAGAAGCGCGTTTCATGCATCAGGGAATGACCAGCTCGGACGTGCTCGACACCTGCCTCGCCGTACAGCTCGCGCAGGCCGCAGACCTGTTGATCGCCGACGTCGACGCACTGCTCGCCGCGATCAAGCGCCGCGCCTTCGAACATAAGCTGACCCCGACGATCGGTCGCAGCCACGGCATCCACGCCGAGCCCGTCACCTTCGGGCTCAAACTGGCGCAGGCCTATGCCGAATTCGATCGCTGCAAGGCGCGCCTGATCGCCGCGCGCGCCGAAGTGGCCACCTGTGCGATCTCGGGCGCGGTTGGCACATTCGCCAACATCGACCCGCGCGTCGAAGCGCATGTCGCCGCGAAGCTCGGCCTGTCGATCGAACCCGTATCGACGCAGGTCATCCCGCGCGATCGCCATGCGATGTTCTTTGCCACCCTCGGCGTCGTCGCGGGATCGATCGAACGCCTCGCGACCGAAGTCCGCCATCTCCAGCGCACCGAAGTGCTCGAAGCCGAGGAATATTTCTCGCCGGGGCAAAAGGGTTCGTCGGCGATGCCGCACAAGCGCAACCCGATCCTGACCGAAAATCTCACCGGCCTCGCGCGCATGGTCCGCAGCGCGGTCGTCCCCGCGCTCGAGAATGTCGCGCTATGGCACGAACGCGATATCAGCCATTCGTCGGTCGAACGCTTCATCGGCCCCGACGCGACGATCACCCTCGACTTCGCGCTCGGCCGCCTGACCGGGGTGATCGACAAGCTGCTGATCTATCCTGATCGGATGCAGAAGAACCTCGACCGCATGGGCGGCCTCGTCCATTCGCAGCGCGTGCTGCTGGCACTGACGCAGGCCGGCGCGAGCCGCGAGCACAGCTATTTGCTGGTCCAGCGCAACGCGATGCGGGTGTGGAAAAGCGACGGCCAATTGTCGCTGCTCGAACTGCTGAAAGCCGATGCCGACGTTACCGCGCGGCTGTCCGATGCACAGCTGACGGAACTTTTCGACCTCGGCTATCATATGAAGCATGTCGACACGATCTTCGATCGCGTCTTCGGCGCGGCATAGCCGGACTGGAAAGCCGCGCCAATCTGGCATAGGGTCGTGATCGACCGACAGAGGAGCATGAGATAGTGGGAATTCTGCGGACGATCATCTGGGTCTTTCTGACCGCCGTTCTGGTCATTTTCGCGATGGCGAACTGGCTTGCGGTCACCGTCACCATCTGGCCGGGTCAGGTGCTCGACACCAAATTGCCAGTGCTCATCCTGGCATCCTTTCTGATCGGCAGCGTGCCGATGTGGATTGCGCTGCGCACGACGCGCTGGTCGCTCAAACGCCGCCTCGACGCCAGCGAACGCCAGCTCGCCGACATGCGCGCGCTCGCCAACCGTCCCGTCGAGCCCGCACCGGTGGCGACACCCGCCACTGCGCCTGCTCCCGGGACAGCCTCCCCCACCCTGCCACTGGATATTCCATGAGCTCGCCGCTGTATCTCGCCATTGACCACCCCCACCTCGACGCAGCGGTCACGCTGGCGCAAAAGGTGCGGCATCATGTTGGCGGACTGAAGCTCGGCCTCGAATTCTTCTGCGCCAATGGTCATCATGGCGTGCATGAAATGGCCAAGCTTGGGTTGCCGATCTTCCTCGACCTCAAGCTTCACGACATCCCCAACACCGTCGCCAAGGCGATCCAGGCGCTGCGACCGCTCGAACCCGCGATCCTGACTGTCCACGCCGCGGGCGGCCGCGCGATGCTCGAGGAGGCGAAAGCCGTGGCGGGGCTGAATACCAAGGTAGTTGCGGTGACCGTGCTGACCAGCCTGGACGCCCCCGACCTTGAAGACATCGGCGTCGGCGGCACCCCGCACGATCAGGTCGTCCGCCTCGCCTCGCTCGCGCGCGAATCCGGGCTCGACGGCATCGTTTGCTCGGGTCAGGAAGTGAAAGCGGCGCGCAAGGCGTGGCCGGGAGGTTTTTTCGTTGTCCCGGGTGTACGCCCGTCGAACGGCAGCGTGGGAGATCAGAAACGCGTCGTCACTCCGGCGCAGGCAATGGCCGATGGTGCGTCCATCCTGGTGGTAGGTCGCCCGATCAGCCAGTCGCCCGATCCCGACCTTGCGGCTCGCGAAATCGAAGCGACGCTTTAGTTCATGATGAGCGCGTTTGACTGGATGTTATAGCCCACCAGTACCGGACCTTTGGGCGATGATTTGAAAGTGAATGTTTCCATCGCTTCGCCCTTTTCATAGATCGTCTTCATGTTCAGGACGGTCATGCTCATGCCATTCACATAATTGATCCGCCACCCTTCCTGGGTGGATTTACCAGCCTTGCCGAGTTTTTTCTGCACAACTCCCAGAAACTCTTCGAAATCGGCGATGTCGGCAGAATTCTGCATTTCGTCGCCCGATCCGAAATAAATGTCCTCGAAGTTACCAGCATTCGCATCGGCGTGAAACGCACCGATCGCCTTTTCGGATGCAGCAAGCTCGGCGGTTGCGTTGGCCGGATTGCACGCCGCCAAGCATACGACCAAAAAAGCGACAAACATTCGGTGCATGGCATTCTTCCCCTTGGATATTGATCCTACCACAAGTTTCGTCGCTGCCAATGCGGGTTGCCTCGGCGCTGATTGGCGAGCAAAGAGCGCCCATGTCCTTACTCGTCAAAATCTGTGGCCTCTCGACGCCCGAAACGGTCGACGCTGCCATCGAGCATGGCGCCACGCACATCGGCCTCGTCCACTACGAGCCGAGCCCGCGCCACATCGATCTGAAGACCGCCGCTGAGCTGCGCAAACGCGCCGGGCGCCACGTTCAGGTCGCGCTGTTGCTCGTCAACGCGTCGCAGCAACTGACCGGCGAGGCGCTGGCGGCGGTGCGCCCCGACATCATCCAGTTTCACGGCAACGAAAGCCCCGAATGGCTCGCCGTGGTCAAGCGGATTGCGCCCGCGCAGGTCTGGAAGGCCGTCGGCCTGAAGGATGCCGGAACGCTGGAGCGGATTCAGAAATATCAGGGCGCCGCCGACCGCATCCTTTTCGACGCGCCCGCAGCCGCGCTCCCGGGCGGGACGGGGACGCGCTTCGACTGGTCGCTGCTCAAAAATCATCGTCACACGATGGATTGGGGTGTCGCGGGCGGCCTCACCCCAGCCAATGTGGCCGAAGCGATCGCCGCCACCGGCGCGCCTCTGGTTGATGTATCATCGGGGGTCGAAAGCGCCCCAGGCGTGAAGGATGTGGACAAGATCGCCGCTTTCCTTAAAGCGGCGCGGTCATGAGCACCCACCCCAACAGCTTTCGCAGCCAGCCCGACGAGCGCGGCCATTTCGGGATTTTCGGCGGGCGCTTCGTCGCCGAAACGCTGTTGCCGCTAGTTCTCGATCTCGAACGCGAATATCGCGCCGCGCAGAAAGACAACGCCTTCGCTGCGGAATTCGACGATCTGCTCACCCACTATGTCGGACGCCCCAGCCCACTCTATTATGCCGAACGGCTGACCGAGGAACTGCGCAAGGACGCGCCCGACGGCAAGGGCGCGCAAATCTGGTTCAAGCGCGACGAGCTCAACCACACCGGCGCGCACAAGATCAACAATTGCATCGGCCAGATCCTGCTCGCTCGTCGCATGGGTAAGACGCGGATCATCGCCGAGACCGGCGCCGGTCAACACGGCGTCGCCACCGCGACCGTCTGTGCCCGCTTCGGCCTGCCCTGCGTCATCTATATGGGCGCGCGCGACATGGAGCGGCAGCAGCCCAACGTGTTCCGCATGAAACTGCTCGGCGCCGAAGTGATCGGGGTCGAAAGTGGTGCGCGGACGCTGAAGGATGCGATGAACGAGGCGCTGCGCGACTGGGTCGCCAATGTCCACGACACCTTCTACATCATCGGTACCGCCGCCGGACCGCACCCCTATCCCGAACTCGTCCGCGATTTCCAGAGCGTGATCGGCAAGGAAGCGCGCGCGCAATTGCTCGAACGTACGGGCCGCCTGCCTGACCTGCTCGTCGCCGCGATCGGCGGCGGATCGAATGCGATCGGGCTGTTCCACCCGTTCCTGGACGACCCGTCGGTTCGGATGCTCGGCGTCGAAGCGGCAGGACATGGGCTCGATAAGGAACATGCCGCCAGCCTTGCGGGTGGCGCCCCCGGCATTCTCCATGGCAACCGCACCTATCTGCTGCAGGACGAAGACGGGCAGATCGACGAAGCGCATTCGATCAGCGCCGGGCTCGATTACCCCGGCATCGGCCCCGAACATGCGTGGCTGCGCGACATCGGCCGCGTCGAATATACCAGCGCGACCGACAAGGAAGCGCTCGACGCCTTCCAGCTGCTCTGCCGCACCGAGGGTATCATCCCCGCGCTTGAACCGTCGCACGCAATTGCGGCCGTGACCCAGGTCGCGCCCGAAATGGACCGCGATGCGATCATCATCGTCAATCTGTGCGGCCGCGGTGACAAGGACATCTTTACCGTCGCCGAGGCGCTGGGGACGCAGATATGACCCGCTTCGCCGCCGCCTTTGCCAAGTCCCACGCCGCGCTCGTCACCTTCGTCACTGCGGGTGACGGCGACACCGCCGCCATCCTCGACGCGCTCGTCGCGGGGGGCGCCGATGTCATCGAACTCGGCATGCCCTTCACCGATCCGATGGCCGATGGCCCTGCGATCCAGGCCGCGAACCTGCGCAGTTTTGCCGCCGGAACGACGACCGCCGACATCCTCGCCATCGCCAAGGGATTTCGCGCTCGGCACGCCGACATCCCGCTGGTGCTGATGGGCTATGCCAACCCGATGACCCGGCGCGGGGCCGACTGGTTCGCTGCCGAATGCGCGAAAGCCGGGGTCGACGGTATCATCTGCGTCGACATACCCTTCGAGGAAGACGACAGCCTCGGGCCTGCGCTGCGCGCGGCCGGGGTCGACCAGATCCGCCTTGCAACCCCGACCACCGACGCCGCGCGTTTGCCCGCCGTGCTCGATGGCGCCGGGGGTTTTCTCTATTACGTGTCGGTCGCCGGGATCACCGGGCTGCAACAGGCGGCACAGGCGAGCATTGAAGAAGCCGTCGCGCGCCTGCGCACGCAGACCGACCTGCCGATCGCGGTCGGCTTCGGCGTCCGCACCCCCGAGCAGGCTGCGAATATCGCACGCGTTGCCGATGGCGTTGTCGTCGGCTCGGCGCTGGTCGAACTCGTGGCGCAGCATGGTGCCGACGCACCCCGCCACATCGAAACCTTCACCCGCAGCCTTGCCGCTGCTATCCACGGCGCAAAGGAGATCGCCGCATGAGCTGGCTCGACCGCGTCCGCAACGCCCTGCCCTTCACGGCCAAGCGCGATACCGCCGACAATCTGTGGCACAAATGCCGCCAGTGCCAGCAGATGGTGTTCGTCAAGGAATGGGAGGACAATCTCAACGTCTGCCCGCGCTGCGACCATCATGACCGCATCGGCGCGACGGAGCGTTTTGCGCAGCTATTCGACGATGGTCAGCATGAGCTTCTCCCCGCCCCCGCCGCGCCCGAAGACCCGCTGAAATTCCGCGATACCAAGAAATATGTCGACCGCATCAAGGCAGCGCGTGCGCAGACCGGCGATCGCGATGCCTATCAGAATGCCTTGGGTCGTATCGCTGGCCAGCCCGCCGTCGTCGGCGTCCAGGATTTCGCCTTCATGGGCGGCTCGATGGGCGTCGCCGTCGGCGAAGCCTTCGTCGCCGGGGTCGAACAGGCGATCAAGCGCGGTTGCCCGTATATCGCGATCACCGCCGCGGGCGGCGCGCGGATGCAGGAAGGCACGCTGTCGCTGATGCAGATGCCGCGCGCGACCGTGGCCTTGGCCCGCCTGCGCCGCGCCGGGCTGCCCTATATCGTGCTGCTCACTGATCCGACGACCGGCGGGGTCACCGCCAGCTATGCGATGCTCGGCGATGTTCAGATCAGCGAACCCAAGGCGCTGATCGGCTTTGCCGGACAGCGCGTGATCGAGAACACGATCCGCGAAAAGCTGCCCGAAGGCTTCCAGCGCGCCGAATATTTACTCGATCACGGGATGATTGATATGGTGGTGCATCGGAAAGAGTTGCCCGAGACGCTGGGGCGGTTGATCGGCTATCTGGCGCCGGAGAAGGCGGCGTAAGGGACGCCAAGGAGACCTATTTACTTTGTCACCCCGGACTTGATCCGGGGTCCAAGCCACGGCCGTGCATATGGATGCGGGATCAAGTCCGGCATGACGAAGACGGAAAAGCCGAGCGCCCTTAACGATCAAGGCACCCACCATGCCCGACCACGCCCACTCCACCGACCCCGCGGTCCAAACCCAGCTCGACCGCCTCACCGCCCTTTCGCCGGGCCGCGATATCCTCGGCCTCGAACGCATCGCCGAACTTTGCGCCCGCCTCGGCAACCCGCAAACACAGCTCTCGCGCACCTTTCACGTCGCGGGGACCAACGGCAAAGGCTCGACCTGTGCGTACCTCCGCGCCATCCTCGAAGCACAGGGCCGCCGCGTCCACAGCTACACCAGCCCGCACCTCGTCCGCTTCAACGAACGCATCCGCCTTGCCGGGACGCTGATCGACGACGCGCTGCTTGCGGCGCTGCTCGAGGAAGTGCTCGACGTCGCCGCCGACCTCCAAGCCAGCTTCTTCGAAGTCACCACCGCCGCCGCCTTCCTCGCCTTCGCGCGCATCCCCGCCGACGACTGCATCATCGAGGTTGGCCTCGGCGGCCGCCTCGACGCCACCAACATCATCCCCGCCCCCACGGTCTGCGGTATCGCGTCGCTCGGCATCGACCATGAGGCCTTCCTGCTGGCTCCCGAGGAAGGCGTGCCAGCCGAGGCCATCGAACGCATTGCATGGGAAAAGACCGGTATCTTCAAACCGGGTGCTGCGCTCGCCACGCTCGCTTATCCCGATCATGTGATGAAGCTGGTCCAAGACCGGGCTGCCGCGGTCGGTGGGAAGCTATTTTCGGAGGGTGATGCTTGGGTTGTCGTACCCGAAGCCGACGGCTTCCGCTGGCAATCCACGCGCGGTTCGATCGCGCTGACCTTGCGTTCGCGCATGGTGGGCGCGCATCAGATGCGAAATGCCGGTCTCGCCATCGCCATGCTGCGCAGCGCTCCCCGATCGCAGTCAATCGAAGATGATATTGCTAAGGGCATCGCTACAGCTTTCTGGCCGGGCAGGATGCAGCGACTCGGCGACGGTCCACTGACCGCGTTGCGGCCCGCTGGCACGAACATCTGGCTCGACGGCGGACATAACCCGGATGCGGGAGCGGCGCTGGCAATGGCGCTGGCCGATCAACCGCCGTTGCACGTCATCTGCGGGTTGCTGAGCAATAAGGATGCGATGGGTTTCCTCCGCCCCTTCGCCGCCAAAATTGCGTCGTTTCAGTCGGTACCAATACCCGGTCATGAGCATCATGACCCCAAAGACCTGTGTCACCGCATACAGAGCGAATTAGGTATCGCTTCGGTCCAGCCGTGCGACAACGTTGCTGCAGCGCTCGCCTGCATCCGCGACCATCGGACATCAGCCGACGTGCTGATCTGCGGCTCGCTCTATCTTGCTGGCGACGTCTTGCTCCGCAACAAAGAACTGCCCGACTAAACCGCTCGCGCCGGCTTGCCGGTCCATGCCAGAACGATGCCCACCGCCAGTCCGACCAGCGACGACGCCATCACATAGCTCGCAAGCTCAAGCTGCTGCGACAACAGCACCCCGACCAGACCCGCGACGATCAGAATGAATCCAGTGATCCGCATCGCCCCCACCGGCTGCCGCAACCGCTGATCATCGACCACCTCGGCCTGCCGCACGCCTTCGACGACATAGCCCTTGCTCCACAGCAGCCACAGCAGCAGCATGCCCGGGATCGCCGCGACGACGGTGAAGCCCCAGAAAAAGATCCAGCCAAAATTTTCCGCAACAATGCCCGCCGGTCCCGCCATGAAGGTGCGGCCGACACCAGCGAACGATGATAAAAGCGCAAATTGCGTGGCAGTGTAGGCAATGTTCGACAGCCCCGACAAATAGGTCGCGAACACCGTCAGTCCGATGCCGCTCGTCACATTTTCGGTCACGATCGCCGCGACCATCATCCAGTAATTGTCGCCGGTCGCGGCCAGGATCATGAACATGACGTTCGAGAACATCATCATAAAGCCGGAAATCACCAGCGCGCGCCCCATACCAAGCCATAGCAGGAACGGCGCGCCGAGCGCCGATCCGACGATCAGAGCGCCAAAGCCCCACAGCTTGTTGGCGGAAATATAATCGAGATCGGCAAAGCCCAGATCGACGATCATCGGCCCTAGCATCGCCTGCCCCATTGCATCGCCGACCTTGTACAAGAGCACAAAGCCCAGGATCAGGAAAGCCCCGTGGCGGCTCAAAAATTCGCGGAACGGGTTGACCACGGCCTCGGTCAGCCATTGGCCCGCTTTCATGCCCGACGCCTGCGCGAACCGATCTACGAACTTGCCCGGGCCCGCCCACAGCGCGCCGATGATTGCCGGCACGATGCAGAATGCCGTCAGCCCATAAGCGGTCGCCCAGCCCAGCCCCAGCCCTTCGTTCGACGCAATATAAATCGTTCCAGCGCCCGCGATAAGATTGCCGGTGCGATAGCCGAACTGATTGGTCGCGATGCCATGCGCAAACTCGTCGTCCTCAAGAATTTCGATGCGATAAGCGTCGATGACGATGTCCTGAGTGGCGGAAAGAAATGCGGTGATCAGCGCCCAGATCGCGAACTGGCCGATATCGCCGGGTTGCGGATTGCTGGAGCCCAACTGCCAGATCGCGAGGAACAGCAGCGCCTGGATAAAGAATAGCCACCCGCGCCTTTGCCCGAACCGGCTCGTCAGAAACGGAATCGGCAATTTATCGACCAGTGGTGCCCACAGGAATTTAAGCGTGTAGGGAATGCCGAGCGCAACCGCGAATCCGATCGTCGCAGTATCGATCCCGACCTTCGCTAGCCAAAAGGTCATCGTCGCGATCAGCAACGTCAATGGAAAGCCGCTCGAAATGCCGAGCAGGAATGTCACCATCGGGTTCTTACGCAGATAGGGACGAAAGGCCGGGACCGACAGGGCAACGATCATCAGCCCGACCAGGACTGCGACAAAAATCAAAAACCGGATCAGATCAATCGACATGCACAGGCTCCCCCGCATCCTCTTTCCGGGATGCCACGCTGACCGATTGGCCTAAAGCGTCGCGGGCAAATTGGAAGCGTCGATTTATCGGTTGGCCGCGCTCAAGCGGCTTCGGGCCGCCAATAGGTCAACAGCCCGCTGACCTTGCGCGGTACCTTGTTTTTGCAGGTCATCGTTTCGACTGCACGTAGCGCCGCAACCAGCGCCGATGCGCCGTGCGGCTTGGCCAGACATGCGACCGCGATGTCGGCAGCGTCCTCTGGACACCGACCCGTGACCAGCAGCACCGCAATGCCGCGATCGCGCGCCAATCGGGCGACTTCGCGACCCGTCATATGCCCGGCGAGTCCCAGATCCAGCACCACCGCGTCGATCTGCTCATCGGCGATGATCGGAACCGCCGCCTCGCCCGAATCGACCGTCGCGACAATCTCGTACCCGCTATGTTTCAGCGTCCGCTCGTTATCGAACGCGATCAGCGGATCATCCTCGATGATCAGCAGCCGCTTGATGCAGGACGGGCGGGACGCGAAGAGCATATTGTCTCCCTTTGAACGCGCCATGACGCGATCGACGCCGTCGTGCAAGATTGCTTCCGCTTCCCATCGACGAAGAGATACGTTTCCGGCTATGAGCGTGGCCACAGGGCAACACTACTGTCCGCATAACGACAAGAAAGCCGTACCAGTTCCCATGACCACCCGCCGACCTCCCCGCGCCGCCTCGCGCTCCGCGCCCAAGTCCATCGGCGACCGCGACGCTCCGAAAGGCCGCCGTGCCGCGCGCGGTGCCGCCTCGGCGCACAAAGCTGAGCCCGCCGACGCCGATCGCAACGAGGACGGACCCCAGCGCATCGCCAAGCTGCTCGCGCGCGCCGGTGTCGGATCGCGCCGCGATGTCGAACGCATGGTCGAGGAAGGACGCATCGCGCTCAACGGCGTCGTTGTCGTCCAGCCCGCGCCGATGCTGACCTCGCTTGAAGGACTGACCGTCGATGGCAATCCGGTCGCCAAGCCCGTCTCGACGCGCCTCTACCGCTTCCACAAACCTTCCGGCTGCATCACCGCGGCGCGCGATCCCAAGGGGCGAAAGACGATCTATGACGTGTTGCCCAAGGATCTGCCGAGGCTGATGCCCGTCGGCCGCCTCGACTACAATACCGAGGGCTTGCTGCTGCTGACCAACGATGGCGAATTCAAGCGTCAACTTGAACTGCCCGCCAGCGGAGTCGAGCGCACCTATCGCGCGCGCGCCTTTGGCGACATCAGCCAGGAACAGTTGGAAGAACTCGCGATGGGAATCACCATCGACGGCGTCACCTATGGCAAGATCGACGCCAACCTCGAGCGACGCACCGGGCGCAACCAATGGGTCGAAATGACGTTGACCGAGGGTAAGAACCGCGAAGTCCGCAAGGTGCTCGAACATTTCGGGCTCCAGGTCAGCCGCCTGATTCGCACGCATTACGGCGCATTCGAGCTCGACGGATTGCCCATGGGCGCGGTTGATGTCGTTCCGCGCGACGAATTGTTCAAATTCCGCCGGCATATGGGCTGATCCGATGCGCGTGATTTCAGGCGAATGGCGCGGCCGCAAGCTGCTGGCGCCCAAGGGCGACGCGACGCGCCCGACCGCGGATCGTACCCGCGAGACTTTGTTCTCAATGCTGACGAGCCGCCTTGGCAGTTTCGAGGGGCTGGTCGTCGCCGACCTGTTCGCGGGATCGGGCGCGCTCGGCATCGAAGCCTTGTCGCGCGGCGCTGCCTCCTGCCTGTTCGCCGAACAGGACCGCGACGCGCTCGACGTGCTGCGCGGCAATCTGTCCAGTCTGGGTGCGACCGCGCGCGCCGATGTCCGCTCCGGATCGGCGCTCGGCCTTGGCCCGGCGCCGCGCGCCTATGACCTGCTGATGCTCGACCCGCCTTATGGCACCGGCGCCGCCAGCGTTGCGCTCGACAAGCTGCACCGCCTCGGCTGGATCGGCCCCGACAGCTGGGTTTCGGTTGAAACCGGGCATAGCGAAACCGTCGAAGTGGCGGGCTTCGCGATCGATGCCGATCGGAAGGTCGGCAAGGCGCGGCTGACGTTGCTGCGTCTCGCGTAACAACCCACAGCGCCAAGCTGGACAGCGCCGCCGCTGTTCCCTAATCGTTCGCGCGTGACCCTGCCCCCCGCCTCGCTGGCCGACCTGCCCCCGCCCGATCCGTCGGACCCGCCCTATCTGCAAGGATTGAACGGGCCGCAGCGGCAAGCGGTGTTGACGACCGAAGGGCCGGTGCTGATGCTTGCGGGTGCCGGGACCGGCAAGACCGCGGCGCTCACCGCGCGGCTGGGACACATTATTGCCACCAGGCGCGCCTGGCCGTCCGAAATCCTCGCGGTCACCTTTACCAACAAGGCGGCGCGCGAAATGCGCGAACGTATCGGGCGAATGATGGGTGATGCGGTCGAGGGCATGGCGTGGCTCGGGACCTTTCACAGCATCGCCGCCAAGATGCTGCGCCGCCATGCCGAACTGGTCGGTCTGCAAAGCAATTTCACCATCCTCGACACCGACGACCAGCTCCGCGTTCTGAAACAGCTGATCCAGGCCGACGGGCTCGACGAAAAGCGCTGGCCCGCGCGCCAGCTGGCGGGGCTGATCGACAAATGGAAAAACCGCGGCCTCGTCCCCGCCGACCTCGATGCCGCCGACAAGGAATCCTACGCCGACGGCAAAGGCCAGCATTTCTACGCGCTCTATCAGGCGCGGCTGAAGACGCTCAATGCGTGCGATTTCGGCGACCTGCTGCTCCACATGCTGGTGATCCTCAAGAACCACCGCGACGTCCTCGAGCAATATCAGGAGCGCTTCAAATATATCCTTGTCGACGAATATCAGGATACCAACGCCAGCCAATATCTCTGGCTCCGATTGCTCGCGCAGCAGCGCAAAAATATCTGCTGCGTCGGCGATGACGATCAGTCGATCTACAGCTGGCGCGGCGCCGAGGTTGCGAACATCCTGCGCTTCGAAAAGGATTTCCCTGGCGCGACCGTGATCCGCCTCGAACAAAATTACCGCTCGACCCCGCAGATCCTGGCTGCCGCCTCTGCGCTGATCGCGCAGAACAGCGGTCGCCTGGGCAAGACGCTATGGACTGATCTCGAACCCGGCGACAAGCTTCGCGTGGTCGGTGTGTGGGACGGGCCAGAGGAGGCACGTCGGATCGGCGAAGAACTCGAAACGCTCCAGATTCGCAAGGTTAGCCTCGACCGCGCCGCGATCCTCGTCCGCGCGCAGTTCCAGACACGCGAGTTCGAAGATCGCTTCATCGCGATCGGCATGCCGTACCGCATCGTCGGCGGCTACCGCTTCTACGAACGCGCCGAAATCCGCGACGCCCTCGCCTACCTGCGCCTTGTCCAATCACCCGCCGACGATCTCGCGTTCGAGCGCATCATCAACACGCCCAAACGCGGGCTCGGCGATAAGGCGCTCGCGCGCATCCACCAGTTTGCGCGGATCGAACAGACACCGCTGCTCCGGTCCGCGGCGCGCATCACCGAAACCGATGAGCTCACGCCGCAAGCCCGTCGCCAGCTCGCCAATTTCGTCGCGCTGATGCGCGGCTGGCAGGAAAAGGCGGGCAATCTTTCGCACCCCGAACTGACCCAGCTGATCCTCGACGAATCGGGATACACCGCGATGTTGCAAGCCGACCGCAGCGTCGAAGCCGCAGGGCGGCTCGACAACCTCTCCGAACTCGTCCGCGCGATGGAGGAGTATGACTCACTCGAAGCCTTTCTC
This sequence comes from Sphingopyxis sp., assembly GCF_019459305.1. Classification (GTDB taxonomy): domain Bacteria; phylum Pseudomonadota; class Alphaproteobacteria; order Sphingomonadales; family Sphingomonadaceae; genus Sphingopyxis. The sequence goes on along the minus strand of NZ_JAIBES010000072.1, from coordinate 49,869 downwards.
GAGCATGCCAGCTTGGTCATGGACCGCGACCAGAATGATGAGACCGAAACCGTCACCATCATGACGATCCACGCGGCCAAAGGGCTCGAGTTCGACCATGTCTTCCTCGCCGGGTGGGAGGATGGCGTATTCCCGTCGCAGCGCTCGATGGACGAGGGCGGCACTGCCAGTCTCGAGGAAGAGCGCCGTCTAGCCTATGTTGCGATCACCCGAGCGCGCCAGCGTGCCAGCATCTATCACGCCGCCAACCGCCGCATCTATGGCCAGTGGATGAGCAGCATCCCCAGCCGCTTCATCGCCGAAATCCCGCCCGAGCATGTCGACAGCGAGAACAGCTTCGGCGGCGGAGAAAGCCTGTGGCGCGCCAACTGGTCGGCGCAGGGCGATCCGTTCGCGCATGTTACAGAACGCCAGCCGTCGCGGATCATGACGCGCGGGCCCGCGTGGCAGCGCGCCACCGCGCAATCGACGATCACCCGCGCCCCTGCCCCCAGCGAGAAAGGTCCGGCGGCGTCGGTCGGCGCCAAGCCGCGCGCCGATCTCGCGATCGGCATGCGCATCTTCCACGAAAAATTCGGATATGGCGAAATCGCCGACATCGACGGGAACAAGCTGGAGGTTGACTTCGAACAAGCCGGCACCAAGCGTGTTCTGGATAGCTTCGTCGATCTAGCTTGAGCGATATCAGCGGGTGATCCTACCGGCGAGTCGAAGCCGCACATGGCGCCGTTTGCAAAGGTTGATTGCTGCGTTATGGCATAGACAATGACGCAGCAACTAACATGGCTGGACCAGGCCCGCGACGCCGAACGCCACGGCGATGTTGCCGCCGAGACAGCGGCGCTGTCCGCCGCGATCCAGTCCGATCGTGCAAATATCGCCGCCATGCTTGCTATGGCCGAACTCCAGCGGCGCCTGCACGATAATCGCGCAGCCGCGTCCTTTTATCGCCTCGCGCTGGGTACCGCGACCCAGTCGGGCAACGTCCCGGTGTCACTTCACCCCGGCCTTAGACGCGCAGAACAATTTCTCATGGCGTCGGAGCGCGCCTTTGCCGATCATCTGCTCGGCCAGCTCCGCAGCGCGGGCATCGACGCGCGCACGGCCACGCCGCGGGTTGCCGAAGCATTGCGCCTGCTCGCGGGTGAGCAACAAGTCTTTCTGCAACAACCCAGTATGTTCTATTTTCCCGGTCTCGTTCAGCGCCCATTCTTTGATCGCGAGATGTTTGACTGGGTAGCCGCAATTGAAGCGGCCACCGACGCCATTCGCGCCGAACTGCTGGCCTTGAACGACACCGCACCAGACCGCTTCGGTCCCTATGTCACCGCGGCACCGAATCGTCCGCCACCCAATAATCCGCTGCTAGATAAACCCGACTGGGGCGCTGCCTGGCTTTGGAAAGACGGCCAGATCGCCGAAGGCATGGACTTGCTTTGCCCCACCACTCTCGCTGCCCTCAGTCGCGCGCCGCAGCCCATCATTCCGGGCCGCGCGCCACTCGCCCTTTTTTCGCGGCTGACCCCCGGCACCCATATCCAGCCGCACCACGGCATGCTCAACACACGCTTGGTCTGCCATTTGCCGCTGGTGGTGCCGGACGGCTGCGGGCTGCGCGTCGGGGCGGAAACGCGAAGCTGGGTCGAGGGCGAATTGCTGATCTTCGACGACAGTATCGAACATGAAGCCTGGAACCGCGGCACGAGCGACCGCGCGATCTTGCTGTTCGAAATATGGCGTCCCGACCTCGACGCCGATGAACGCGAACAGCTGACCCGCATTTTCTCGGCGATCGATAGCTATTCGGAACAATAGACCAAGGGACAGGAAGACAATGACCAATCCGGGAATGGACGCCGACATCTATGACGCCTTCATGGAACAGTTGCAGCGCTATGTCCGCGAACGGCTCATTCCGGCGGAGAACCAGCTCGAAGAACTCGGCCGCGTTCCCGACGACATTCTTGAGGAAATGCGCGACATGGGGCTGTTCGGGGTCACCATGCCCGAACAATATGGCGGCGCGGGCATGAATATCAGCCAATATGTCGGCTTCATCCGCGAGATCGCTTACGCCTCGCCTGCCTATCGTTCGATCGTATCGATCAACATTGGTATGGTGTGCAAATCGCTGGTCGGCTTTGGCACCGGGGCGCAGAAGGAGCATTGGCTGCCCAAGCTGGCGATGGGCACAATCGCCGCCTTTGGCCTGACCGAACCCGATAGCGGATCGGACAGCGCGGCGATGAAGACCCGGGCGGTGCGCGACGGCAATGGCTATGTGCTAAACGGCACCAAGCGTTACATTACTAACGCCCCCTTTGCCGATATGATCCTCGTCATGGCGCGCACCAATGCCGAAGCGCTGCCAAAGAACGCGCACGTCAGCGCCTTTCTAGTCCCGCGTGATGCTCCCGGCGTGTCGATCGGCAAGCCCGATGGCAAGATGGGACAGGCGGGATCGCAGATCGCCGACGTCATTCTCGAAGATGTGCATGTCGATGGCGACGCGCTACTCGGCGGCGAAGAAGGCATCGGCTTTCGGGCCGCGATGCAGAGCCTGGACAACGGCCGCCTGTCGGTCGCTGCCGCCAGCGTCGGCTATGCCAAGCGGATGCTCGATGCGGGCATGAAATATGCAATGGAACGCAAGGCGTTCGGTGAGCCGATCGCCAATTTCCAGCTGATCCAGGCCATGCTCGCCGACAGCAAGGCCGAAATCTATGCCGCCGACTGTATGTTGAACGATGCCAGCGCGCGCGCCGATCGCGGCGAGAAAATTCTCGTCGAAGCCGCGGCAACCAAGATGTTCGCAAGCGAAATGTGCGGTCGCGTTGCCGACCGCGTGGTACAGATCCACGGCGGCGCCGGCTATCTTAAGGAATATCTCGCCGAACGCTTCTATCGCGACTGCCGCATTTACCGGATTTATGAAGGAACGACGCAGATCCAGCAGCTAGTGATCGCCAAGAACATGATCCGCGATTACGCAAGCTGAAGGTTTCGGAGGGTCGCTGGTGGAGCCGAGGGAAATCGAACCCCTGCCTCTGCAGTGCAATTGCAGGGAAACCGCACAATCCCGAACATAATGGGACAGAACAAAGCCCAGAAAACCGACTTTTTTTGTCTAACTTGTTCCAATCTGGCAGCGCCGCGGGCAAGGTGGCCATAATGCCGCTCGATCATTTCGGCGCTTGTGCCGGATATTTGCGCAATCGTGAGAAGTGGTAGCCCGGCCGTCACGTCTCCTCGACCGTTTCGCCGACCGCAGCATCATGATCGCGGCGACGGCATTCATGACCGCCATGCTTGCGCTGCTGACCGCGTCGTGGGCGGTCACTGACGCGTCGCGCCACTGGCCGATCGTCCTTGCCGCTGGTTCGCACTGGTTCTCGGCTGCTCGGCGAGTTAGCGGCCTTCGGCTGCTCACACGATTGAAAGATGGGAGGCGACCAAAAGTCGGGATAGACGCGGTCACGGTCTGGAAGGAAGATCTCACTGCGCGCGCGGGACAGCATTCAAATTTGAATTTCTAAAAACGTTGTTCTTACTCGCTACGCAGAGCCTCAATCGGCGAAAGCCGCGAGGCGCGGATGGCGGGCCAGCCGCCAAAGGCGAGACCGATGATGGCGGAAAACAGGATCGCGCCCACGGCGACCCCAAAGCCGATCGGCGCGGGAAAGTCGGCGTAGGCCACAAAGGCCAACGCCGCGACCTTGGCCAGCGCCAGTCCGATGCCGCCGCCAATTACGCACAGGACCGCCGCCTCGACCAGGAACTGATTGCGAATATCGGCGCGCTTTGCGCCCAACGCCATGCGGAGGCCGATCTCGCGGGTGCGCTCGGTTACGCTGACCAACATTATGTTCATGATCCCGATCCCCCCTACGAGCAAGGAGATCGACGCGATTGCGACCAATAGCGCCTGAAAGATCTGCGTCGCCTGCCCGGTCACCTCGGCAATTTCGGTGGTCGTTCGCACGGTAAACGGATTGATCTTGCCCTTCGCCACACGATATCGCTCGCGCAGGAGTTTCTTGATCGCCTTTTGACCGGCGATCAGCGAGGGCTCGTCGTCGAAACCGACAAAGGCAATATGAATGTCGTCTGGCCCCTGCGCTGGGGTATCGAGCAGGCGCTGCCGCAGCGTGCCCAGGGGGACAACAACGAGATCGTCATTGTCATTGCCGAAACTGCTGCCTTTGCTTTCCAATAGACCGATGATTTTGAACGGCACGCGATTGATGCGCACCGTTTCCCCGACCGGGTCATAGGTGCCGAACAATTTGGTCGCGACGGTCTCGCCGATCACCGCGACACGCGAAGAGGCATTCACGTCACCCTGTTCGATGAAACGGCCTTCGTCGGTGTTGACGTTGCTGACAACAGCATAGTCCGGGGTCACGCCGATCACCTCGGTTGTGGCATTTCGGCCACTCGCTACCAACTGGACCCTGGTGCGGAGTTGCGGAGCGGTGGCGATGATGCCTGGGACCTGCTTGGCGATCGCCTTGATATCACGCTCGGTCAGACGACCGCGATCGGTCGTCTGACGGGGGCCGTCGCTATCGGGCTGCGGCACAACAATCGCCATATTGGCGCCGAGCGCCCCGATCGATTCGGTTACCGACACTTGCGCGCCCGCACCGATGGCGACCGCCAATATAACCGAGAACACGCCGATCATGACACCTAGGGTCGTGAGGATCGATCGCATGAGATTGACGCGTAGCGCGGTCAGCGCAATCGCGACGTTGATGCCCCAGCCAGCGAGATTTCTCCAGGCGCGCTGGATCACGGCGCGGCGCTCCGCCGCTTGGCCACCGGTCCGTCTTCGATGACTTTCCCGTCTCGAAACAGTATCCGTCGTTCGGCATATTCGGCAATATCGGGCTCGTGCGTCACTAAGATGATCGTAATGCCTTGGTCGTTGAGGGCTTGAAAAATGCCCATGATATCGTTCGACGTCTGAGTATCGAGCGCACCGGTCGGTTCGTCGGCGAGCAGCATCAGCGGTTCAGTGACCAGCGCGCGCGCGATCGCAACGCGCTGTTGCTGCCCGCCCGACAGCTTGGCCGGACTATTGGCCAGCCGATCGCCGAGCCCCAGCGCTTCAAGCTTCGCTTTTGCGCGCCGCGCGCGTTCGACCCGGTCGAGCCCGGCATAGATCAGCGGCACGGCGACATTGTCGAGCGCGCTGGTGCGCGGCAGCAGATTGAACTGCTGAAAGACGAACCCGATCTTGCGATTGCGGATTTCGGCCAGTTCGTCGCTCGACAGGCCTTTGGTGTCGATACCGTCGAGCAGCAAAGTTCCCGATGTAGGCGTGTCGAGGCAACCGATCATGTTCATGAAGGTCGACTTGCCACTGCCGCTTGCCCCCATGATTGCGACAAATTCGCCGCGCTGGATCGCGAGCGATACGCCGTTGACGGCGTGGAGCACCTCGCCGCCGATGACATAATCCTTGATCAGCGCGTGCGTCTCAAGAAGCGGAATCATCGCCGCCGTCCTCATTGTCGGAGTCTTCCTGATCCTTTTTCGGTTTCAGCGACTTGCTCCGAACGAGAATCTTCTCGCCAGGCCTCAGGCCGCTGACGATCTCGGTAAATTCGTCGCCTTCGACTCCGATGGTGACCTCGCGCATTGCTGGACGATAGGGATCCTCGGTCGAGACAAAGACCATGTGCCCAGGCTTACCCGCACCGTCGGACCGCTTCTTCTCGCTGTCGCGGGCCTCGTCGGGCAAGTCGGCGGTTCGCGGACGGAAGCGAAGCGCGCTTGAGGGAACACGAACGACCTTCGGGCGTGAACCGGTGATGATATCCACATTGGCGGTCATGCCGGGAAGCAGCTTGCCGTCGAGATTAGGAACGTCGGCGATAACAAGATAGCTTACGACATTCTGGTTCTCGACCGCCGCCTGCCGCACCTGCCGCACGGTCGCTCGGAAGATCGTGTCGGGATAGCTGTCGACCGAGAAATTCACGGGCTGGCCCACCTTGACCTGACCGATGTCGGCCTCGTCGACCGAGGCCTCGATCTGCATCTGGGTGATGTCGGTCGCGATCTCGAACAGATTGGGGGTCTGAAAACCCGCCGTGACGGTCGATCCCGGCTCTACCAGTTTGTTGATGATGACGCCGCTTGAGGGGGCGATGATGCGCGTCCGCGACAGATCGAGCTGCGCCGACGACAATTCGGCGCTCGCCTGGCTGATCTGCGCCCGCGCACTAGACACCTGCGCCCGATTAACGCTCGCGGCCGCCCGCGCGGCGCTGAGCTGCGCGTCGGCAGCATCAAGATCGGCCTTCGATACGAATCCGTTGCCAGCGAGAGATTTGCGCCGCGTAAAATTGCGCTGCTGGATGAGCAGGTCATTGTCCGCCTTGGCGACATTGGCTTGGGCCTGTTGCAGGCCGGCACGCGCCAGCGCCAGCTGTGCCTCGCCTTGCTGCACCCGCGCCTGAACGCGCGTCGGGTCGATCAGCGCGAGCAATTGCCCCTTCCTGACCGGCGAGTTGTAATCGACAAAGACCTGCGTGACCTGGCCCGACACTTCGGCGCCGACGTTGATCGTGTTGAGCGCGCGCACCTTACCGCTCGCTGACACCACACGGTTCACATCGCCGCGTTCGACCGTATCGAGCACATATTCATAATCGCGTGAGGCTGGCGACAGGATATTATAGAGGAGAAGACCCGCCACCAAAGCGATTGCGATCGACCAGAAACGATGTCGGCCAACCCAACTTCGCACTCGTTGCAGCATGTGCTTTACCCTCTTCAGCCGGTGCGAATCGCTGCTCCCCTAAAGAAAACGGCGTGACCGACCGCGCACCATTGGCATGCCTGCCCGATTTTGCGAACGGCCAATAGCAGGAGTTGAGAAATGTGAGAGAGACAATCCACTCGCATAGTCCCGTTGGGCTGAACCATTCCGTCTGATGGGATGCACTGGTTCTTCGCCAAGTGCGCCGTCCACATAGGAAGGTTCCGTCCTCGAAGACCCAACATGCGGCGGCTCATGCCGACCGCGAAGACGACCCTGACCCGGCATACGGTCAATGCAGAATCCGCTTGCATCCAACGGCGCGATTAGACGACCCCATCAGTTCACCGCGCTGACCATGAGGCCTTCTACTGACGTGAATTCCGTTAGGAGGCCGGGCAGGCCTCATAACCGCCATGAACGGACGACAGGCGGTCTGTCCTTCATTCAAGAGCCATCGCCGCCCTTGGCCGCGCAGCGCAAGGTGGCGATCAAGCCTCGCGCGCCATTGGCAAGCGTGAGTTCGGCGCCCATCGCAGCACAAAGATCCTGCGCTATCGCAAGACCGAGGCCTGAGCCCGCGACGTCGGGATCGAAGCGCGTTCCCACCGCGAATGCCTGTTCGAGCAGGTTTTCCGGAATGCCGGGACCATCATCCTCGATCCGAACTGTGCAGGAATCCGCGCCGGCACCAGCAAATGACAGCGTGACATCCCGGCTTGCCCATTTTCCGGCATTGTCGAGCAGAATCGACAGAATCGCGGCAAAGTCCACTGCGTCGAGCGGCAGCACCAGTCCGTTGCAGCCATCTGCCAGCATCTTGAACTGCTTGTCCGGGTGCAGCCGCTGCATGGCACGCAGGATCGGCGCGGCGACATCGGGCACCATGACGCCGCGCCCGGAGTGCTTCTTGCCCGCCGAGGAGCGTGCGCGAGCGAGCTGGTATTCGATCTGCTGCGTCATCGCGCTGGCCTGATCGAGCAGCACCGCGCCTGCAGCCCGGCATTCACTGCGCTCTGAAAGACGCTCGGCCTCGTCGGTAATGATTGCCAGCGGGGTGCGCAGCGAATGGGCGAGGTTGCCCGCTTGCACCCGCGCACGCGCAATCATCGCCTCGTTGTGGCGGATATAGGCGTTGAGATCGGCGGCGAGCGGTGCAATCTCGGCAGGGTATTCGCCCTCCAACTCTTCCGCCTTGCCATGCCGCAGCCGGGCAAAGGCGAGCGACAATCGGTCGAGGGGGCGCAAACTGAAGAAAATAATGGCGAACCCCGTCGCCAGCAGCAGTGCGGCAAGTCCCGCCAGCCGCAAGGTAAGGTCGCGGGTGAAGCTGTCGATCAGCCGATCGAGCTCGCTCTGGTCAGTGGCGATCACAAAATGGATGTCCTCGCCCGCAGGCCCCTTGCGGGTGAAGCCGTAGGTTATGGCCGGTCCGGTCGGCCCGGTATCAACGCTGTGCAGAATCTCGGGCGAATGGGCGATGGTTTCATCAAGCCTGCCGCGCGTCATCGAGGGCGATCGCAGCGTCGCGTGCCCGTTGGCGGTCACCTGCCAGTAAAAGCCCGAAAGCGGAACATCATAGCGCGGATCAGACAGCGGGCGGGCCAGAATGATCGCGCCGTCTGGGGCAATCTCGGTAAGTCCGCCGAGTTCGCGGACGTGCACCGCAAGTTCCTCATGATACGACTGTTCGACATGTATGCTGAAAATCCCGACCGCCGAAAACCAAATTGCCGTGATGCCCAGCAACACCCACAGCGTAATCGCCAGCAGAAACCGCAGCCGCAAGCTGCCGGGGACGGGAAACCGCATCACTTTTCGAACCTGTAGCCCAGGCCGCGCTGTGTTGTGATCCGCTCGCGCCCGATTTTGCGGCGCAGGCGCCCGATCAGCACCTCGACCGTGTTGCGCTCGCGGTCGGCATCCAGCGCGTAAAGATCATCGAGGATGTCTCCCTGTGAAAGCAATTGCCCGGCGCGGCGCATGAACAGGTGCAGCAGGCGAAATTCCTGACGGCTGAGCGCCAGCTGCCGTCCCGCCTGCATAGCCGAGCGCGCCAGCGGATCGAGCGCGAGATCGCCCGCTTCGATGATGGTTGCGCGCGAGCCATGTTGTCTCCGGAACAGTGCATTGAGCCGGGCCAGCAGTTCCTCAAAGCGCACCGGCTTGACCACGAAATCATCAGCGCCCGCATTCAGCCCCTCGACCTTGTCCTGCCAGCTGCCGCGCGCGGTGAGGATCACGATCGGGGTCTCCACCCGCCGGTCGCGCCAGTGGCGCAGCAGTTCCAATCCGCTGCCGTCGGGCAGGCCGAGGTCGAGGATCACCGCCGACATGCGATCGACATCGGGCCAGTCCTCCGCCTCAGACCGGCTGGCCGCCAGTTCGACCGCGAAATCGGCGCTGCGCAGCCGCTCGGTCAGACGGCGGCCCAGTTCCGGATCATCTTCGACAACGAGGAGGCGCATGGCGTGCCGGTCCCTTTCCGCCGCCGGTCATAGGCTGCGAAACTGACAATATGCTGCCAGCTTGGCAAGTTCCTGTCAGCTTGGCGGCGCAAAGGCCAGGGTATGACTACGCACCTCTTCGCTCGCCTTGCCGTTCTGGCTGTGTTTGCGGCATTGCCGGCCTGTTCCTCGCCCCTCGCGGAGCAGGCTGGCGATACTGCAGCTACGCCTGATCCTACCCGAGGACTGGCGATTGAGACCGCCTTGGCAAGGGAGGTCGATAACGTTCCGCTTGGCAGCGTGCCCGGCACCATCACCCTCCCCCCGGAGGCCCGGGTTGCTGTCACCGCGCCATTTCCTGGCGCGGCGGTGCGGGTCTACGTAATTGAAGGGCAGAAGGTCAGGCGCGGTGAAGCGCTGGCGCTGGTGCGGGCGAGCGAGCCGGTACAGATTCGCGGCGACCTTGCCCGCGCGCGATCCGTTGCCACGCTGGCCGGGGCGCGGGCCAAGCGGCTTGCCCAGCTGGCCCAGGAAGGGATCATTGCCGAGGCCCGTGCCGATGAAGCGCAAGCGGAGTTCGATCAGGCGCACGTCACCGTGACCCAACTGTCCCGCATGGCTGCGCTCGGCGGAGTGGGGGCGGATGGAACCATGACTTTGAGCGCGCCGATAGCTGGCCGGGTCGCGCATGTGGGGGTCGAGACCGGCGGCGGGGTAGATGCCATCACGGCTCCCTTCGTGATCGAGGCTGACGGCGCGTGGCAGATCGAACTGCAATTGCCCGAGCGGCTGGCGCCCGCGGTGCGCCCCGGCATGGCGGTGGAAATTATGCTGTCCGATGGCGGTGCTGCGCCGCTGCCGGTGGGCGGGCAGATCCTCGCGGTTGCGCCGTCGATCAATCCGGCCACCCGTTCGGTGATGGCCCGCGCCAGCATCGGTGCGACCCCCGACCTCATCCCGGGACACAATGTCACCGTGAGCATCCGCGGGAGCGGCACGGGGATCGCCGTGCCCCAGACAGCGGTAACCCGCATCGGCGACAAGGACCACGTGTTCGTCCGCAAGGGCAAGACCTGGGTCAAGCGTCCGGTCGAAGTCGCCGCGCGCGGCGGCGGCGAGGCATTCATTGCCAAAGGGCTGGCAGCGGGAGAAACCGTCGCGGCGAGCAGCATCGCCGAGCTCAAAGCCATGAGCGCGGAGTAGCCGGCCCCATGCTCGCCAAACTTGTCGAAGGCGCACTCAACCTGCGGCTTGCGGTGCTCGGCCTGGCAGCGCTGCTGGCGGGGATGGGGGCGTGGTCATTCCTCAATCTGCCGATCGATGCCTTCCCCGATATCAGCACCACGCAGGTCAAGATCATCGTCAAGGCTCCCGGCATGACCCCGGAAGAGGTCGAAAGTCGGGTCGTCACCCCGATCGAGATGGAGATGCTCGGCATCCCCGATCAGACCGTGCTGCGCTCGGTAGCCAAATACGCCATTGCCGACATCACGATCGATTTCACCGACAGCACCGATATCTACTGGGCGCGCCAGCAGGTGGCCGAACGGCTCGGTGCCGTCATGGCGGGTCTGCCCCCGAGCGTCGAAGGCGGGTTGGCGCCGATCTCCACGCCCTTGTCCGAAATGTTCATGTTCACGATCGAGGGGGAGCAATCGCTCGGCGAAAAGCGCCGCGTGCTCGACTGGACGATCCGCCCCGCGCTGCGCACCGTGCCGGGGGTGGCCGACGTCAATTCGCTGGGCGGCTTTGCCGAAACCTTCGAGGTTGCGCCCGACAGCGCAGCGCTGGCCGCCGCCGGGCTGTCCAGCGCGGATCTGATCGCGGCGATTGAAGCCAGCAACCGCAATGACGGCGCCGGGCGGCTGACGAGCGGCGACGAAGCACTGATCGTGCGCGCGACCGGAGCGATCCGCAGCCTTGACGATCTCGCGGCCGTCGTGGTGCGCTCCTCAGACGGCGCGGTGGTGCGGGTCGGTGACGTGGCGCAAGTGCGCACCGGCAGCCTCACCCGCTACGGCGCGGTCAGCAAGAACGGTAGAGGCGAGGCGGTGCAGGGGCTGGTGATCGGCCTGCGCGGTGCGGATGCCGCCAAGGTAGTCGAAGGCGTCAAGGCGCGGCTGGAAGAGATCAAGCCGAGCCTGCCCGAAGGCATGAGCGTCGCGGTGTTCTACGACCGTTCGGACCTCATCACCCGCGCAGTAGGCACGGTTGAATCCGCGCTGCTGGAGGCGACCGTGCTCGTGGTGATCCTGCTGCTGCTGTTCCTCGGCGATGTGCGTGCTTCGGTGATCGTCGCGCTGGCGCTGCCGATGGCGGTCCTGCTCACCTTTATCTTCATGCGGTCGATCGGGCTGACTGCCAACCTTATGAGCCTCGGCGGCCTCGCCATTGCGGTCGGCATTCTGGTCGATGGCGCGGTGGTGGTTGTCGAAAACGTGGTCGAGCGTCTTTCGGACCCCAAACACGCTTCGACCAGCAAGCTGCGCAATATCCTCCTCGCCTCGACCGAAGTTGCCAAACCGGTGACCGCGGGCCTTGCAATCATTGCGATCGTGTTCCTGCCGCTGCTCACGCTCGAAGGGCTGGAGGGCAAGCTGTTCGGCCCCGTCGCGATGACAATCGTGCTGTCGCTGGCATCCGCACTGGCGTTGTCATTGACGCTGGTGCCGGTGCTGGCCTTCTACCTGCTCAAGGTAAAGGTGGATGCAGACGGCCTCCATCATGAGCCTTGGCTGATGCGTCGGATCGCGCCGCGTTACCACGCGCTGTTGGCCAGATCCTTCGCGCACAAGACCCACGTTTTCATCATCGCCGGGATCGGGCTTGTGCTGGCAGGTGCGGCTTACACGATGACGGGCAAAACCTTCCTCCCGGTGATGGACGAAGGATCGGTGATTGTGCAGTTGTCCAAGCTGCCGTCGATTTCGCTCGCGCACAGCGTCGAAGGCGACCTGAAGGTACAACGCGCCATCCTTGAACAGGTGCCCGAAGTCGAAGCCGTGATCGCCCGCGTCGGATCGGACGAGCTGGGCCTCGATCCGATGAGCCCCAACGAAACCGACAGCTTCCTGCAATTGAAACCGCGTGGGGAATGGCGCGTTGCGGACAAGGAGTGGCTGCTGGGGGAATTGCGCAAAGTGATGGCGCAGTTCCCCGGAATCGAGCCGACCTTCACGCAGCCGATCGAAATGCGCACGTCGGAAATGCTGACCGGCGCACGCGGCGATCTCGCGATCAAGCTGTTCGGCCCCGACACGGCGGAACTCGCGCGGTTGGCGGGCGCGATCCAGACGCGGCTCGAAGCCATCGACGGCACCAGCGAGACGATGACGGTTGCCAATGACCGGGTCGATTACCTGCTGGTCGATATCGACCGGGTAGCCGCGGGCCGGGTCGGGATGCCGGTGTCCGATCTTCAGGACATGATGCGTGCACAGGTCGAAGGCGTGCGTGCCGGGATCGTCACCGACGGCGTGCGCCGGTTGCCCATCGTGCTGCGCGGAGACGGTGGCAGCGCAGCGGAGACAGGGGGCATGAACACTCAGCAATTCGCCGATCTGGTCTATCGCTCACCCTCTGGTCAGCTGGTCCGCGCCAGCGACGTCGCCACAGTAACCCGCACGGAAGGGCCGGTGAAACTCGAACACGAAAATGGTTCGCGCTTTGCGATGGTGCAGGCCTTTGTCTCGGGCCGCGACATCGTCAGCTATGTCGATGATGCCAAGGCGGATATCGCCGCCAATGTGCTTCTGCCGCAGGGTTACCGGCTCGAATGGGGCGGCCAGTTCGAAAACCAGCAGCGCGCCTCCGCCCGCCTGCTGGTGGTGCTGCCGGTTGCGATCGGGCTGATCTTTGTGGTGCTTTACCTCAGCCTCGGTTCGGTGCGGGCATCGCTGTTGATCCTCACCAACATCCCTTTCGCGGCGGTCGGCGGGATGATCGCGCTCGCCGTTTCGGGCGAATATCTCTCGGTTCCAGCCTCGGTCGGCTTTATCGCGCTGCTCGGGATCGCAGTGCTCAACGGGCTGGTGATGGTGACCTACTTCCGCCAGCTGCGCGAAACCGGAATGCCGCTGGCCCAAGCGGTGCGGCGCGGAGCGGAACGGCGGCTGCGCCCGGTTCTGATGACCGCCAGCATCGCCGCCTTCGGCCTTGTTCCGCTGCTGTTTGCAACCGGGCCGGGCTCGGAAATCCAGAAGCCGCTCGCCATCGTCGTCATCGGCGGGCTGGTGACGGCGACCTTGCTCACGTTGGTGCTGTTGCCGATCCTCTACGAACGTTTCGGCGAAGGCCCGCGGGACCGTGCGGAGGAGCTGCCCGATCCCGCCCATTCGGAGGTTTCGGCATGATCCGCACCGCTTGCCTGTTTGTGTCGCTGGCCTGCCTGCTCGCTGCACCGCTTGCCGCCGAACCCGGCCTGCCCGCGCCCGAAACAGTTGAGCGCGTGCTGGCCGAGCATCCCAGCGTGACGGCCGCCTACGCGCGACTCGAAGCAGCGCGGGCGCGAGCCGAGGGGCTGCGCAAAGGCTCCTACGAATTCACCGTGCAGGGCAGCTACACTCGCCGCGATGTGAGCGGCGGCAATGAATTCAACGAATATGACGCGCAATTGAGCCGCCCGATCCGCTTGCCGGGCAAGTCAAGGCTTGACCGCGCAATCGGTGCCCTTGGTGCCGAGGTGGCCGAAAATGTCGCCGAGGATGCCCGCCACGAAGCTGCCCTGCTGCTGGCTGCACACTGGTTCAACTGGCTCTCCGCCTCGGAACAGGCCAAGGTCGATCGTGTCGCTGTGGAGAATTACGAAAAGGCGCTGGCGGCGATCGAGCGGCAACGCGACCTGCGCGAGGCCGCGCAGCTGGAGGTTGACCGCGCACAGGCGGTGTTGGCCGAAGCGCGGCGCACGCTCGCGGAATCATCGGGTCAAGCATCGGTCTCCCGCAATCGGCTGGAAGCCCAGTTTCCCGCGCTCGCATTGCCAACAGATGCGCCCGAAGTGCCGCACCCCGACATGGCCGACGCGCGCCTGTCGCAGCTTGGCGACCTGGTGGTGGTCAATAGTCATAGGCTCGCCGCAGCCAAAGCTGAAAGCGCACGCATGGCTGCCGTTGCCGACCGGGTCCGGGCAGACCGCATTGCCGATCCGACCGTAGGGCTGAGGTTGTTCTCGGAATTCGGCGGGCTCGAGCGCGGCGCGGGCGTCGTGGTCAGCATGCCGCTTGGCGGGGGACATCGCCGCGCGCTGGCGAGCGAAGCAAGCGCGGGCGCTTCGGCTGCGCAAGCGGACGAGCAGCTTGCCCGGTTCGAAGTGTCCGAGACCGCCGAGGCCGACATGACCGAGGCGCGCTTCCGCATCACCACCTGGCAACGCGCGCGCGAAAGCGTCGCGGCACAGATGGCCGCACTCGTCAAGCTGCGCCGCGGGCAGGAACTGGGCGAGATCGACCTTGCAGACCTGCTGCTGGGCGAGCGCATGGTGCACGACGCGTTTCGGGTTGAGGCTGCGGCCCGCACCGAAGCGATGCGCGCGATCACCCGGCTGAGGATTGATGCGCACGACCTGTGGCTGGCCGACTGAGCTGCCTCCCGCCGCCATGGCCGGGGTATCATCAAGGCCCTAGCCTACTGATATTGGGGCGATCTGGCCGGGTGCAGCAAAGGGGAAGTCGAAAAATGCGCAAGCCACTGCTTGACGCGGTGCCGATCGAAGTAGTCAACGCGGACTTTCCGCTCACCACGCCTTTCCCGCCCTCCGGTTCCGACATTCCTCTTCCCTCTTGTAAGATTGCAGAACCATCGACCGACGCAGGCGACAAAAGATAGTGACTAATTACTCACAAAGGGGCAAGCAAGTCAGATGCCCCGCACCAAACTCTCTGCCGATGCGCGCCGTGCCGTCACTGTTGAAACGGTGATTGGCTTGGCGGCAGCAACAAATCCGGCGGACATAACGACCGCTCGGATTGCAGCGCAGATGGGGGTGACACAGGGCGCGCTCTTCCGCCATTTTGCCGACAAGCAGGCGATCTGGGCGGCGGTGATGGACTGGACCGCCACCACGCTGCTCGCGCGCTTTGATGCCGTTACAGGGGCTACGCCAATTGAACGGCTACGCGCCATGTTTGCCACGCATATCGATTTCGTCGTGACCCATCCCGGCGTGCCCCGCATTCTGTTTGGCGAATTGCAGCGCGATGGCGACGCGCAAGGCAAGATGTGCGTACGTACGCTGATGGGTGCGTATCGCGAGCGTGTGATGGCCCTGCTTACGGAAGCAAAAGCGCATGCGTTCATCGCCGCGAATGTCGACATCCCCGCTGCGGCCACAATGTTCCTTGGCATGGTGCAAGGGCTGGTAATGCAAGCGATGGCGGCCAGTGATTTCACGTCGATGCCTGCCATATCGGCGAGACTGTTCGATCTTTATCTTGATGGGCTTGGCGTGGCCAAATGAAGTTGCCATTCACCCTGAGTCGCAGAGGCTGGACATTGCTGGCCGTTCTCGTTCCCCTGCTTGTGCTTTTTGCCTGGGTGGCATTCCGCTCCGGGCCGCTGGCACCGATCAATGTAACCGTCGCACAAGTTGAAGAGCGCAGCATTACCCCGGCCATGTTTGGCATCGGCACTGTGGAGGCCCGTCACACCCAGAAGGTTGGGCCAACAGCGGCCGGTAGGGTGACCCTGCTGGCTGTGGATGTCGGTGACATGGTGCAGCCGGGACAATTGCTGGCGCAGATCGATCCCGTTGATCTTGATCAGCGCATTGCAGCCGCTGCTGGCGGCACGGCACGGTCAGCCGCTTTGGAACAGGCCGCTGCAGCACAAATTGCCGATGCGTCGGCGCGCGTAGCGCTGGCACAATCCCAAGCCGCGCGAACCGAACATTTGAAAGCAGGTGGCTGGGTAACCGACGCGATGGTTGATCAGCGCCGACAGGAACTGGCGACGGCGCGGGCGAATATGGCAGCCACACAGGCCAATCGCAGTGCCGCCGCACAGGATCGCGGGCGACTTGACGCGGAGCGTGCAGCCTTGATTGAACAGCGGTCAAATCTCCGCCTCGTCGCACAGCGCGCCGGGCTCGTCGTTCGACGGTCGGTCGAACCGGGCACTACCGTGGTTGCCGGGCAGGCGGTGGTCGAGATCATCGATCCGTCACAGCTGTGGATCAATGTCCGCTTCGACCAGACGCAATCGGCAGGCCTGGCCGCGGGACTGCCGGTGCGAATTGTCCTGCGTTCCCGACCGGACGGTTCACTTGACGGTGTCATTGAACGCGTTGAGCCTTTGGCCGATGCCCTGACCGAAGAAGTGCTCGCCAAAGCGCGCTTCACGGCCACGGGAACGCTGCCCTCCATTGGTGAACTGGCCGAGGTGACCGTCGCCTTGCCCGCCCGGTCTCGAACGCTGGCCATTCCCAACGCGGCAGTCCACCGCGTGGAAGGTCAGACCGGGGTATGGGTTATCCGCAATGGGGATCTTGTCTTTGCGCCCGTCAGGATCGGCGCACAGGATCTGAGTGGATGGGTGCAGATATTGGACGGCCTCACCAGAGGCGAGCGGCTTGTCGTTCATAGCGCGAGAGCACTCACCTCCAGCAGCCGCTTCAGTATCGTCGAAACGCTGCCATGATCAGCCTTGCTGGGCGCGACATCCTGCATGGCTGGGGAAAATTTGTTCTTACCGGCGTGGGGTTGGGGTTGCTGATCGGTGTCACCCTGTCGATGGCCGGTGTCTATCGCGGCATGGTCGATGATGCGCAGGCCTTGCTCGACAACAGTCGAGCAGATCTCTGGGTCGTGCAGAAAGACACCCTTGGCCCTTATGCGGAACCCTCAAGCCTGACCGAAGATAGCGAGCGCCCCATTCAGGCCATGCGCGGCGTCGCCCAGGCGGCAGGCGTAACCTATCTTACAATGCAGATCGCCCATGGCGATATGGATGTCCGCGTTATGGTCGTGGGGGCCGAGATGGGAGAGCCAGGCCTGCCCGGCCAGCCCACTCATCTGATCTCGGGACGCCAGATTGTGCGTGCTCACTATGAAGCTGTGGCCGATGTGAAGACGGGCTTCGCGATTGGCGACCGCGTCAAAGTTCGCCGCAATTTTTATACGATTGTCGGGCTGACCAGCAGAATGGTGTCATCGGGCGGCGATCCGATGCTGTTCTTGTCGTTGAAAGATGCTCAAGCGGCCCAGTTCCAGAAGGACAGCGACGCCATCGTGCGCCAGCGCGCGCGCACGGCTGCCAATCCACAATTGAACCCGCCGGGCAATCCGGCGGTGACGCAAGCCGTAAACGCTGTTCAATCGGGCAACACCAACGTCAATGCCGTTCTGGTCACCATAACGCCGGATGCCAATCCCGATGACGTCGCCGCTGCCATCCGCCGCTGGCAACGCCTGACCGTCTATACCCGTACTGAGATGGAGGAAATCCTTGTTCAGAAGCTGATCGCTAATTCGGCCAAGCAGATCGCAATGTTTCTGGTCATCCTCTCGATTGTGAGTGCGGCCATCGTTGCCTTCATCATCTACACCATGACCATCGGTAAGATCCGCGAAATTGCCGTGCTGAAACTGATCGGCACGCGCAACCGCACGATCTCATGGATGATCCTGCAACAGGCGCTGGGGTTGGGGCTGATCGGCTTCATCGTTGGCAAGATCGCGGCCAGCATGTGGGCGCCCTTCTTCCCCAAATATGTGCTGCTGCTGTCATCGGATTCGATTCGGGGCTTCGTGGCGGTGATGCTGATCTGCACATTGGCGAGCTTTCTGGCCATCCAGGCTGCGATCAAGGTCGATCCGGCGGAGGCGATCGGTGGCTGAGGGCATTACCCTCGAGAATGTCGTCAAGACCTACGGCAGCGGCGAGACGAAGGTTCATGCCCTGCGCGGCGTAGATATGAATGTGGCCAAGGGCGAAGTCGTGGGGCTGATCGGACCATCGGGTTCGGGCAAGAGCACCCTGCTCAAATGCCTTGGTGCCGTGATCGAACCGACGTCGGGTAAGATGACGATCGGCGACCAGTGCATTTACGACAATCGCTGGAAAGTCCGCGATCTGCGCGCGCTCCGGCGGGATATGATCGGCTTCATTTTTCAGGCTCCCTATCTTATCCCGTTCCTTGATGTGACCGACAATGTCGCGTTGCTGCCGATGCTGGCAGGAAAGCCCAATGCAGCGGCCCGCAAGGAAGCGCGCGATCTGCTCGATGCGCTGGATGTCGCCCACCGCGCCGCCGCCGTGCCCTCGCAGCTTTCGGGCGGAGAACAGCAGCGCGTGGCGATCGCCCGCGCCCTGATTAATCGTCCGCCGGTTATCCTTGCCGACGAACCAACCGCGCCGCTTGACGGACAGCGCGCCCTTGCGGTGGTGGGGCTGCTCAACGACATGGCTCGTCAGTTTGATACGGCGATCATCATCGTCACCCATGATGAAAAGATCATCCCGACCTTCAAGCGGCTCTATAATATTCGTGATGGCCAGACGGTCGAGGAAACACCGGGTCACCATGCGCCAGCGGCATCGGTTGGAACATGACCTACCGTGACAACCCGGAAGGCAAGAGCTAAGGGCGCCCGCGAATGAAACACCTGCGCGCCTTCACTGTCGAGCGGCGAACCTGGGCGATGATGCTTGTGGTGATCGCTCTGCTCATTCGCGGGTTGATTCCCGCGGGCTATATGGTTGCCCCTTCGGCGGTCACGCTGAGCGTAAAGATATGTTCGGGTTTCGAGGACGAGCGTAGCACCATCAAGATCGTGGTGCCACGATCGGGCGAAGGGCATGACGGTTCAGGCGACCATAGCCAGAAGAACCCGCCTTGCGTTTTTTCCGCCCTGTCGATGGCGTCGATGGCGGGGGCCGATGGCCTTCTGCTCGCGCAGGCACTCGCCTTCGTCCTGATAACAGGTGCTAGCCTCGTTGCGTCGTCTGTGCTTCACCCACTTGCTCGTTTGCGCCCGCCGCTACGGGGACCTCCGTCATTCGCCTGACATAGTGGCCTGAACCTGCGGACTGAGCCCGGCGACAATCGCGCGTGAGCATGTCCGTCTCCTTCCCGGCAAAATACCCTGCCCAACACCTTCGATGCGGGCGGCGCAATTTTGCATCTTTTGCGAATGATCTGAACCATGAAGACTTCTATCCTGAGCGCAGCGGTCGCCCTGACCGCTGCCAGCCCTGCCTTTGCCGCTGAAGGCCATGAACAATCACCCGATACCATCGTCGTGACAGCACCGCGCCTGACGGCCACCGATGCTGCGTCCGAAGCTGACGAGGAACTGTCCACCGGGCCCGATGGCGCGGCCTTTATCGCGCGCCAGCCCGGCGCGGCTCTCGTCGCGAATGGGGCTCTTTCCGGCCAGGTGCAGATGCGCGGCCTGTTTGGCGAGCGCATCCTGCTGCGGATCAACGGCCAGCGTTTCGCCACAGGCGGCCCCAATGCCATGGATCCGGCGATGCACTATGCCCCCATGATGCTGATCGACAGGGTCGAGATCGCACGCGGGATTTCCCCTGTGCGCGACGGCCCCGGACTGGGTGGCGGCGTCAACACGGTCCTCAAACATGCGCGCTTTGGCACGGGCTCCAGCCTGTCACCGCAGATCGACCTGTCCAGCCAGTATCGCAGCGTCGATGACAGTGTGGCCATGGGCGGTCTTGTCGCCCTTGCCAGCGACAGCCTGCGCCTTGGTGTGATCGGCTCATATGAAGCGGGCGATGATACCCGTTTTCCAGGCGGACGCATTGGCAGCACATCGTTTCATCGCGCGGTCTATGGCGTTCATGCCGGCTTTCGTGCCGGTCCCGGTGAGTTCAGTCTCGAATATCGGCGGCAGGATACTGGCCGTTCCGGCAACCCGCCGTTTGCCATGGACATCGTCTATTTCCACACCGACTTTGCCCGTGCAGGATTTGAAGGCGATCTCGACGACAATCTGCGACTGGAGGTCCACGCCAGCTACACAGGCGTGTCCCATCGCATGAACAACTATGAATTACGCCCCGCGCCGACGACTGCCCTGACCAGACAGTCGGACACCTATGCTGACACGATAGGAGCCGATGCGTCGTTGCGCTTTGGCTCGGCAGGTCGTCACATCCGGATCGGCGCTGATTTCGAGCTGATCGACAAGGGCTACATGCTGTACAATCCCCTGTCCCCAGCCTTCTTCATCCATCCGCTTGATCGCGCCAAGAGCGACCGGGTGGGCGGCTATGTCGAATGGCGGAACGGTTTTGGCGCCATTGAATCCGAACTTGGACTGCGCATCGACCGTCACGGCGCATCGACCGGCACATCGCGCTACGGCCCCGGAGTTCCGGCAGGTCCGGTCAATCTCGCCAATGCCTTTGCACTGGCCGACCGTAACTGGTCGGGCACCAGCGTCGATGCATCACTGCGGCTATGGGCCGATATGGGCGCCTTTACCCCGCGACTAACGCTGGCGCACAAGACGCGCGCGCCCAGCCTCATTGAGCGCTATTCCTGGCTGCCCACCGAAGCCAGCGGCGGCCTCGCCGACGGCAATATCTATGTCGGCGACGTCCATCTGAAGATCGAAAAGGCGTGGATTGCCGAGCTTGGTTTCGATTGGCAGGGTGACAATGCCTATACCCGCCCGGTCGTCTATTATCGCCGGATCGACGATTTCATCCAGGGTGTGCCGTTTGACACGACGCCCGGCATCGTCAACACCCCCGTCGAAATCGTTTCGAATGGCAGTGGCGATCCCACCCCGCTGCGCTTTGCCAACACCGATGCGCGCATCTGGGGCGCAGACATTGCCTTTGGCGCGAAGATTGTGGGGCCGCTGCGGCTTGACGGAGTTGCCAGCTATGTGCGTGCTGAGCGCACGGATATTGCCGACAATCTCTACCGCATGGCACCGGCAAATGCCCGTCTGGCGGTGAGCTGGGCGCAAAGCCGCTGGTCAATCTCGATCGAAGGCCAGTTCGTCGCCCGGCAAACGCGGGTTTCGGTCACCAATAGCGAGGCGCCGAGCGCCGGGCATGTCCTTGCCAACATCGCGGGATACTGGGTGATACGTGACGGCATCAGGCTCGATCTTGGCATCGAGAACCTCTTCGATACCTGTTATCGCGAACATCTGGCTGGATACAACCGGATAACAGGGACCGATGTCCCGCTGGGCGCGCGTTTGCCGGGCGCGGGCCGGTCCGCCTTTGCCCGCATTCGCTGGGCAATGTAGCCCCGGGCGGGCGTTTGTCAGCAGTGCCGACACGCGCCCGCTAAGCCAAGCCGCCGTTCGCCGGGCCCGAGCTCGCCTATCTGTCGCGCTACACCCACCCGGTCACGATATCGAACAGCCGCCTCCTTCACTTCGGGCGAGGTGAGCCCCAGTGGCGAAATGTGCGGCAAATTTCAGCATCCGGCGGCCCCTGCTCTCGGAAATATACATTTCTGCGACAACTCAAGCCCATCCGGCGGCGGCATAGCCGGTCGAGGCCGCCACCGACACGACGACGACGACAAGCGGCGGCGGCGTGAACCGCACCAGCAGCGCGAATCCGGCAAGCGCGATCAGCGCATCGGCAAGGGAGGCGATGCCGGTCGTCCACAGAGAATAAAAGAGCGCGGCGGCCAGAATCCCCTCCACCGCGGCATTGACCCCCGCGATCGCCGCGCGCGTTTTGCGGATTCCGGCGATAGAGGCGCGAAATGGCATCCCTCCTGCGATCAGCAGCAACCCCGGCAGGAAGATCATAGCAAGCGCGAGCAGTGGCTCCCGCCACCGGCGCATCCGGCTGCGCCAGAGAGCCGAGATAGGCGGCGAACGTGAACAACGGCCCGGCACGGCTTGCGCTGCGCCATAGCCCGCGAGAAACTGGCTATCGTTCAGCCAGCCGGGGACAACCCTTCCCGCAATAAAGGCAACACCACATGCCCGCCGCCGAATACCAGCGCACCCGCACGAAAGAAGATGCCAACCAGTGCGAACGGTTCTTGTCACGCCGCCGCCAGGGGCAAGAGCAGCAGCACCGCGGCGAAAAGGCCAAGGCAGTAGAGGCCCGCCCTTCGGTTCGGAACCCAGCCTCGTCGCCGGGGTTTTCATCTCGCCGGCGTTTCCCATGACCATCCCAGCAAGCGCGCCCATAAGATGATTGCAATCTGCGCCGCAGACGTCGCGACCAGCAACACCGCCGCCATCGCTGCGACGGCCAGTGCCAACCGCTGAAGCTCGGACGTGAGCGTGCGCGCCATTCCGAGGAGCGCCTGCGCGACAACCGCGACCGCGGCGATTTTGAGGCCGTGGATCACGGCTTCGGCGAGCGGGCCCGAGAGATCGCCCGCGATTAGTGCGAAGCCGAACATCAGGAGCGCCGACGGCAGGATGAACGCCGTCCAGCTGCCACCCCTCCGAGCGGCCCCGCCCGCATCAAGCCGAGCGCGAAACCTGCGGGGCTCGACGCGGGTCCCGGCAAGAACTGACAACGCCCGACCAGGCCTGCGTAGGCGCCACAGCCATTCGCGCAACCGTCGCGATCCGAAGTTCATGAACCATTCTAGCTCTACCCGGGAGAACTGCCGCACCACCGGAAGGAGCGCGATGTCGCTGGATTCGCGCTTTGCGCCGTCTAGACAAATCTCTTCCGTTAATCGCTCATCGAGCTCGGCTAGAATTTCCAGTCCTGCGGCCCCATGCATCAGCGGATCGACGTCGTTATCGACCGGCATATTTGTAGCGGTCGAGATGATGTTTGAAGGCGCTGTCGAACTTCTCGACCAACGCCGCATCGGTGCGCGATAGCCAGTCCTCGGGGTCATCCCCACATCCACACACGATCGTAATGGGCGGCAGCATATCGCGCGATAGGACACGCTGGATATCGGCGCGCTCCACCTCCCTGCTCCCCGTGTGCGTGCTCGGCGCGCTTTTCCGCCGCCCGGCCGGGAAACGCGTCGCCAACGACAGCTGAAGGGATTCAAGGAGGCTAATCCAATTCAGCGGAACTGAGGGAAGTTACGAATAGCGGTGCTGATCGCAGCCGATACATTTCACATAAGTTGTGCAGGAGAGCTGAGATGCGTATCGTAATGATGGGAATGGTGTCGGCGTTGCTGGTAACCGGCTGCGCCACTGATGGATATGGGCCCGGCGCGGATTATCGCCGCTACGATTACAACAATCCGGACCCGTCCTACGGAGGTTATGACGCCGACCGTTATTACCGCGACCATCCTCGCTATCGCGAGCGCCGCTTATCGTATCAGGATCGCATCTATCGCGGTCGCGACGGGCGTTATTACTGCCGCCGATCCGACGGCACGACGGGTCTGATCGTAGGCGCGATCGCGGGCGGGGTGTTGGGCAATCTTTTGGCGCCGGGCCGATCCGAGACCCTTGGCACGATTTTGGGCGCAGTCGCCGGTGGCTTGGCCGGGCGGGAAATCGACCGCGACGTCCGCTGCCGATAGTCCCCTGCCCGGCGCACGGCCGCCGCCACAAGAATGACAAGGGCGAGGGCTGACAATCTCGTACGGAGATCGGAAAATCACATGTTGGACGCCATAGAGGGGCGCGGACGGCAGACCGCAGACGAAGCTGATGTCGAGCAGTTTCGGAAGGCTCTCGGTCCGTTTGTGGTGGCTGCGGAAAAAACGCGCATGCCGATGATTTTCACCCATGCGGGAATAGCGGACAGCCGCATCATTTTCGCCAATCACGCCTTTCTCGACCTTACCGGCTTCGCCCGCGACAAGGTGCTTGGCGCAAATTTTATTTCGTTGATGAACGCAGAAGGCGAACCGGCGGCAATCGAGGAAATCGAGAGCGCGTTCGCTGGCCGCGCGGAACATGAACCTGAGGTCAGTTGCCGACGCAGCGACGGGACGAGCTTCTGGGCATCACTTTTCATCAGCCCGATGTGTGACGAGACAGGTGCTGCAGTGCAGCATTTCATATCGCTCGTCGATCAGACCTGGCAGCGTGAAAAGCAGGCGCACAGCGAAATGTTGATCAACGAACTCACCCACCGCGTGAAGAACACGCTGTCCACGATTCAATCGATCGTGCGTCAGGCAATTCGGGCGAACGACGATCCTAAAGCGGTCGCTGAAGCAATTGAGTCCCGAATCTTCGCCTTGTCTCGATCGCACGATCTATTGACCCGTCATGATTGGGACGGCGCCGGGCTTCACGATCTGATCGACGCCGCGATGGAACCGTTCGAAGCCGAGCACGGGGGCGCGAAACGTATTCAGATCGAAGGGGTCAACGTGCGGCTTGCTCCCAAAGCGGCGTTGGCACTGGGAATTGCGTTTCACGAACTCGCAACCAACGCTGTGAAATATGGAGCCCTTTCCAATGATCGCGGGACCGTTCGCATCGCGTGGAAAACCGAAATCACACCCTCCGGCGAACGACTGGTGCTGACGTGGCGCGAAAATGACGGACCTGTTGTCGCGGCGCCTACCCGAGTGGGCTTTGGTTCACAGATGGTGGAGCGCGGTCTGACGCACGAACTGCGGGGGGCGGTGCATATCGATTATCGGTCTGAAGGGCTGGTATGCCGTATTGATTTTCCCTTTGAAGGATCGATTGCCAATGGATGAGTTTCTTTCCGATCGGCGCGTCCTCGTCGTCGAGGACGAAATCATGGTCCTCATGGTTATCGAGAGCGCGCTCGCGGATATGGGTTGCAGGTCTGTGTCGGTGGCGTCCTCGGTTGCCGACACTTTGGGTCTCATCGAGACAAAGCGGTTCGACGTTGCGATCCTTGACGTCAATCTGGGCGCGACGCCAAGCTTTGCAATTGCGGACGCTCTAGCTCGGCAAGATGTCCCGTTCATGTTTTCAACTGGATACAGCAAACTTGGTATCGATGCGCGATTTGGCGACCGTCCAGTGCTGCAGAAGCCGTACAGCGACAAGGCGCTTGGCGCCGCCTTGATCAGTCTCTTAAATGTGGAGGCTGCGGTTTCCGCGTAGAGCAATCGTATTAGGTGAGATACGGCGCCTCTGCTCAAGAAGCGCCCCGTAACTGCAAAGACAGGCGCTCATGTCTTGCGACCTCATCGTATCGACCGTGCACTGCTGGCTCAGGGAATTTAGCGCTAAGGTTCATTCTCGCCGGTAGCCGGCGAAGTGCTTCATGAGGCGGGTTCTCTTCTTTGACGGCTTTCTTGAGGTTGCCAAAGCACATGCGTCGACCTCTCAAAAATAGAGAGCACCGCTAGCCTTACCCAAAACTTCAGGCGCCAATTTCGATTGCGGCGGCAGAACCCTTCGCTCCTGACGGCGGAGCAAATTTCATCCGCATCGCGCCGGCGGCGAGCCTCAAGTGGCCCGTGACAAACACGATTTGCCTCCAGACCATGAGCCGCGCTCCCAGATGCTGTCTTGGAGGAAAGTCAGATGGTCACGTTACCTCCGAGAAAAAACCGATAAACCGTTTCCATGGCGGCCAAGCCAAAGAGGAAATGCCCTGCCATCATGAAGCCAAGCAGCGCGAGGATGAAAACCCAAAGGGCCAATATCCCACCCGTGAGCCGCCAGTTTCTCGGCTGTAGGCCCTGAAGCAGGAACATCACGATACCCGCTACCATAATGCAGACCAAGTTGACCGAGAAGAGAAACAGCGCATTTGCTGACACCACAGGATAACCTGCCCCTGCATAGATGCCCGTCGCCGACAAGGGGGGCACGAGCGCGACAGCGATCATCACGCCAACCAGCGAGAGGGACGTGCCTCGGCTGAAAGCCAAAACTCCCGCGGCGCCAGAGGCAAGTGCAAGCGCAATGTCTGCCGGGCTAACAGCCGTGCGGCTCACAAGTTCAGTGACAAGCGGGTCGATGTCAGAGATCGCTCCTATCAGGAAGCCAATCAGCACAGCTAATACGCATCCGATGGCAAGGGTGGACGCTGCCTTTCTGCCAAGTCCCCAATCTCCCACGGTGGTGGCCAGCGCAATGCCCATGGTGGGGCCGAGAAGTGGCGCGATGATCATGGCACCGATAACCACCGCTGTTTGACCGCTGCTCATCCCAAGCCCAGCGATCATGGACGATAGTGCTACTGTCAGCAAATAGCTGGGCCGGATGTGGAGACTTTCGTCGATATCGTCGTACAGTTCGTCCGTGCTGTTGCGGTCACGACTGAAGAAGCGTTCCAACGCGGTGATGTGAGGCAGATCGCCCAAGCCAGACAACTCAGTCGCAAGGGTTTCCTTGACAGGCGGCAAGACTGCCTCGATTTGCGAGACGTAGGCCGTGAATGTCGGAAGTGCGCCAAACGCCAGTTCTAATTCATCCAGCAAGCGCTCAGTATAACGTTGCTGGACGATGCAACTGAATTTCTCCTGCCCGCCCGCCACTGTTGCACGCCAATGACGTCTGCTGTGGCGAGGCAATATTTCTTCAAGCCGCCCAGTCTCGGCCTCAGGCAGAAAGATCACTACGAGACGTGCGGCCATAGAATTTGCCCCAATTTTCGTTCACGTGGTTCGATCGTTTCGCAACCTAGCGCACCGCCTTAATCAAATCACGGCCGATTTGGGTATCGTCGACCGGAATTTGAGTGGCCGAGGACAGGCGCGTTACAGTCGGCTGCTAATCGGCTCGATCTGGCCGACTCCGGACCGGCAGGTTTCAGGCCACAATCTGAGATAGTTGCCATTTGGTCGCCTTGCACCGAGCCGGCTGCTCGCGACCAGTTGCAGGCATTGCGCCAAATGTCTGGTGTCTAACACGCGGCGACTCCGTCTACGAAAGAGTGTCTGCGAGCCATGATGACCGTCAGCCCGTTCAAGCGTATTTGACCATCTCAAATTTGCATCCAGCCTTTCGGATCTGGCGCTTTTTGCTCGGCTTCGGCGCAGACGAAGGCACTGCACATTTCGGCGATAGATCCTGACAGTCGAGCTAAAAATGGCGGTTGGAAGGTGAAATTCGTCTGTAGCCTCCAGTACCGCCCCGAATCCCATGCGCCTCCCGCAAGGCGGGGTAAGGAGCGCCGATCACCCTTGCCTTGGAGGGGGGTCCCAAAACCATTACCGCCGCGCAAGCCGCGTCCGTTGAAGGAATTCACTTCTACTTCTACAGCGCCCATCATTCAAAAGGGCGGATGGCCGAGCGCTGCCTGCAACCGGCCGGACCGGCAAGTGGGCTACCTTTTTCGTCGCTATGAACCGATGGCCAGCTGCTTGACGTTACCGTCTGTGGCTCGCTCACATGACGATTTGGGACAGCCTTTTACAGCGTCGAAGGCGGCGACGGGGGCGTAGCTCATCGTTATCCAAAGGCCAGCCATTCTGGCTTGCCGATCAGCAGAATCCCCAGCATCAGCATGACCAGCCCGCCGACGAGACGCACCCATCGGCTGTATCCTCCATCGGGGGAAACCATCCGCAGCGTTGTCATAGCGATCACTACCAGCGCTGTATCGTCGGCCAGGAACACGAGAATGTAGAGCGTAAGATAGCCGTAATACCCTGTTGTCGTGAGGTCCGACTGCGTGAGAATACCGGTGTACACCGCCGGGATTCCTGCTGAACAGACGAGCTCGACGAGATTGACGGCAACCGCTAGCAGGGCCACGCCAACCATCGATATGATGAGGTTCGGTTCCTGCACGAGCAATCGGAGCCGATCGAGAATCCTACGGCGTCGTTCGGGCCGCGTCACCTCACAGACCTGTTCATGACGCATGGCCCCGCGCAGGTAATGGCCGCCTGCGCCGATCGCCAGAACACCGATCACAACGCGTAGCCAGACAAGGGCGCCAAGCACCAGAAGCACATTGAGCCAAGCGGCAAGGAAGAGGAAATAGACTGCGGCGGTCGCCAGCAGGAAGGTGACCGCCAGCAACCACATTCGTCGCCGGTCGCGGATGCCGAGCAAAAGTCCGATCAGGAACACCAGCACCCACATGGCGCAAGGATTGAAGCCGTCGATGGCCGCCATGACGACGGTAAGTGCCGGCAGCGAAAGATCAGACGTCCGCACCTCGCCAATGACAGGGAGACGGACGCCCCGCGTGTAGGCAACTCGTGAGGCCTTGCTTGCTTCGTTTGCCGCGCTGGACCGTGTCTCGGGACCCTCAGCGGTCAGATCGGGGCAAGGTCCGGACCTGCACAGGACAATCATCTCCCGCAGTCGCTCACTGGCGCCGGGCTCATGCCCCACCATGACCTCCCTACCGATCATGACGATGGGAACGACAGGGGGAAGATCCAGCTTCTCGACCGTCCGGGCAAAATCCCGCGCGCCATCGGAATCGTGCGACACTTCATGGCGATGGACGACGACGTCGCGATCTTCCCCCACCGCCGCACTCATCGACGCCGCCATGTCCCGGCAATGCGGGCATTCGGCGCTCCAGAAGAAATGCACGTCGACCCTGTCAGCCGCCCTCAACGGCGATTGCACGAGGACAAACGCGATAAGGCCCAAGAGCAAACGCAACCAAGCGGCGTACCATGCTTGGGGCGGCCCTGAGGGCGTCAGGCGCGGCATCGTCCTCGGCGCCGAGTGCCGCCTTGACGGCTTTCGGCCGAACCTCGCCCGCCGCCGCGTCCCTCTCGCGCCAAACATCGACGGAAGGCCGGCAAATGATTGTGGCGCGAGGCGGCCTGCAGATTTTCTAGCACCTGTCGCACCGATGGGTCGCCGACCCGCGGGATCAGGCGGTCATAAAGCGCAATGTTCTCTATCTCGGCCGGGATCGCCATTTCGCACGCCTGCGCCAGCGCTGCGGGCACTTCACCGCGGCCTTCCCAGCGGTTGACGGGGATGGGGAAGCCCAACCGCACCATCTGTCGTTCAATTGCCAGCGAATGCCGCCCTTCCGCTTCGATGATGTTGGTGAAGGGGCGCACCGGACCGAACTCGTCGATCACTGTCGCATAGGTTGCCTCGGCCTTGCGTTCATCGTCGAGAGCATCGACGAGCAATCGTTGCAGCTCAGTGTCCTCCATCAGTTCACTCCTCGAATGAGCGTGCCTGGATCGGGCAGTCGTCCGGCTGCAGTTAGAACAGGCTCACAATGGCAATCGTACCAATTCCAGCGATCAACAGCACGATCTGCCCAACCGGAGGTCGGCGCTTCACGTCGCGATGGAGAGTTGGAATCAGGTCCACCGACGCGACATAAACAAAGCTCGCCGCCGAAATGGCCAGCATAAAGGGAACGATGGACTGGGTATTGCCGAGCCACAAATAGGCGAGAACCGCTCCCGGCAGGGCGGCGGTGGCCGAAAGGGCGTTGAGCAGGAAGGCCTTGAGCCTCGAAAATCCGTTGTCCAGGAGAATGGCGAACTCCCCGATCTCCTGCGGAATCTCGTGCGCGATGACGGTCAGTGCGACCGTGATGCCGAGCGAGGTGGACGTCATGAATGCGGCGGCTATGACCACGCCATCCACAAAGTTGTGAAAGGCATCGCCGATGAGAACCATCAGTCCCGGCGATGAACGCCCACCCCTTTCGTGGGCCAGACTGTGACGCTGCAGGAGCAGCATTTCGAGCAGAAAGAACGCAACGAAGCCGCCCAGCATGATTGCCATGAACAGTCGGGACGACGCCTTCTCCAGTCCCGCCGGGATCAGGCATAGGAAGGCGCTGCCCAGCAATGTTCCGATGGCATAGCTGACGAGGTAAGGCAGCAGGGACCGCCGCATGGCTTCGGGAAACACCAAGAACAGGGCGGCGCCGACGAGCGCGCCGATGCTCCCGAGCAAGGTAAAGGCAACGATCAGTTGCAGCATGATGCCGCCCCTCCTGCGTGCTATGCAATCTAGCCGGCAGGCCGGGCCTCGCGCTGCTGCTCTTAAACCTCAAAACTATGTACATGGACGTCTTTGCCCGAATGCCGACGCAGGATTTCGATGGCGTTGGTCTCGTCCTTGGCGTCCCAGGTGCGAACCCACAGAAGGAGACCGCCATGCTCTATCTGTTCTGCAACATGATGCGCATGATGCTTGCCCAGGAAACCGGCAAGCACCGACCCGATCGCGGCACCTGCCCCGCCAGCAACAGCAGCCCCAGCTATGGCGGCAGCGAGGCTGCCGCCCGACACCAGGATGGCCCCTGCGGCCGCCGTCGCACCGACGTAGAGCGGTGCTCCGATCAGCGAACCTTCCGCATCGCCCAGGGATTCGGTGGATACGAAGGCAGTGCGGGGCGCTTCTGGATCGTCTTCCAGCTGCATGACCTTCCGGTATTTATGCCCGAGCTTCCGCTCCACCGCATGCTCGCTTGCCAGCAGGCTGATCTCGGCACGGTCAAAACCATGGCTCAGCAATTCGTCGATCGCCGCCTGGAGATCGCTCTCGCTCTCGAAGACGGCGACGGCTTCGCGCAGAGCAGCGTCTTGAATGTCTGTCATCGCTGGCGCTCCTTGGTTGGTAATTCCGTCGTACGACCGTCGAAATGCTCATGGCAGGTATTTGCGTCGGTGCACGTTCTGCTCTTGCCTGTCTCAGTCATGATCCTGTCTCCTCCCGCGCTTCGATGCCTTATTCAGCGCCAAGAATTGAGGCGGGCAGCCAGACTGGTTGCTCGAATTGTCTCTGTGGCAACGATGGTCCGGAATCGCAGTCAGGGCACTACGTAATGTTACGCGGACGAAGACCGAGCTGAGCTGGCGCAGCGCGGCGTTTCTTACGCTGAGCGGCACCAAGCCGGCACCGCGCGTTGAAGCGCGGCTCGTCATCACCGCCGTGCGTGCCTCCAGTCGGCCGCTGCCTGCGCCTTGCTGACGGCGGTGAAGATCGCCCGCGGTTTCGTCCTTCAAAAGTTGCAGCCAGGAGGCGACATAGGCGGCGTGGTCAGGCTGCGGCTGATGCGCGATGCCGATATCTGCGAGCATTAACGAGGCTGTGAGTTCAGCGGGCGCCTCTGCTGTTAGGCATTCTAACGGCTTGCGGCTTTCCGGGAATTAGGGAGTATCTGGCCGACATCACATTTAATATTCGAAAAAATAGCGCGCCCACTCCGCAAAATGGCTGCTCGCGACTGCTCCGCTGTCGATCACGGCTAAATCAAGCGACCATTGTCCGGACCGCGAGCTGTGGCGGCGGGTCTCCGCAAAAAACTTCACCAGAATTTTTTGGTGTCGAACAATTCTTCATATGCGTCTTCGGCGTGCTGGAGCAGCTTCTTCTTGCCGGAGGCATTGGACAAAAGCGCCTCGGCACCGGCCTTATCGCTCAAGCCGAGCCTGTCCAGTAGCTCGGGTGCGGTGGCGAGATCGTTGAGCGCACCGAGCCGATCCTGCAATTCCCCAAGTGCAGTAATAAAATGCTGATACCTGCGCTGCTCACGCTTTCCACCGAATAGAGACGCAAAAAACTCACTCGCATAGCGGAGCTTCTTCGCGTCCTTGCGGACCTCGTGCCGCGCTGCATCGTCGATGTCCGCGAGGTTTTGGCCGCGCCGCTTGATCCGGCGCCGGAAGCGCGCGAGCGAGTTCGCGGCAAAGGTGCGGGCGAGATGGTTGCCGTTCGCCTCTCCGCGCGCCTCATCGGTCCATCTGCCTTGCACAATCCAGTGTGCGACATTGAGCATGACCACGCGCGCGCGATGTGACGCCAGAATTTCGCAGACCTGATCATAGGCTGCCGCGCGAGCGGCGAGGATGCGGTCGTGCAGCGGCCCCGGGGCGACGCGATCCAGCAGAACGTCGAGATCGCGCGCCTCCCCAGGAACCGACGCGAGCCATTTCAGTTCGTCGCGCAGGCCCGTTCCATCGTCGCCGATCATCGGCTTGAAGATGGAAAAAGCCGAGCGCATGCGGCGTATGGCTACACGCGCCTGATGCAGGGCGTTGGGGTCGCGGCCGGCGAGCAGCAGTTCTTCATTGAGCCGAAACTGGCGTATGCAGGACTGGACGATGCGCTTGAATGCGTCGGCGGTGCTGATATCGGCCGCAAGCGCAAGCGGCCCGGCCTTGACGCTCTTTCGTTCGACGTCGATCAAGCGATAGCCGCGTTCGGATTTGGTGATGACGCCAAGGCGCACCGGAGCAACCGCGTCGATCTTGCGCGCAAAGCCGAACAATGCCGCCGGATCGCCCAGTTTCAATTCGAGTTCGATCTCGCAGATGGGCTCGGATCGGTCTCCCGATATGACCTCCCCGCGGTCGAGCACGACCTCGATTTGCGTTTCGTCTTCCTGGACAAGCCATTTGGAGCGCTCAACCCGGACCTCGAATTGAGCGACCACATTCCCGACGCTGTCACCGAGAACGGTTGGCAGTGGGGTCGCATAGTCAAGTATAGGGACATCGTCATCAACTGGCCGCTCCCATTCGGTCCGTGCAAACAGCCCCGCCGAACTTGCGCCATCCGCCTTGATCGTCTGGATGCCCGTGCCGTCCGATCGGCGAATGCGCAGCGAATAGCCCGCTTTGGCGACCGCTCTCTCGTCGGTATCGAAATAGGTCGATACCTGCTGCGCGACCTTTGCACTCTCGCCGAAAAGCTCAGAGGCGACTATTCGGGCCGCGTCATCTGGTGATAATTCGAGCTTCAGTTCGATCTCGTCGGCCATGAACTTGATCCTGTGGAGGGAGCGGCGACATTTGCAACATGTCCTAGTCGTGAAAGATGAACTGCCTTGAACATCCGGCAAAACTGCGCGTCAGCGCTCTTGTAAGAAAATGGCGACCCCGAAGAGCCGCCAAAGAATATGTAGAAACTCTCCAAGTGGGTCGCGCCCGCCGCGATGCCCGCTCGTCGTGACAAAGTGGTGACAGGCGCGCCCGAGCTTGTCGAGAATTCATTCTGCCACTCGGCGCGCCGCAGATCTCGCGCCGGGATCTTAGCGAGAAGCGCACTGCCCCGGCGGCACAGCGCTGCGAAGTCACAGGACAGCGCGTCACCCTTGCCGCACCAATTTGGTGTCGCTAAAAAACCAGCTGTCGAAAAAGGGGAGATCGGTGCGGTTAGCCCGGTCCCCGCGTAAGCGGGCCCTGACCTTCGCTGCGGCGTCGTGTCCCAAGACCTGGAACGCTGTTGCAGTGGTGCGGCAGCGAGGGAAAGGCTTTGGATATGCAACACCAGATTTCCGTCATCACACTTGGCATCAGCGATCTGCCGCGGTCCCGTCGGTTTTATGTTGAGGGCTTTGGCTGGACGCCCGTCTTCGAGAATGCAGACATCATCTTCTATCAGATGAACGGCTTCGTGCTTGGCACGTTCGAGAAGTCGGCGCTTGAAAAAGATATGAACCGATCCGGGCTTACCTCGCCCGGCGCATTTTCGCTGGCGCACAATGTTCCCAGCGAGGCGGAGGTAGTAAGCGCGATCAACCAGCTCGTCGAGGCGGGCGGGCATATCATCAGACCGGCAGATGCCCCGTCCCATGGTGGTTTTCGAGGATATGTGGCTGATCCGGATAATCACGCGTGGGAGATAGCGTGGAATCCGGATTGGCCTATCGATGAGAATGGACATGTCAGGTTTGCGATTTAGCGTCGTCATCCGCTGGCCTGCGTGTTCACAGGCCAGCGGACGTACGTCATCCACTCGCGCCAATCATTGACCTGAAATCCCGCCCACCCATCGGTCGAAACTGGCCGATTGCTGACTGGCTACTTCAGGGCGGCAACTGGCGGAACCGGTCGTTGAACGCCGCCGCAATTACAGCGATCAAACGAGACCATAAATTCTGCCGCGACGGGGAAAGGCCGCTTTCGCACCCTCGAGAGTGCTACAAGCCCAGTCCCGGCACGCGGCGACGTTACCTTGCTTCGTCAATCGATCGCTCGGATGATATCGGCCGCCCGCCACTCGGCGGGTCTTATCAGTGCGTCTTGCGTAATCCGTACCGAATGGAGCGCAGCTTCGATCTGGCGCCGCCACATGGCCAAAAAATCGAACAGCACCGGAAAGTCCGGCGGAAGATCATAATCCTGCCAGACGTACAGCTGGAGCAGCGAAGGATGATCGGGCCGGTAATAATGGATCTCGGCGGTCGTCAGCCCATAGCCGTCCAGCTGTTCGATCAGCGCGCGGTCGCTCATGGGGCGCGCGCCTCGCCGCCATCGAGCGAGCGGAGCGCCGCGAGCACATCGTCGACCGGTACTGCGCGGCGCGCGCCCGGCCGCTTTCTGAGCGCGGGCTTGTTGCGGACCGACGCGCGATCCGATGCCCAGGATGCGAGAAGAGCGCGCTTGACCTCGGGCTCAAGGCTCGGGTGATGCGCCACATCGAAGGGGTGAAGAAAACGGGAAAATGGCTCGGACATGTTCGTGCCTCCTTCCTTGTCGCCATTCCATTCTCGTCGAGCGGCCGGACGCCGCAGCAACTTATCTTGGAAACGAAATGAGTCGCGTCAAGGGGTCTCAGGCACCTGAAAAGAAGCTATTTGTCCGGCAGACTTCGGCCGCGAGAAAAATTTTTGTGCGGGCCTCTTGAAGCGAAAAAATCGCTTCCCAGCTCTTCGGCGCCGCGTGCCCCGGACAGGCGCGCCGGCTTATCATTTCGTTATGCAACATGGAGGTTATGCATGCATTTCCGTCCCTTGCACGACCGTGTGGTCGTCCGCCGCATCGAAGCCGAGGAGAAGACCTCGGGCGGCATCATCATCCCCGACACCGCCAAGGAAAAGCCGCAGGAAGGCGAAGTCGTCGCCGTCGGCCCCGGTGCACGAGCCGAGGACGGCACGGTGACTCCGCTCGACATCCAGGCCGGCAACCGGATCCTGTTCGGCAAATGGTCGGGGACCGAGGTCCGCATCGACAATGAGGATTTGCTCATCATGAAGGAGAGCGACATCCTTGGCGTGATCGAGCAGGCCGAGGCGCTCAAGCAGGCGGCTTGATCGGCCGCCATTTCGAAATTCAGCCAGAAAGACGAAAGGAGTTGGACCAATGGCTGCCAAGGAAGTGAAATTTTCGTCGGATGCGCGCGATCGCATGCTGCGCGGTGTCGACACGCTTGCGAATGCGGTGAAGGTCACGCTCGGCCCGAAAGGCCGCAATGTCGTGATCGAGAAGAGCTTCGGCGCGCCGCGTATCACCAAGGACGGCGTCACCGTGGCAAAGGAAATCGAACTTGTCGACAAGTTCGAGAATATGGGCGCGCAGATGCTGCGCGAGGTCGCCAGCAAGCAGAACGACAAGGCCGGCGACGGCACGACGACCGCGACGGTTCTCGCGCAGGCGATCGTCCGCGAAGGCTCGAAGGCCGTCGCCGCGGGCATGAACCCGATGGACGTTAAGCGCGGCATCGATCTTGCCGTGAACCGCGTCGTCGAGGATCTGAAGTTGCACGCCAAATCGGTCGAGGCGAACAGCGAGATCGCGCAAATTGCGACCATTTCGGCGAACGGCGACGAGGAAGTCGGCCGTATCCTCGCCGAGGCGATGGAAAACGTCGGCAACGAGGGCGTGATCACCGTCGAGGAAGCGAAGAGTCTCGCGACCGAGCTCGAGACGGTCGAGGGAATGCAGTTCGACCGCGGCTATCTCAGCCCCTATTTTATCACCAATGTCGAGAAACTGAAGGTCGAACTCGACGATCCCTATGTCCTCATCCACGAGAAGAAGCTGGCGAACCTGCAAGCGATGCTGCCGCTTCTCGAAAGCGTCATTCAGTCAGGTCGGCCGCTCCTCATTATCGCCGAAGATGTCGAGGGCGACGCGCTTGCGACGCTCGTCGTCAACCGCCTGCGCGGTGGTCTAAAGGTCGCCGCTGTCAAGGCGCCGGGCTTCGGCGATCGCCGCAAGGCGATGCTCGAGGATATCGCGGTACTCACCGGCGGCAATGTCGTCAGCGAGGAACTTGGGATGAAGCTCGAGAGCGTCACCATCAACATGCTTGGGCGCGCCAAGAAGGTTGTCATCGACAAGGATAATACGACGATCGTAGACGGCGTCGGCGCGAAGTCGGATATCGACGGCCGCGTCGCGCAGATCCGCCAGCAGATCGAGACGTCCACCAGCGACTATGATCGCGAGAAGCTGCAGGAGCGGCTTGCCAAGCTCGCGGGTGGCGTCGCGGTGATCCGCGTTGGCGGCGCGACCGAGATCGAGGTCAAGGAGAAAAAGGACCGCGTCGACGACGCGCTCCACGCGACGCGCGCGGCGGTCGAGGAAGGTATCCTTCCCGGCGGCGGCATCGCGCTGCTCCGCTCGCTGAAGGCGCTTGAAGGGCTCAAGGCCGCGAACGACGACCAGCAGTCGGGCATCGACATCGTCCGCCGCGCGCTCCGCGCCCCGGCACGGCAGATTGCCGACAATGCCGGCGAGGACGGCGCATGGATCGTTGGCAAGCTGCTCGAAAGCGAGGACTATAGCTGGGGCTTCAATGCGGCCACCGGCGAATATCAGGACCTCGTCAAGGCCGGCGTCATCGATCCCGCCAAGGTCGTGCGCACCGCACTTCAGGACGCGGCGTCGGTCGCCTCGCTGCTGATTACCACCGAGGCGCTCGTCGCCGAGCTGCCGAAGGACGAGAAGGCCGCAGCCGTACCGGCGATGGACTTCTGATCATCGGAGGGCGGCGGGTCACGGCCGCCCTCAACTGTCCCGACTATTGAATGAGCATTCGGGGGATCGCTATGCCGGTTGCTAGTCAGAGGATTTGGAGCTGCTCGACGCAGCTGAAGCTGGCCGGCGCACTAACCGCTGCGCGGATTGGCTCTGACATCGATATAAACCCGTCCAGCGAGCGCCGCTCCTGATTGAAGGTCAGCCGCCATAGGCAGACCCTCTCGACTCCTTCAACTGAGGAGTCGAACGATGACGATGTTGCAGTACGCGCAGCCGGGCAGTTCAACGCACCGACTGGAGCAAATTTGAAGCCGGCGCGTTTCGGACGTGATTGACGGATGAAGGGCGAAACAGAGATGCCGAAAGTTACTCGGAGCGATTTAGAGATTCGCGCACTCAAGGGGGGTTGCACGTGCGGTGCGGTGCGTTACGCTCTGACCGAGGCACCCTATGACACGGGCTGATGCCATTGCCGACTCTGCCAGCATGTGTCAGGCTCGGGTGATATGGTGTTTGCGACCTTGCATCTCGATCGATACCGGATCCCTGCAGGCGGGAAGCAAGTCGGCGGCTTCGCCTCGACCGATTTCGGGACGCGCACTTTTTGTCGCCAATGCGGCTCGCCGCTCAGCATCCACGTTCGGCATCAGCCAGACGAAATCGATATTCCCGTCGGCACGTTAGACGATCCCGAAGAAGTCGCGCCGACGTTCCATCTCTATGCGGCCGAGGCGCCAAGCTGGATGCCGATGACCGCATTTCTGCCCCGCTATCAAGCTCTGCGACCCAAGACACGTGGGCTACCGGAAGGGCAGACGGAGGCAAATAGCTGAGCGACTGAACATGGCCATTGCGGTCAGGCTGGTCTCAGCGCAAAAAGTCAAATAGTGGCCTTCTGATTGCCCGACTCGACGCGCAGGCCAGCCCGTTCCAGGCCCGGACCAGCTCAATCCGTGGCTGTGGAACCGAAACTAGCCGAACAATTGTCCGTTGGCATGGTCGATTGGAGAAGGTCGATGCATATCGTTATGGGCTCTACTGCTGAGGCGATTAGCGGGATCAGGATAATGGCTTGGTAAAAAGCCTTTGGGAAAAAAGGGGAGCCGACGGGACTCCCCTTCCTCGCACATCATCGCGGCAAGCCCAAAAGATCTCCGCGGGTCCCGCGCAGCCATAGCAACACCCCGCTTCCGTGCGAGTTCCGGCGCTCGAGTCAGCCAAACCAATCTCTCGAAAGTCGCGCAAAGCCATTGAATTCACGCCCGCAAATGCTCGGGGTCGGCGGCACTTTGGAGCGATCCGCGCGTTGGTATTGCATGGCCTCAATTAACTCTCTCAACAGCAATCCCCATTCCGCTGAATTGCTTCCGCATCCCTCGACTCGCGTCGCCCTGATCAACGCTGCCCTGCGCCGTTTGTGGGACCTGGGCTTCGCCGACGAACCGTCGCTCGACCCCGAAGCAATCATTCTTAAGGCCAGCGGCAAAACCCGGCTCGGCAGAGATCGGCTCGCTCCCGATTGGTGCGAGCGGCTGAACTTGCTCACGCATGATTTGCAGCACAGCGCCGCACTGACCGAACTCGGGCGCACAATCGCGCACGGCCAGCTCGTAACGGCGGCCGCGAATATGCTGCGCATGCTCGATCTTTGGGATCGCCATCCCGAGATTGCCGACGTCGAGATCACGCGGCCAATCCTTGTCGTGGGCCAGATGCGGTCGGGGACGACGCGGATTCAGCGGCTGCTCGCGTGTGATCCGCGCTTTCGCTTCACACGTTTCTACGAAAGCTGGATTCCCCTGCCCGGCGGCCGCGCGCAGCGGTGGCTCGATGACCGACCCTGGCGCGCTCGCGCCGCGCTACTCGCAGCGCATGGCCTGAACCCCAAGTTCGCGGCGATCCACCCCACAAGCGCGAGCGCTCCGGATGAAGAGATCGGACTGTTCAACCTGCTTATGCTACCCGCCGCCTTTGAAGCGCAGTGGCGTCTGCCGCGCCTTGTGCATTATTGCGAAGCGATGGACAGCCGGGCAGCCTACCGTAGCTTCAAGCACATGCTAAAGACAATTGCATGGCTGCGCAGCGACCCCGGATCGCGCGCAGCAAACGACACTTCAGACGCACGCCCCTGGATCTTGAAGGTTCCGCAATTTGCAGAAGATCTCGACGCGCTGCTCGGGGCCTTTCCCGACGCGCGTATCGTCCACGTGACACGGACGGAGGATGACGTCGTGGCCTCGGCGGCATCGCTGGTGCTCAACCAGATGCGGCTGCAGTCGGATGCGGTCGATCGCATCGCGATCGGGCGCGAGTGGCAGCGTAAGGTCGCGCTGCGCGACGCACGCACCGCGCAGACGCTCGCCGCCACGCTGCAGCCGCGCGTCTCAGTCGACTATGCGGATGTCGAGCGCGACTGGCGGACGGAAATGGCGCGGGTCTATGCGATGCTCGATGTGCCGCTCACCGAAAACGAGCTCAACGCGATGGCCGCGTACCTCGACCGCGCCGAACGCTCCGCCAACCATCGACACGATTATGACCCCGCGGACTTCGGCCTCTGAGCGGTATACGCTCGGGCAACGCGGCCCAACCATGCTCCCGCGCATTGGTCAAGCCCAAGCCCTCGGGAGATCCCGCTCACCATGCTCACGATGATTGTGGGCCGGCGCCCGCCACGGGCGATGATTGGTTCTGCTTATTCATTCCGCGTGAGCCGATTATTCGAGCGCCGCGCTAGTGTCGGCCATCATCGCGCCGCGTTCGCCCATGGGCCGCTCGGGCCCGGTGGTGGTATCGCGCGCGGTCTGCCGCTCGGCCTCAGCGTTGATCAGCGCGCCCAGAAGAACCGCATAAGCAGACAGGTAAAGCCACATCAGCAAAACGACCACGGCACCAAGCGAGCCGTAAGTTGCGTCATAATCCCCGAAGCGCGCGGCATAAATCCCGAAACCGATAGTGGCAAGCAGCCACAGCATGGTGGCGAAGACGGCGCCAAGCGATAGCCATTCCCAACGTGCGTCCGCGCGGTTGGGAGCAAAGCGGTAGATCCCGCCAAGAGTCAGGACGCACAGAGCCGCCGCGAGGAGCCAGGTCAGCAGTTGCACCGCCGCGGTCGCAAAAGGCCCGAGCGTCGCCGCCCATCCGCTCGCGAAGCCGAGCATAGATGCGGCGACAAGCCCGACCATCGCGACCAGAACCGCGCCACCGACGAGGGCGACGGAGACGATTAGCCACCGGACATAGCTCCGCCTGTCGCGTTCCTCGTAAATGATATTGAGCGAGGTGATCATAGCCCCTGCCGCGCGCGAGGCGCCATAAATCGATACTATCATCGCGACGATAAGTCCAAGTCCCTTACGTTCCGACGCGCCATGGGTGAGCTGCGTCAACTGGTCGTAAATCAGTCGGGCGGCGTCGGCAGGGACGAGGTCGATGACCAGTCGCATGTGGTCGGGCACTCGCGATGGGTCCGCAACGAGGCCGTAGGCCATGACAAGGGCCGCCAGAAGCGGCACGAAAGAGAGAAAGGCGTAAAATGCAACTCCCGCCGCGAGAAGACTTAAATCATGCTCGCCGCTGTTGCCCCAGACCCGCTTAACAACGATCCAAGCGGTGGCCCACGAATAGCTGCGCGGCGTGTCGGCCGTCGCGCCACGATCGCGTGCCTTGCCCTTTACGTCGGACGGCGCTGGGGGCTGTCGCTTGGCTCCAGTGACCATTAAGCCAATACGCATCAGATGCGCAATCTATCCCCCTCGCCCGCAAAAGCTCGTCGTTGAGCAATCGGCGCGCCTGCTCAAGTTCATCGGATCCTAGACACGCTATTTTCAACCAATCCGACCGCTCGCCGATCTGGTCGCCGACGACGAACTTCCTGCCGTCGAGGCGACGATCTCCAGCGCTGGCTTCAGGCCTGATGGCCGATCCGCGCGACATCGTCATCATCGGCGGCGGCCAGATGGGACTGTCGCTCGGTTATTATCTGCGCCGCGCCGGAGCAGATTTCCTGATCCTCGACGCCGAGGAAGGCCCCGGCGGGGCCTGGCGCCACGGCTGGGATTCGCTGCGCCTCTTCTCGCCGGCCGGATACGGCTCACTTCCGGGCTGGCTAATGCCGCCACCCGCACATGAAGGTTACCCGACACGCGACGACGTTCTCGACTATCTGAGCCGTTACGAAGCCCGCTATGCGCTTCCCATCCAGCGTCCGGTCAGGGTGACGTCGGTGGAACGCGGCGGTGATCATCTGGAAGTGGTAGCGGACAACAGCCGCTTTGCCGCACGCGCGGTTGTCAGCGCCACCGGCACCTGGTCGCATCCCCATGTTCCCGATATCGATGGGCGCGAGACGTTCACGGGCGTCCAGGTTCATTCGGCGCACTATGATCGGCCCGAGGATTACAGCGGACAGACGGTGCTGGTGGTGGGCGGCGGCAACAGCGGCGCGCAGATCATGGCGGAGCTCGCCCCTGTCGCGCATGCCCTTTGGGTGACAACCCACGACCCTCTGTTCCGGCCCGATGACGTGGACGGCCGCGTCCTGTTCGAACGCGCAGTAGCGCGGTTGAAGAACGGTCCAAGCGACACACCCATGGGCGGCATCGGCGACATCGTCATGGTCCCGCCGGTCAAGGATGCGCGCGCCCGCGGAGACCTCCAGTCGGTGCGTCCGTTCGAACGCATGACGGCCCGAGGTGTAATCTGGTCTGACGGCGCGGAGATGGCGGTCGATGCCATCATCTGGTGCACAGGGTTCCGACCCGCGCTCGATCATCTGGCGGCGCTGGGGGTCGTCGAGGACAGTGGGCAGGTGCTGGTTGAAAGCCAAAGGTCGATCAAGGAACCACGCCTGCTTGCCGGCTATGGGGACTGGACCGGACCAGGATCGGCAACCCTGATGGGCGCCGCGCGCACTGCCCGAGGATTGGTAGAAAGTCTGACAGCAGAACTGCCCGACGAGTCTGTGACGGCCTTTGATATAAAAGGAGCCGACCTGAATGACATGGTAGAGGCGGACGATCTGGACTGAGATTGGCCGATAGCGGCTCCGCCGCTTGGCGGTGGAGAGTGCGCGAATGCGGTCATCCGGCCTCTTTTGTTGATCGTGCGCGTTCGACCGCTTGCTACCCCTTGCGGACCTGCTCGATCAACGCCGCCGATAAGGGATAAATCAGGACCTTACCAGCACGAGGCTGGCGTTGTCGCTACCGTCGCGCATCAAGGCTCGATCGATCAGCGATTGCGCAAGCGCGGCTAGCGTTGGGACTCGGACCCTGTCCGCGCCTAGGGTTCGCGAGACGCCGTCAGAACAAAGCATGATGATGTCCCCCGTGACGAGCGGAAAAGCCAGCCGGTCGATGACAACCTCGCAATGCACCCCCAGCGCGCGCGTTATCACGTTCGCTTTTGGATGATTGCTCGCAGCGGAGGGCGGTATGGCCCCCGCGTCGACCATTTGCTGCACGAGGCTATGATCACGGGTCAGCTGTTGCCACGTGCCGCCGCGAAGTCTGTAGGCGCGGCTATCGCCCGCCCAGAAGATCTCGAGCCTGTCGTCGACGAGCAAGGCCGCCACGATGGTCGTGCCGCTGCGCCGTTCGGCGTCGGCATAGCGGTCATAGATTAGCGCATTTGCGGACTGTAGTGCGCGTAGAATATCGTCTCCGCATAAAGTTTGCCCGCTACTCGCGAGATCCCCCAGTGCATCGATGGCGATCTGCGCGGCGACATCGC
This sequence comes from Sphingopyxis sp., assembly GCF_019459305.1. Classification (GTDB taxonomy): domain Bacteria; phylum Pseudomonadota; class Alphaproteobacteria; order Sphingomonadales; family Sphingomonadaceae; genus Sphingopyxis. The sequence continues at coordinate 7,451 of NZ_JAIBES010000072.1, read as the reverse complement.
CCGATTGATGGCCGCCCATCCCGTCCGCCACCGCCCAAAGTTTGGCATTGGGCAGATTGAGGATACGATCCTCGTTGACGGCACGGACATGGCCAACATGGGTGAGCGCAACAGATTCGACTGCGGCGACAGTACCGTCGATGAATGGCGCCGCGCCGCGCCCGAAGATGCGGAAAAAATTCATTCGCGATCGTCCGTCGCCGTCGCGTCGGCGACATTGTAGGCTTGCACAAACGCCCGATCGAGCACGCCCGATTTTTTGCCTGCTATCTCCTCAAGCAGGTCCGCATGCCGATTCTCCAGCTCTTTGAGCTGGGCTGCCGCTTTGTTCTGGAACAATGACCGGCCGGGCGTCTGGCCGTCGAGGCTTTCAGGAGCGAAGCATGCAATAGCTTGCTGTAAACTTCCGCGCAGCCCGGCAAAGGTCGCCACCAAATGCCGTTTGATATCGCGGAAGGACGATTGCAGCGCGGCCGGACCCGAAAGGAAGCCGTGCGATCCGCCCAGGATCAAATCAATTGCCAGTCGCTGGGTTGGCGCCCATTTGAACGGATTGTTATCGGCGCTGCCGATCGTCGTCCGCGTCATCTGGTAATGCGAGCGCGCGTGATCCCGTTCGCTCATTAGGTCGCCAACGCCGAGCACCATCTGACGGTACACCCCGCCAACGCGGCGCATGATCTCGACCGGATCCTCGCACGCCAGCAACGACGCATCGAGGCCCGCGCCCTCGCAAAAAGCATCCAATAGCGACCCGGTGGTGATCGGCGCCCCATCGGACCGGGTCGCGACCGCAGTGTCGGTCCAGTCGCTGGGGACGTCGATCGAATCACCGAGTGGCGGTGTCAGCACCATGGTGCGCGTTTCCTGTCCGGCGATATCGCCGTGTGGCGCTTCGGAAGCGACGATGCGAAAGTCGCCGAGGCGGATTGCGAACGGCAAGGGCACGGCGATCGCGGCCTGGTCGGCAAGTCGTTCGCCAGTGGCTGCATTAAAGACCCCGTTCGCGCCGAGCGAACGCAACGTGAGCCCGTCGGCACCCACAGCGAATTCGCAGTGGGTGCGCGACAGGGCGCAGTCGGGATCGGGGATCGACCAATCGGCGCTCTTGTCACGGCCAACCCGCAGCAGGCCTTCGCGTAGCAATCGGGCATCGACCGGATGAATTTCGTCGCCGCGCGCGAAGAGTTGCAACATGTACATGATGTGCGCTTTCCTCAGGCGACCTGGCGCCGTGGAGCAGTAACGACAGCCGGGTCCTCAATTCGAGTGGCGAGCATCGAAGCGTCGTCATCGACCGCACCCGCGGCGAATTTTTCTTCGGCCGCTCCGGCGGCCCGATTGAACGCGTCAAATGCCGCGCCAAATTCATCACCGCGTCGATGCGATATGCGCAGGGCGAAGCGCGATGTCGCCGCCTCGTCGAGCGCCTTGCGAAGCCGCCCGAGCGGCCGCGTCACCGCGGCGCCGCTCAAATAGCCCACGATCATCACCGTCACCATCACGACCAGCGACAGCATGACCAAGAGCCAGCGGGTGTTGTTGGTGGCGGCCACTAGCGCGTCGGTGCGGACGACGACATCAACCTTGCCATAGGTCCCTCCCGCATAGCGGATCGGCTGCACGATCCGCATTCCGCCGTCCTGGCCTGCCCCGGCATAGCTAACCACCGCGCCATTGGCCGCGCCGACGCGCGCCTCGCCTTGCGGCGCCGCGTAACGCGCGCCGATGCGGCGACCGTCGGTTGCGGCGCGGACAAAATTATTTGCGTCGACGACCGTCATGGCGCGAATTTCGCGATCTTCGCTGGCGCTCGCGACAAAGGCTTGCAGGGCGCCCCAATCCTGTTGATCCGCCGGCAGTCCGGCATTGTCCACCGCGACCACCCCTGCATTGCTCGCGACAAACGCCGCGATCGTTCGGCCCGAGGTCGCGGCCATTTCCTCGAACGCGCGGTCTTCGCGCGAGCTGATCAGCGCGCCGCAGATCGCGAGCACGGCAAAGGTGACCGCAGCCAGCAACAGCGGCAATTTGGCGCGCAGCGACAGGCCGCGGCGAGGCACCGCGCTCTCTTCGCGCGCGCTCATTTCGCGCATGATCGCCTTGCGAACCGCATCGCCGTCGGCAAATCGTTGCTCAGGCTTTTTCGACAGCAGCTTGTCGATGATGAAACGCAGTCCCGGCGGACAATCGCTGGCCGACCGCTCGATCGGCTCGACCTTTTCCTGCGCAATCTGTATCGCCAGCGTCGCGAGGCCAATGCCCGGGAACGCTGGCTTACCCGTCACCATTTCGTACAGCACGATGCCGAGCGAAAACAGGTCCGAGCGATGATCGACAGGGAGGCTGAGCGCCTGTTCGGGGCTCATATAGCGCGGCGTCCCGATCATCTGGCCGAACTGGGTCTGCGCGAACCGGTCGCTACTCCCCTCGGGATCAGGCTCGTCGATGCGCGCGACGCCGAAATCGACGAGCTTTGCGGTGCGGCCATCGTGCGACAGCAGGATGTTCGAAGGTTTGACGTCGCGGTGCACCACGCCCATCCGGTGCGCATAGGCGAGCGCGCCGGCGAGCTGCTGGCCAAGTACCAACACACGCTCATAGGGCATCCGGCCATTGGCCTGCAGCAACGTGTCGAGCGGCTGGCCTTCTATGAGCTCCATCGCAATATAGGCGATGCCCTGTTCTTCACCCACCTCGTAAATCGTAGCGATATTGGGATGGCTCAGCGCGCCTGCCGCGCGCGCCTCGCGCAGGAAGCGGATGTTGAGCCCCGGATTGCGAGCATATTCGGGCTTGAGCACCTTGATTGCGACCTTCCGGCCGATGCTCGGGTCGACCGCACGATAGACATCGGCCATCGCGCCTTCGCCCAGGCGGCCCTCGATGCTATAGCGTCCCAGCGATTTCATCAGTCTGCACTCTCTTCATCAATCATTGTAGCGGGGGAAGGTTGAAACATCGCTAGCGGCGCGACCGGACCGTCGCCTCGATCCGCTCGGCGCGCGCGAGGTCCGCCTTGATCACCGCACTGGAGGGATCGAGCGCCGAAGCGCGCCGGAGCAGCTGCACCGCGCGCGTCGCGGATCCTTTGTGGAGCGCGGCCAGTCCCTGTGTCCGCAGTTGGCGGGCAGCCGCGGGATCGGTCCGCGGAGCGGGCGGCGCGACTGCCTGCTTAGGGGGCTGCGCGCGCGGTGCGGATGGCACAGATGGTGTCGACGAAGCGGGCGTCGGCGCCCGGCGCGCCGGAACCGGTTCGGTGCCGGGAATGCGCAGCGTCTGTCCCGCAGTCAGCGTCGTCGGCTTTTCGATGCCGTTGTATCGCGCAAGCTGAAAGGTCAGCAGCCGATTGCCGAGAAAGCGTTGGGCAATGCCGACCAGCGTGTCGCCCGACTGGACGACATAGTCAAAGGATTGCGGCCCGAGCAGTTCGACCGGATCGCGCGCGATGGAATCGCGAAGCAGGGCAAGAGACGGATTGTTCGGATCGCGTTTCAGCCCCGACTTGATCAGCTTGCGCGCCGCCGACACATCGCCCTGGTTCAGATATTCGGCAATCGCGTCGATACTTTGTGCACTGCTCGCCGGAGCCGATACTGCGTCCGGCTTCGGGCCGCTCGCGCAGCCTGCCAAGGCCAGCGCAACAGCGACGACCATAGCGCGCCGGAGATATCGGCACGGGCGTATTTGAGCAGCGATCGTCATGATGTCATTCTCTCGATTTGGGGGATGTCGCTGGGCGACTGGAGCAAAGCAGCGAGGCTCGCCCGGTCGTTGATGAAGGTCACGAAATCGGCGGCCGACAGCGGGCGCGAAAAATAATAGCCTTGAAAATGACGGCAGCCATGCTGCGACAGCCAGCGATATTCCGCGGCGGTTTCGACACCTTCGGCGAGGACGCGAATGTCGAGGCCGCGGCCCAAGGCGATGATACTGTGGCAAATCGCCTGGCTTTGCGGCCGTAGATGGACGTCGGTTACGAACTCGCGATCGATCTTAATCTTGTCGAATGTCAGCTGGCGAAGCGTGCTGAAGCTCGAATAGCCGGTGCCGAAATCATCGATGGCAATCTTTACGCCTAGCGCCCTTATCTTGGCCAACAGGCGCGCGAGGTCGGCATCGTCAGCGCTCGCCACCCCTTCGGTCAGTTCGATCTCCAGACATGCCGGGTCGAGCGAGTGATTGTGCAGCGTCCGGCTGAGATACTCGGCGAATTTCGTATCATGAAGCTGGTTGGCCGAAACATTGATGGCGATCCTTAAGGGGTCAGCGGTGCCGCCTCCCCATTCGCTCGCTTGGCGGGCGGCCGCGTTGAGAACCCACATGCCGACCTGCTCCGCCAGCCCGGCGGCTTCAACGATCGGGATAAACAGTGATGGCGGGACGCTGCCGCGCTCGGGATGGTGCCAGCGGATCAGGGCCTCGGCGCCCGTCACCCATTGCCGATGCGCGTCTATCAATGGCTGAAAATGCAGCTGAAACTCATTTCGGTGAATAGCGCCGCGCAGATCCTGTTCCATGGCATAGCGCTGCTGCACTTGCACGATCGCCTGATCGCTGAGCTCATACGTGTCCTGCATGTCATCCAGCGCGAAAGACGCCAGCGTTCGCGTCAACAAAATCTGCGGCGTGATGCCGTCCACCAAAGCTGCACAGCGCGTCGCAATGCTCGGCAATATCTCGCGTTGATCGATCTTCACCCGCCCTCCGAGTGCATAAGCGATTGCGTCAATCTCTGATCGCGCAACCAAAGGATCGATGTCCTTGCCGTACCAGATGGCGAAATGGCCTTGGTCGACATGGGCGATCAGGCGCTCGGCGGGGATCATGCGAACAATGCGCGCGACGATTTCCAGCAGGACTCGTTCGGCGAGATCAGGATCAAATCCCGCCAGTCTTTCGAAATCATCGAGCGCAAACGTGCCGAGGACGCCCGAGCCGTCGCGCTCCATTTGTTCGAGCAACGGTTCGCGGGTGGGCAAGCCACTAACACCGTGGCGCTCGATCAAACGGCGCTCGATCGTGGCAAGCGCCTGCTCAAGACCTTTGGCATTTTCCGCCAGTCGCTCGGCAATCGCTATTTTCTGCCCTTCGCCCGAAATAACTTCCAGCCGCTGCGACAGTCGCCACAATTTCCAGTCATGCCGCCAGGCCGATCCAGCCCAGCCGCATCCGACCGCGGCAGCGATCAGCGCGAAGGTGGCGAGATCTTCGGCGCCAACGTGCACCAAGCACGCACCGGCCACAAAAACCGACGCCAGCGCCAGACGGCGCAATAGGATTGCTCCCGAAGTTGCCCCTCTTTGGACCATCTCCACTATTTGGGGCGCCAGATGATACCAAGTCCTTAAATTCTTGTACAGAAATGGAGCAAGATGGCTCGGTTCGTCGCATTTCACACGAAATAGCTTAAGGTGCGTTTGCGACGCCGGAATGTGGCGGGTTCTGCCGACGCGAGCGACGGATTAGCCGTCATCAATTTGGCCCTGCCGCTGCGATCAAGGCGCACCCTGATTAAGATTTTCCGGCATCAGATAATAAGTCTGTCCTCATGAAGAAGTACCTGCTGGATCGTACGGTATAAAGCGTCGCGAAGCATGTGTGGAGCTGGACCAAAACGCCCGAAAGGAGCGCGAACAGTGATAATCTCCGAAGTAAGGGCGACGCTGGTTTGCTTCACGCTAACTAACCGCACGACGTCCGAAATCAGGCGTATTCTGTTGAAGAACACGCCGCAGCCCAGAACCTCCGCAAAATGGCAAAGATTATCCCCATGCCGCAGCCGACTATGGCCTGAAGAAGCGCGCGACCGTTCGCGCTTCCGACCTCGCCATTGTCCGCTTCTGTCAAAAGCCGACTTTGTCAACAGCATCCACTCCGCGGCGGACATTTTGCGAAGCTTATTGTTTTCCGAACATTAGCCGCGGCCGATTGGAGACAGGCAGATTTTGCCAACCGAACAAAGTGAGCGGACATTCCAAGGCAGTCCCGGTCAAAACGGGTTTCAAAGACAAAATTAAGCTTGCCGTAAGGGAAACTACGTATAGGACAGTCCCTTAGGACCACATGAATCCTTCCTGGCGCGTGGGAGCGCCGTGAAGATCTCGTGGCCGAGCAGACCGCTCGGCGATTGTGTGCGGTTGCGGCTTCGGTCACCCCCGCACCCATGAGGAGTGGCCTGATGGAGAGCAGCAGCAATCCCCGCGCAACGAGCACACAGCGCATTACCGACATCGAAGATATGACGTTGAGCGATCGGCGCAGCGCCGAGCGCTATCGGACGATATGCCGGATTGCACGCGTCCAGCGCGCCGATGACATGGGCTTGTGGCTTGTTCGCAATATTTCAAACGAGGGGCTGATGCTCGCTGCCGACGCCCCGGTGACGGTCGGCGAGACGCTCGACATTGCGCTCTCCGAGACCACCTTGTTGCGAGGCACGATTGTCTGGGCGGAGCGCGGGCGCTGCGGAATTGCTTTCGACGCACCGATTGACGCTGCCGCGCTACTACGGGGGCTTGCAGATGAGCAGCGCGCGGAGGGCTATCGCGCACTGCGACTGCCGGTCGAGGTCGAGGCAATAATTGCACTTCGCGATGACGCTCGTCCGATCGACCTCGTCGATATCTCACAGCATGGTGCGGGATTTCGCTACGACCGCGTGCTCGATGCCGGCACCGAGGTCGATTTGATCCTCCCCGGTAGTGACCTGCGACGCCGAGCGCTTGTCCGCTGGTCACGCGGCCAGCGCGGTGGTCTTTGGTTCACCCAGAAACTCGATCGCGCTGCCCTGGAGAGCATCGCGCTCCTGCGGCGATAGCGCGCCCGTCGGAAGTAATGTCGAAAGTCAAACCCATGATCCAGCCGAACTCGGACAGCAACGAAGATAAGGCGGGGCGCAGCCGTTTTGACGTCTCTCCGCGCCTCGGAAAGATGGTGAAAAATCTCAACTGGCTCGGCGTGCATTCGATGCGAAAGTCACGGGCCCCTGGAGCGCAAACCAATCTATCGCAGTCTCAACTCCTGTTCTCACCGCATCAATGTTCTGGCGATCAATTCGTAGGTTGAAATACCGGTGCAACGCTACCCCACAGCGGGGCACCGGGAGGGCGGCGCGAGTAAGTTGGTCCTTCTCGCGCCGTCCGCTTTTCATCCGCATCAAACTTACTCGCCAACCAGTTCACAATAAACCGTTCGCCTGAGCCATAGGCGATCATAATCCGCTGAGCCCGGCTGCTAGTCAACTGGCGGCGTCCAATGTTAGCAAAATTTGGCCGGTGCGCGAACAGCTGCGCGGATTGGCTCTAACATGTCAGGCGACATGTAAAACTGGTCCGGTAGCGACATGTAGAACTGGTCCCCCCATTTAGCTGAGGAGGGACTGATGGACGTCGATACCCGTACGAAGATTTCCGCGACAATGACGCGGAGAGAAGCGATGCTCGAGCCGG
>NZ_JAIBES010000036.1 GCF_019459305.1 Sphingopyxis sp. | reverse complement strand
AATGCCCGGTGAGGGAGAAGCGCAGTGACTACCCTCCTCGCCCTGTTCTGGCGTGACCTGAAACGCGCGTGGGGCAGCGGGGCGTTGTGGTTGCCGGTGCTGTTCTTCCTGCTCGTCGCGACCGCCTTTCCTTTCGCGGTGGGGCCCGACGCGCCGTTACTGCGGCGTGCGGGCGGCGGGATGGTTTGGGTCGCGGCGTTGCTGGCGGCGTTGCTGCCAATCGACCGGCTGGTGCGGCCCGACCGCGATGCCGGGGTGCTCGACCAGCTGGCGGTGCGCGGGATCGCCGACGAGGTGATCGCGGCGGTGAAGATTTTGGCGCACACGATTGCGTTCGGGCTGCCACTGATGATCGCCCTGTTCCCGGCGGCGGCGTTGCTGGCGCAGGATGCGGCGCGGATGGAGGTGCTGGCGACGGGGATTGCGATTGCGATCCCGGCGCTGGCGTCGCTGGCGGTGCTTAGCGCGGCGCTGACCGCGGGGTTGAAGGGCGGGAGCGCGATCGGCGGGCTGTTGGTGCTGCCGCTGGCGGTGCCGCTGCTGATCTTTGGCGCCGGGATGCTCGACCCGTCGGGGCGCGGGGCGATGAAATTGCTGGGCGCGACGAGTTTGCTGCTGACGATGATCGGGCCGTTTGCTGCCGGGGCGGCGATGCGCGGGCTCAGGGAATAGCTGCTTTATCGTTTCTCGAACCGCGTCAGGCCGGCGCCCAGTTCATTCGCACCAATGGCCAGTGCTTCACCGCTCCAGTCGGCGACGAACACCGATTTGCGGTTTAACCCCGACGGCAGGCTGGCGCGGTTGCCCGCGATCGCCAGGCCGCGCGACGGATTCTTGCGCTCTTCGGCCGCGACGGCGATGAGCGCCGAATAATTTTCCTTGTCGCGCCCCTGCACGAACATGTTGTTCGCGATCTGGCCGACCGATCCCGACGGGAGGTCGATCATGTAATTGGTGCCCGTTCCCTGCGTGTCGTCAAAACTATTGTCGTTGATGTCGACCGTAATCGCGCGGGTTTTGAGATAGTGTCCGCCACTGCCCTTTTCGAACCGGGTCCGCGTCACGACGACCTTGCCGTAAATGCCGGTATAGACGCTGTGCGCGCAGCTGAGCCCACGGTCGCAGCGACCGAGGCGCGAGAAGGTAGAGCGGTCGATGGTCAGCGATGCGCCCGGATCGTTGGCGGTCAAAATACCTTCTTCGCTGTTGCGGAACATTGCGTTCACGACATCGAGGTCGCTCGTTTCGAGCCGGATGCCAGCGCCATTGCCGTCGGGAACGCGCATGTTCTGGAACACCAGCCCGTCGATCCGCGCGCCCGCACCGCGCAGTACCAGCGCCGCCTTGCCCTCGCAGGTAACGCCGTCGAAGATCGCCCGGCCGGGCTCGGCGGCGACAAAGGCAATGCGCCCTGCGGTTTGTACGGCGCAGTCGCGGTGATAGCCGGGGGCGATGCGGATCGTTCCCTCGCCTTCACCGATCGCATCGACCGCGTCCTGAAGCCGTCCGAAGCTCTCGCCATCAATGCTGTAAGGTGCCCCGGCGGTCTGCGCGGGCAGCGGTGCCGGGACGACGAGCAGCGGCAGGGCGAACAGCGGCAACAAAGGCCGACGGAGCAGAGACATTACCATGCAATCGTTATAGCGCGTATCGCGCCGGCAGTCGTTCGCGAAGACGGTTAACCGGCCGCCCGTCCCGTTGTCGGACAAACGCGTCCGATGAGGTTAATCCAGATTGGGCCGCAGCCAGCGCGTCGCGGTCTCCAGGTCAACGCCGCGGCGCCGCGCATAATCCTCCAGCTGGTCGCTGCCGATGCGCGCCACGCCGAAATACTGGCTTTCGGGGTGCCCGAAATAGAAGCCGCTGACCGCCGCGGTGGGCAACATGGCAAAATTTTCGGTTAGCACCAGCCCGGCATTCTCCCCTGCCGCGAGCAGATCGAACAGGATCGGTTTCAGGCTGTGATCGGGACAGGCGGGATAGCCCGGTGCCGGACGGATGCCGCGATATTCTTCCTTGATCAACGCCTCGTTGGTCAGCTGCTCGCCGGGCGCATAGCCCCACAGGGTGGTGCGGACATGCTGGTGCAGCCGCTCGGCGAACGCCTCGGCAAACCGATCCGCCAGGGCTTTCAGCAGGATGTCGGAATAATCGTCCTTGTCGGCGCGGAAGCGCTCGGAATGCGGCTCGATACCATGGATGCCGACCGCGAAGCCGCCGATCCAGTCGCCTGCCGGATCGATGAAGTCGGCAAGGCACATATTGGCGCGGTCGCGGCTTTTCTTGATCTGCTGCCGCAGGAAGGGGAGCGTCACATGGCGCTCTTCTTCGACGATATGGAGCGTCACATCATCGCCGTCGCGCGCGCAGGGCCAGAAGGCGCAGACGCCGCGCGCGGTCAGCCATTTTTCGGCGATCAGCTGGTCGAGCATCGCGTCGGCATCGGCCTTGAGCGCGCGCGCCGTCTCGCCGACTACCTCGTCGTCCATGATCGACGGCCAGGTGCCGTGCAATTCCCACGCACGAAAGAAGGGCGTCCAATCGATGCAGTCGCGCAGATCGTCGAGCGACCAGTCGTCGAAGCGGTGCAGCCCGGGTTGTAGCGGCGGCGCGGGTTTATCGCTGAGATAGGCGTCATAATAATTGGCGCGCGCTTCTTCGAGGGTGTGGAGGACGCTCTGTCCCTTGCCCGCCCGCACGTCGCGGATATGGCCATAGTCGTCCTTGTAACCCTGCACATAGGCGTCGCGCCCAGTGTCGCTGACCAGCGCCGTCGCCCCCCCCCCCCCGCGGCTCGCGTCGAGGACGTGGAGCACCGGCCCCTGATAGGCCGGATCGATGCGCAGCGCGGTGTGGACCTTCGACGTCGTCGCGCCGCCGATCAGCAGCGGCATCGTCATCCCGGCGCGCTGCATTTCTTCGGCAACCGTCACCATCTCATCGAGCGAGGGGGTGATCAGGCCGGAGAGGCCGATCATGTCGGCGTCATTCTCGTTCGCCGCCTCAAGGATTTTCGACCACGGCACCATGACGCCAAGGTCGACGATCTCGAAGCCATTGCATTGCAGTACGACGCCGACGATATTCTTGCCGATGTCGTGGACGTCGCCCTTGACGGTCGCCATCACAACCTTGCCCTTGCCCTTCGCGCCCGGCTCTTTGGCGGCTTCGATAAAGGGCAGCAGATGCGCAACCGCCTTCTTCATCACGCGCGCTGATTTGACGACTTGCGGCAGGAACATCTTGCCCGATCCGAACAGGTCGCCGACGACGTTCATGCCGTCCATCAACGGCCCCTCGATCACCTCTATCGGGCGCGGCAACAGCTGGCGCATTTCTTCGGTGTCTTCGACGACATAGGCGTCGATGCCCTTGACCAGCGCATGTTCGAGCCGCTTGGCGACGTCCCAGCCGCGCCATTCCTCGGCGGCCTTTTCCTGCGCGGGGTTGCTGCCCTTATAGCGTTCGGCGAGCGCGATCAGACGTTCGGTCGGGCTTTCGGCCTCGCCGTCTTTCTTGCGGTTAAGCACGACATCCTCGCACGCCTCGCGCAGTTCGGGATCGATCGTGTCGTACACGTCGAGCTGTCCGGCGTTGACGATCGCCATATCGAGCCCGGCGGGGATCGCATGATAAAGGAAGACGCTGTGCATCGCGCGGCGCACCGTCTCGTTGCCGCGAAAGCCGAACGACAGGTTCGACAGGCCGCCCGAGAAATGAACATGCGGACAGCGAACGCGGATCACCTTTACCGCCTCGATGAAGTCGACCGCATAATTGTCATGCTCTTCCAGCCCCGTCGCGACCGCGAAGACGTTGGGATCGAAGATGATGTCCTCGGGGGGAAAGCCGATGGTCATCAGCAGTTTGTAGGCGCGCTCGCAAATTTCGATCTTGCGGTCCATCGTGTCGGCCTGCCCGACCTCGTCGAACGCCATGACGACCACCGCGGCGCCGTAAGCCATGCATTTGCGGGCATGGGCGAGAAAAGCCTCTTCGCCTTCCTTCATGCTGATCGAATTGACGATCGGCTTGCCGGGGACGCATTTCAGCCCCGCCTCGATCACGCTCCATTTCGAGCTGTCGATCATCACCGGCACCCGCGCGATGTCGGGTTCGGCGGCGATGAGCTTCAGGAAGGTCGTCATCGCATATTCGGCGTCGAGCAGCCCCTCGTCCATGTTGACGTCGATCACCTGCGCACCATTCTCGACCTGCTGGCGCGCAACCTCGACCGCCGCGGCATAATCGTCGGCGAGGATCAACTTCTTGAACGCTGCCGATCCGGTGACGTTGGTGCGCTCGCCGATATTGACGAAGTTGGTGGCGGAGGCGGTTGTCTCGGTCATGTCATGCTTTCAAGCCCCTCCCCTTCAGGGGTGGGGTTGGGGTGGGGGTCGCAGGAGGGAGCAAGGCCGCTGGGCCCATCCCGCTGCGACTGGCCAGCAACCTGGCAAGTCTCACTGCCCCTCCCCTGAAGGGGAGGGGGTAAAATCACGCCGCCATCGTGAATGGCTCCAGCCCCGCGAGCCGCGTCCGCACTGGCACTTGCGGAATCTGCCGCGCGGGCAAGCCCGCCACGGCTCTTGCCATCGCCGCGATATGCGCGGGGGTCGAACCGCAGCAACCGCCAAGGATATTGACCTGCCCATGCTCGGCCCATTCGCGCACCAGCTCCGCTGTGGTCTCGGGCAGTTCGTCATATTCGCCGAGTTCGTTGGGGAGGCCGGCGTTCGGATAGACCATCACCAGCGCATCGGCGATTCCGGAGAGAACCTTTACATGCGGACGCAGCTGCGCCGCGCCGAACGAGCAGTTCAGGCCGATGGTCAGCGGCTTCGCGTGGCGTACCGCGTACCAGAACGCCTCGACCGTGTGCCCCGAAAGGTTGCGGCCCGACAGGTCGGTGAGCGTCATCGAAATCATCAGCGGCAGTTCGCGGCCGACCTTCGCCTCGGCCTCCAGCACCGCAGCGATCCCCGCCTTGGCATTGAGCGTATCGAAGATCGTCTCGATCAGAATGAAGTCCGCTCCACCCTCGGCCAGCGCGACGACCTGTTCCAGATAGACGTCCTTCAACTCGTCGAAATCGATCTCGCGGTACCCGGGATTGTTGACATCGGGCGACAGCGACAACGTCTTGTTCGTCGGCCCTACCGCGCCCGCGATAAAGCGGCGGCGACCGTCCAGCGCCTCATACTTGTTGGCGGCTTCGCGCCCCAATCGCGCGCTTTCATGGTTGATGGCGGCGACGAGATGTTCGGCGCCATAATCAGCCTGGCTGATCCGGTTGGCGCTGAAGGTGTTGGTCGACACGATGTCCGACCCCGCCGCCAGATAAGCTTCGCCGATCGCGGCGACCACGTCGGCGCGGGTCAGCGCAAGAACGTCGTTGTTGCCTTTCTGGTCGTGGGCCAGACCAAGGTTTCCGGCATAGTCGGCCTCGACCAGCTTGCGATCCTGGATCTGCGTCCCCCAGCCGCCGTCGGTGAGCAGGATGCGCTCCTTCGCCGCCGCCACCAATGCTTCGCGTGCGCTTGTCATGCTGCCTGATCCTTCGCGGGCGAAACCGGACGCAATCCCAGCAGATGACAGATGGCATAGCTGAGTTCGGCGCGGTTCAATGTGTAGAAATGGAAATCGCGGACCCCGCCCGCGTACAGGCGGCGGCACATTTCGGCGGCAATGGTCGCCGCCACCAACTGGCGCGCGGCGGGATGATCGTCGAGGCCGTCGAACAGCGACACCATCCACGCCGGAATCGCGGTGCCGCACATGTCGGCGATCCGGCGCGTCTGCGACACATTCGACACCGGCAGGATGCCCGGAATGATCGGCGCGTCGATCCCAGATGCGGCAGCCATATCTCGGAAACGCAGGAAGCTGTCGGGCGTGAAAAAGAATTGCGTGATCGCGCGCGTCGCCCCGGCGTCGAGCTTGCGCTTCAGATTGTCGAGATCGGCCTGCGGACAATCGGCGTCGGGGTGCGTTTCAGGATAGGCGGCGACCGAGATTTCAAACGGCGCGACTGCCTTCAATCCAGCGACCAGTTCGACGGCATTGGCATAGCCCTCCGGATGCGCGCTGTACGGCGCCCCGCCCGGCACATCGCCACGCAGCGCCACAATGTGCCGCACTCCGGCCTCCCAATAGGCTTCCGCCACCTCGTTGATTTCCGCGCGCGATGCCTCGACGCAGGTCAGGTGGGCCGCGGGCGGTACGGCGCTTTCGGCGGCGATGCGCGCGACGGTCGCATGAGTGCGTTCGCGCGTCGAACCGCCGGCGCCATAGGTGACCGACACGAAACGCGGCGCCAGCGGTTCAAGCGTGCGGAACGTGTCCCACAGCTGCGCTTCCATCTTTTCGGTCTTGGGCGGGAAAAATTCGAAGCTGACGCCGATGTCTCCGTCCAGATTGGCGAACAGCGGCGATGCCGCAGCGCGGCGCGCTTCCGCGAGCGAGTTCAAGTTCGACGTCATGCCGCAAGCCTTTTGCTTTGCCCGTCGCCATCATGGGCGACTGGCGGTTGATCTTCGTTGCTGCGACGGCGGCCAAGCCAGAGCTTGACGACCAGCTCGCCGCCTTCGAGCGTTTGGGTGTTTTCGAGCAGCAACCCGGTCGAAGCGAACCAACCGCGGATCTGCGCGTCCGAAAAGCCGAGGCGTGCGTGCGCCGCCTGATCGCGCAGCGCCTCATCATCATGCGGCGCAAAATCGACGATCAGCAGATGGCCGCCGCCGCGCAGCACCCGGCTCGCTTCGGCAATCACCCGATCAGGCTCGTGCGCAAAGTGAAGCGCCTGATGGATGACGATGCTGTCGACGCTGGCGTCGCCGACCGGCAGGTTCAGGAAATCGCCCTGCACCAGATCGACCGGGACCGCCTGCCCCGCCAGCTTAGCGCGCGCGATGCGCAGCATTTCGGGGCTACGATCGAGTGCGGTGATCCGGCGCGCAGTCGGCGCGAAGATTTCTGCCATCCGGCCGGTGCCGGTGCCGATGTCGAGCAGATGGCCCAAACGACGGTTGTGCATCATCGCCAGCATGGCCGCCTCGACCTCGCTTTCGGCGACGTGGCGCGAACGGATCGCGTCCCATTCGGCGGCATGTTCGGCAAAATAGCGTGCAGCCACCGCGGCGCGTTCATCGCGCACCGCCGCCAGCCGCCGCGCGTCATGCGCGATGACTAGCGCCTCGCGCGTTGAAAACGGCCAGCTTTCGGCCTGGCCGATGATGTCGGCAATCGGGCCGTTCTTGGCGATCCGCAGGAACACCCAGCTCCCTTCGCGCCGCCGCTCGACAATCCCCGCTTCAACGAGGATACGGACATGGCGCGAGACGCGCGGCTGGCTCTGGTCGAGTACGACCGCCAGTTCACCGATCGCCAGTTCCATTTCGCGCAGCAGCGCAACGACTCGCAAGCGCGTCGGGTCGGCCAGGGCACGAAAGATGTCGATCAGCTCGCTCATGATTACGCATATAAAGATTTCTTTATATGCGGTCAACCAGTGCCTGCTCCCCTATTTCAGCCACGTGGAGCCAGACCCGATAGGCTTTGCGCCCAAACATCCCGGCCCGCGAGAAAAAGGACGTTGCACGCCATTTGCCGAGCGACTATTTCTGCGCGTGATTGGCATATTCCGGGATCGATCTGTTCCTGTGCCGGTCGATCAGTTCAATCCGAGAGGGGTTTCCCAAATGAAAAAATCGATCACCATGTCGCTCGTCCTTGCCGCGTCGCTCGGCCTCGCCGCTTGCGGTGAAAAGGCTGCCGACGACACAGCCGTCACCACCGAAGAGGCCGCAACGGTCGAGGGCGCTGCTGACGGCGCGATGGAAGCTGCCGAAGGCGCTGCTGACGCCGCAGCAACCGCTGACGCCGCTGCTGAAGGCGCAGCCGACGCTGCTGCTGCTGGCGACACTGCCGTTGCTGCCGACAAGGCGACCGAAGCTGCTGACGCCGCCAAGGAAGCTGCCGACGCTGCCAAGGGCGCGATGGAAGAAGCCAAGAAGTAAGCTTCTTACCGGCCGTTCGGTCGAAGGAACAAGGGGGTCGCCGGTTCGCCGACGGCCCCTTTTTCCTTTTGGGATATGCGAACCGCAGCGCGGTTGCCAAGCCCCTGATCCATCGCTAACCCTCTAAAGCCATGATCGGTCACTCGATCATTGCATTCGAAAGGAATTACCCATGCGCAAGATTCTCATCGCTTCGATGGCCGCTGCAGCCTTCAGCCTCACTGCCTGCTCGGAAAAGACCCAGGACGCTGCGGGCGAAACCGCTGACTCGATGGCTGACGATGCTGCCGCCACCGGCGACGCAATGGCAGAGGGCGCAGCCGACGCTGCCGACGCCACTGCCGAAGCGACTGCTGACGCCGGTAATGCCGTCGAAGGCACGGTGAATGCTGCCGGCGACGCCGTCGATGCGGCTGGCGACAAGGTTGCAGAAGAAACCGCCAAGGCCGAAGCGAACGACAAGTAAGTCGTTGGCGCGCGTCTGAGCGTGCGACTATGGAAGGGCTCCATCCTTGGCGGATGGAGCCCTTTTTCGTGGGAGATCGGATAATGGACAGCCGCAAGCTCAATACCGCGCTGACCGCTGCGGCGGCGCTCATGCTGGTCGCGGGGTGCAGCCGCACCGATAACGAACCCGGTCCCGGCGGGGTTACGGTCAGCGAGGCGAAGGCGCTCGACGATGCTGCCGAAATGCTCGAAAGCCGCGACAACCTGCCCGCGGACACCACAGCCACCGAACGCGCGAAGGCGAACAAATAACGCCTTCCCCTTGAGGCACGGCGGCGTTAATCTGCTCGGGCCTCGCGACTGGCGCTGAAGATGGGTATCCATCAGGGAACGAGGCTGGCCAAACGGCCATGTCGAGCCGCGCGCCTGGGTGATCCATGACCAGCGCAAGGACATCCGCATGACCGACACCCCCGCCGCCCCAGCCGCTACCACGATCGTTTTCCTGCTCTTTCCAGGCATCACCCAACTCGATTTCACCGCGCCCGCGCAGGCGCTATGCCGAATGCCCGGTGCGCGTCTGGTCGGTGCTGCCGCCAGCCGCGATCCGATCGCCACCGACAGCGGTTTTTCGATCTTGCCGACCGACGATTTCGCCAGCTGTCCGCAGGCCGATATCCTTTGCGTCCCGGGCGGGCATGGCGTCGCCGAGGCGCTGGGCGATGCCGCGACGATCGACTTCATCGCGCGACAGGCCGCGGCGGCAAAGTGGGTGACCAGCGTGTGCACCGGCGCCTTCCTGCTCGGCCGCGCCGGGTTATTGACGGGCAAGCGCGCGACGACGCATTGGGCCTATGCCCATCTGCTGCCGCTGGTCGGCGCCGAAACGGTGAAGGCGCGAATCGTCGAGGATGGCAATCTGGTGACCAGCGGCGGGGTGACGTCGGGGCTCGATTTCGCGCTGACGCTGATCGGCCGATGGCACGGCGACGCGGTGGCGCAGGCGATCCAGCTCGCGATCGAATATGACCCCGCCCCGCCCTATATCGGCGGCCACCCCGACCGCACGCCGCCAGCGATCACCGCCGGGTTGAAAGCGCGCGTGTATGACGCCGCCGCAGAGCGGATGGAGCGGGCGCTTATAGGCCCGTTATGATCCTCCCGATCGCGTAGCGATGGGAGGTGGCAGCGCGAAGCGCTGACGGAGGGGCCATGACGCGCCGTTGCTGCCCCTCCAACATCCGCTTCACGGACGCCCCCCCCTCCCCATGCCCACGACACAGGAAGGAATTTGGCTAACTACAGTCCGCGAGGGCGACTTCGTATAGCTTCGGCCAGTATTTGCCGGTGACGAACAGGCGCTTGTTTTTCGCGTCCCATGCGATGCCGTTGAGGACGCTGTCTTGTCCCCTGGCGCCGGCCTGTTCCTTCAGTCCCGACAGGTCGACGTAGGATTTGATATTGCCATTCGCAGGGTCGATCCGCACGATCATGTCGGTCATCCACACATTGGCCCAGACCTCGCCGTCGATCGTCTCCAATTCGTTCAGCATCGCCAGCGGACGGGTGCCAAAGCGCACCGTCACGCGCCGCTGCTCGGTCATCGTCGCGGGATCGAAAAAACGCAGCTGTGAAGTGCCGTCGCTAAGCACGAGGCTGTCGCCGACCAGCGTTACCCCCCAGCCCTCGCCCGCATATTTGAACTTGCCGACGGGTTTCAGATCCTTGATCCGCCAACGGTTGCCGACCCCGCCCTGCCAGGTGACGCCGATAATCTGGTCGCGCCAGCGAGTGATGCCTTCACCGAACTGGTTTGACAGCAATTTTGTCTGTGCGAGCGCCTTTCCGGTCTTGAGATCAAGCCGCGCGACGCGTGAGCGGCCGTAGTGGCCGGTGGCTTCGTAGAGATGGCCAGTGTCCCAGAACAGGCCCTGGGTGAAGCTGGTCGTATCGTGCGGATAGGTCTCGACTATACGATAGCCGCAGCGCTCTATCGGCTGGACCGGGTCGACGATCATGGCGAGGGCTAAGAACAAGCTCATGCAGCCTTGCTATGCGGGGCCGCGTGAACAGGCAATGACAGAAGCGCCGCGCCCCTGCGAAGGCAGGTGCCCATCCGATGATGTCGTCATTCTGCGCCCCTTGCTCTGAATTTCGACGCCGGATGATGGGCCCCATACTTCGCGGGGGCGCAGATACGAAAAAGGGCCGGAGGATTGCTCCCCCGGCCCTTCTTGTCAGCTTGCGCCGAGCGGTAAGCGTTTGGACTTAGAAGTCCATGCCGCCCATGCCGCCCATGCCGCCGCCACCCATGGGCATGGCGGGCTTGTCGTCGGGCGATTCGGCGATGCCAGCTTCGGTGGTGATCAGCAGACCAGCAACCGAAGCTGCGTCCTGCAGCGCGATGCGGACGACCTTGGTAGGGTCGATGACACCGGCCTTGACCAGATCTTCATAGACATCGGTCGAAGCGTTGAAGCCGAAGTTGCTGTCCTTTTGGTCGAACAGCTTGCCGGCGACGACACCGCCGTCGAAACCGGCGTTTTCGGCGATCTGGCGAACCGGAGCCTGCAGCGCACGACGGATGATGTCGATGCCGCGGGTCTGGTCTTCGTTGATGCCGGTCAGGCCTTCGAGCGCCTTGGTGGCGTACAGAAGTGCGGTACCGCCGCCGGGGACGATGCCTTCTTCGACCGCAGCGCGGGTTGCGTGGAGGGCGTCATCGACGCGATCCTTGCGTTCCTTCACTTCGACTTCCGAAGCGCCGCCGACCTTGATGACCGCAACGCCGCCAGCGAGCTTCGCCAGACGTTCCTGCAGCTTTTCCTTGTCGTAATCGCTGGTCGTCGTTTCGATCTGCGCCCGGATCTGCTCGACGCGGCCCTTGATCGTGTCGGCATCGCCGGCACCATCGACGATCGTCGTGTTGTCCTTGTCGATCGTGACGCGCTTGGCCTGGCCGAGCATGTTCAGCGTGACGGTTTCGAGCTTGATACCCAGGTCTTCGCTGATCATTTCACCGTTGGTGAGGATCGCGATGTCCTGCAGCATCGCCTTGCGGCGATCGCCGAAGCCCGGCGCTTTGACGGCCGCGACCTTCAAGCCGCCGCGCAGGCGGTTGACCACCAGCGTGGCGAGCGCTTCGCCTTCGATATCTTCGGCGATGATCAGCAGCGGACGGCCCGACTGCACAACCGCTTCGAGAATCGGCAGCATCGACTGGAGGTTCGACAGCTTCTTTTCAAAGATCAGGATGTACGGATCGGCCAGCTCGACGAGCATCTTTTCCGGGTTGGTGATGAAGTAAGGCGACAGGTAGCCACGGTCGAACTGCATGCCTTCGACAACGTCGAGCTCGAAATCGAGACCCTTGGCTTCTTCGACGGTGATCACGCCTTCCTTGCCGACCTTGTCCATCGCCTGCGCGATTTTCTCGCCGACTTCGGTGTCGCCATTGGCCGAGATGATACCGACCTGCGCGATTTCGGCGGTGCCCGAAACCGGCTTCGACTGCGCCTTGATCGTTTCGACAACCTTGGTGACCGCGAGGTCGATGCCGCGCTTCAGATCCATCGGGTTCATGCCAGCGGCAACCGACTTCATGCCTTCGCGGACGATCGCCTGCGCCAATACGGTCGCGGTGGTCGTGCCGTCACCGGCCAGGTCGTTGGTCTTCGAAGCGACTTCGCGGACCATTTGCGCGCCCATGTTTTCGAACTTGTCCTTGAGTTCGATTTCCTTGGCGACGGTGACGCCGTCCTTGGTGATCCGCGGGGCGCCGAAGCTCTTGTCGATGACGACATTGCGGCCCTTGGGGCCGAGGGTCACCTTCACCGCGTCGGCGAGGATGTCGACGCCGCGCATAATGCGTTCGCGGGCGTCGCGGCTAAATTTTACGTCTTTTGCAGCCATGGGCTTATTCCTTTCAAAGGCGCAGAAAACTGCGCAACTTCACTCGAGATTCGATCAAATCGCTCAGGCGATGACGCCGAGGATGTCCGATTCCTTCATGATCAACAGCTCTTCGCCATCGACCTTGACTTCAGTGCCCGACCATTTGCCGAACAGGATGCGGTCGCCGGCCTTGACGTCGAGCGGGGTCACCTTACCGTCATCGGCGCGGGCGCCCGAACCGACGGAGACGACTTCGCCTTCCTGCGGCTTTTCCTTGGCGGTGTCGGGAATGATGATGCCGCCAGCCGTTTTTTCTTCGGCTTCGATACGGCGGACGAGCACTCGGTCGTGCAGCGGACGAAATTGCATGGATATCCCTCCAATGATGCAATGGATGTGATTTAGCACTCACAGGGTATGAGTGCTAACAGACGGGCATATGGGTGGGTCATGTGACAGCGTCAAGGCAAGCGGCGGAAAAATTTCCGCGTTCTGCCACTATAACGGCAGCGCCCGAAAAACGGGATGTCGAGACGCGATGTGATCGCGTCGCCGGCCGCGGCCCTCCGCCCGCCAATCTATGCCGCCGAGGGTAGCAACCCCAACCGTTCGCGCTGCATCCAGCGCGTGAGCATCAGCACCGCGACAATGCCTAGACCGATGGCGAGCCCGGTCCAGATGCCGACCCCGCCCCACTCACGCTCGAACGCCAGCCAGGCGCCGACACCGATGCCGATGACCCAATAGCCCAGCAACGCGAACAGCATCGGCACAAAGGTGTCTTGCAAGCCGCGCAGCATGCCCTGCGCCACGACCTGCGCGCCGTCGGCGACCTGGAACAGCGCCGCAACGATCAGGAAGCTTACCGCCAGTTCGGCGACCTCGGCATTTGCCGGATCGCTGCGATCGATGAACAGGCCGGCGAGCTGGCCGGGGATCGTCAGCATGATCAGCGCCATCACCGCCATGAAACCGGTGCCCATGACAAAGCTGCTCCACCCGGCGCGGCGAATGTGTGCGGCATCGCCGCGACCATGGCCGATGCCAACGCGAACGGTCGCCGCCTGCGCCAGCCCCATTGGAACCATGAAGGTCAGCGACGCCAGTTGCAGCGCCACGGCATGCGCAGCGACCGCGGCGGTCGAAATCCAGCCCATCAGCATGACGGCGGCGGTGAACACCCCCGCTTCAAACGCATGACTGATGGCGATCGGCGTGCCGATACGCGTCATTTCGGCGAAGCGCGGCCAGTCGCTGCGCCACCACCGCCCCAGCAGATGGTACCGGCGAAACTGGCGATCTCGATACACCACCACGATCATCAGCGCGACCATCACCAGGTTGGTGAGCACGCTGCCCACCCCGGCGCCGACAACGCCGAGCGCCGGCATGCCGAACCTGCCGAAGATCAGCGAGTAGTTGAACAGGATGTTGCCCAGCACCCCGACCACGCCGACAATCAGCGACCAGCGTGGACGTTCCAGCGCGGCGAGGAAGTTGCGGAACGCCAGCGTCGTCAAAAACAACGGGATCGACCACATATAGGCGCGGATATAGTCCTGCGCGAGCGCCGAGAGCCGCGCGTCCTGACCGAGCAGCGTCAGAATCGCGCCGGTGTTCCACAAGATGATCAGCAACGGCACCGACAGCATCGCGACGAGCCACAAGGTCTGCCGAAAGGTCCGGCGAATATCGCGAACCGAATGCCGGAAGCGCCCGATTTCGCTGGCCATCAGCGGCGACGCGCCCATGACCAAACCCATGCCGAAAATGGCGAGCAGCATCGACAGGTTAAAGCCAAGCGACGAGGCAGCCAGCTCGGTCGGCCCCAGCCATCCGACCATCAATACGTCGGTCGCCCCGATCAGCGACATCGTCAGATTCGTCAGAATCAGCGGCCAGGCAAGCGCCAGCGTGGCGCGGAACTCCGCACGATATCCCTGCGGCTTTTCCGCGGTCAAAGGGATGGCCTGCTGCAACATAGCCGGCCCGGATAGGCGCGGCGGTGCGGCGGTTCAATCGCGGGTGGTGATTGGCGGGATTTTGGAGGACGGGGGTGGCAAAAAGGCAACAGCGACAGGCGTGATAATCCTCCCTGTCGCGAAGCGATGGGGAGGTGGCAGCGCGAAGCGCTGACGGAGGGGCCATGGCGTAACGTCGTCGCCCCGCCACCACTCGCCTGCGGCGAGCGGTCCCCCCTCCCCATGGCTTGGCCACAGGGAGGATCGCTTTATCTCACCCCCGCCACATCTCGACCATCTCGAACGCAAACGCCCCAAAGGTCAGCGTCAGCCCGACGACGAACAACCGGTACGCATAGGCCAGATAGCGATATTTACGCCGCGCGAGGACGATTCCGTTTTGATAGGTGTCGCGCAGCATCGTTTCGTAGAGATCTTCCTCCGTGCGCAGCCGAGCCTTGACCGCGTCGATGAACTCATCCTCCTCCATCTGCGAAAAGCGTCCGAAGAACAGGATGTTGCTGTGGTCCTTGCCGTCCTTGTACATGATCGGCGGCGCCTTACCGACGCGCGGCAGCACCGCGGATACGGCGAGCAGCGCCGACAGGAAGGAAAAGGTCGCGAGGATCGTCAGCGGCATCGCCAGCGCCCCCGCCCCGGCACGCGCTTGCCCGACCGCGAGGGTAAACACGACGAACGTCGCGCCCATCAGGATTGATGCCTTTTGATCAGCCATTTGCGACAGCTGCATCGTCAGTTGCTGGTTGGTGCGCACCAGATGCACTGCGTTCGGCGGAAACGAAACCGCGGGCGGCGTCGGTGGTGTCGATGCGTTTTCGCTGTCCATGGCTTGTCCCCCGCCTTAGCAATGCGCCAGCGACCCGTCACAGCGATGCCATGAAGTGCCGCCAGCGGCAAGATGCTGCCCTGTTCCCGCCGCATTCGCTTGCCAATCGGACCATGGCGCGGCATGCCCGCGCGCAACATTATATCTTTATGGGACGCACCACATGAGCACTGCCCTGCGCGACCAGATTTTCGGCCTGATCAGCCCCTTCAACAAAAAGGGCGTCGAGCTGACCGACGCGACGACCTTTGCCGGCGACCTTGAATGGGACAGCCTGACGGTGATGGATTTTGTCGCCGAGGTCGAAGACACGTTCGACATCATCATCAGCATGAACATGCAGGCCGAGATCGAGACCGTGGGCCAGCTGGTCGCGGCGGTCGAGAAATTGCAGGGCTGAAACCCCAGGTTTCCCCGCGAAAGCCGGGGTCCACATGGCCCCGCGCGACACCTCTGGACCCCGGCTTTCGCCGGGGAACATGAAAGAAATACCATGACCGACCTCTTCTCGAAATTCGATCCGCTGATCCAGCAGCGCGAAACCCTGCTCGCGACCGGGGTCACCGATCCGTACAATCTGGTGATGGAAAAGGTGATCTCGCCGACCGTCGCGATCTGCAACGGACGCGAGACGATCCTGCTCGGCACCTATAATTATATGGGAATGACGTTCGACGAGGATGTCATTGCCGCAGGCAAGGACGCGCTCGACAAATTCGGCAGCGGCACCACCGGCAGCCGCGTCCTCAACGGCACCTATCAGGGTCACAAGGAGTGCGAAGAAGCGCTCAAGGAATTCTACGCCATGGATCATGCCATGGTGTTTTCAACGGGTTATCAGGCAAACCTTGGCATCATCAGTACGATCGCGGGCAAGGGCGACTATGTCATCCTCGATATCGACAGCCATGCGTCGATCTATGACGGCTGCGCGATGGGCAATGCCGAAATCGTCGCGTTTCGTCACAATGATGTCGAAGCACTCGAAAAACGGCTGAAGCGCCTGCCGCCGGAAGCGGGCAAGCTGGTCGTGCTCGAGGGCGTCTATTCGATGCTCGGCGACGTCGCCCCGCTCAAGGAAATGATCCGCGTTTCCAAGGAAAACGGCGCGATGGTGCTAGTCGACGAGGCGCATTCGATGGGCTTCATCGGCGAAAATGGTCGCGGGGTTGCCGAGGCGCAGGGCGTCATCGACGACGTCGATTTCATCATCGGCACCTTCAGCAAGAGCGTCGGCACCGTCGGCGGTTTCTGCGTGTCGAACCATCCGAAGTTCGAAATCCTGCGGCTGGTGTGCCGTCCCTATGTGTTTACCGCGTCGCTGCCGCCCAGCGTTGTTGCGACCGCAGCGACTAGCATTCGCAAGCTGATGCACGGGTCGAACAAGCGCGCACATCTGTGGGAAAATTCCAAGGTGCTTCACAAGGGGCTGCGCGATCTGGGCTTCACGCTCGGCACCGACGAGCCGCAATCGGCGATCATCGCAGTGATCATGCCCGACCTCGAACAGGGCGCGATGATGTGGGAGGCGCTGCTCGAGGAAGGGTTGTACGTCAACCTCGCTCGCCCGCCTGCGACCCCTGCTAATATGACGCTCTTGCGCTGCTCGCTGTGCGCCGAGCATACGATCGAGCAGGTCGGCGAAATCCTTTGCCGCTTCGAACGCGCGGGCAAGCGCATCGGGATTATCGGCTGAGCCGAGCCGCTCCGCCGACCAGCGGATTCCTTTTTGCGCCGAACCGAAGCGGCGCGGATTTCGGCGCTTTGCGGCGCGGCGCTTGTCCGGTAAGACAGGCGCGTGTTCGAGCGGGATGGCGATACCGAAACCGAAACGCAGCGAGAGCGGCTCCGCTTCTGGCTGACGATCGGCATGGCGACGATGCTGACCGGCATCGTCGGGGCGCTTGTCCTGCTCCTCGCGCGCGCCAGCGACAATTATGACCAGTCTCTCGGCTGGCAGACGCAGAGCCTGGAAGTCATCTCGCAGACCCGCTCGCTCGACGCTTCGATCGCGCGCGCCGAGGCAGCGCTTGGCCGATTTGCCGTTGGACTGCAGAAGGAAGACGGCCGCGTCTATGAACAGCAATGGGGGCTGGCGCGGCAATATCTGACGCGCCTCGATCGCAGCGTGCGGGACAATGCCGCCCAATCGAAGCTGGTCGATCAACTGACGACCGAAATGGACAGCCGCGGTCGCCAGCTCGGGGACGCCGCGCTCAGCGCTAACTATAATCAGACCGTCGCCGCTATTTCCAAATATCACGCGGCGGGCCACGATGCCGTGCTTAGCCGCATCGACAATTTGCTGACCCAGATCATCGCGAATGAACGCGCGCTGCTGCGCGAACGCAACCGGGTCGCCGCGAACGATCGCGCCAGCCTGAACCAAGCGATATTGCTGTTCACCTTGCTCGGGGCTGCGATCGCCGCGGTGGCGATCGGCACGACCTTCTCGTTCGTCCGCGCCGAAGCCGAACGCCGGGTTGCGCGTCGTGAGCAGGTCGCCGAAAGCGACCGCGCGATGCAGTTGGAGGAAGCGGTCGAGGCCCGCACCGCCGAACTGGAACAAGCCAATATCGCGCTGCGCAGCGAGATGACCGAACGCGTGGCGGCCGAGGCGCAGCTGCGGCAGGCGCAGAAGATGGAGGCGGTCGGCCAGCTGACCGGCGGCATCGCGCATGATTTCAACAATATGCTGGCGGTTGTTGTCGGTGGACTCGAACTCGCGCAGCGCTGGCTGCCGGGCGAGCCTGAAAAGGCCGAGCGCCACCTGTCCAACGCACTCGACGGCGCCAATCGCGCCGCCGACCTGACGCGGCGGTTGCTCACTTTTGCCCGCTCCGAATCCGCGCGCCCTGAAATGACGGATATCGATGCCTGCATTGAGGGGTTCGCCGAACTGATTTCACGGACAATTGGCGACCGCATTGCGCTGACGCTGGATTTGCAGGCGCGCGACCTCGCCTGCTGGCTCGACCGTCAGCAGTTCGAAAATGCGCTGCTCAACCTCGCCGTCAATGCGCGCGACGCGATGGACGGACATGGCGCGCTGACGATCCGCACGCTGGACGATGAAGACGGCACGGCGCTGGCGGTGCAGGTGATCGACACCGGTTGCGGTATGGCGCCCGAGGTTCTCGAGCGCGTGTTCGATCCCTTTTACACCACCAAGCCCGCAGGTCAGGGGACGGGGCTGGGCATGAGCCAGGTGTTTGCCTTTTGCCGCCAGTCGGGCGGCGAGGTGCAGATTTCGTCGACCGAGGGCGAAGGCACCAGCGTCGCGATGCTGTTGCCGGTGGCAACCCGCCAAACCGACCGCGTGGCAGAGCCGGTTTCCGGTCAGACCGAGGGAGCGACCACTCCGGCCGAAGTGCTGAGGATTTTGGTGGTCGAGGACGACGAACGCGTGCTCACCGCTACGGTCGATGCGGTCAGCGAACTCGGTCACACTGTTGTCGCCTGCGGCAATCCGCTGGAGGCCGAGGCGTTGGTCGAGGGGCGACTGGCCGATGGCCAGGGCGGCTTCGACCTGATCCTGTCCGACGTGTTGATGCCCGAACTGACCGGCCCCGAAATGGTCGCGCAGCTCAAACAGCGCTGGCCCGACCTTTCGGTTTTGTTCGTCACCGGCTATGCGGGCGATGCGAGCGAGGTCGCCAGTTTCGGCGACCATGACGTGCTGCGCAAACCCTTCACCCTCACCGCGCTGGACCAGGCGATCCGGCGGTGCGGCGATGCGCGAGCGATCGAGGGGCAGCGGCTGGTCGTCTAAATCATCGGTCGTCCCGGCAACGAGCCGTTATCGGATTGCCCCGCCCTTGATCAGGCGCGGTACCAGCGTCAGTGCGGCAACCAGAGGCCAACGGCGCTGCCACGGTTTGATCTCGATCTTGGTCCCCGCATGGCGATTGATCTTCCACGCCAGATAATCGATCCCTCCCGCATAGGTCAGGCTGGCCTTGGCGAGCCGTGCGATGCTGAGCGCCTTGCCTTCAATCCTCCGCCGTCCCCACGCGCCGCCGCGCGTGCCGGTCGGAATTGCCGCGATCGCGGGAAGGCTAAAGCGGTCGTAGCGATCGGCGTCGGCATCGACCACCGACTGCGCGCGGCCCGTCCGTTCAGCGCGCAGCTCGACCGAATAGGTGAGCGCAAAGGCGCGCCGCCACCAGTCGAGCGGTGCCTCGCCGTCGATCGCGCCCGCTGCCGCCAGCAAGGTCGGCGCGGCGCGCGCCACCGCGGCCATGGCGCACTCCCGCGCGGTCTCGTCGACCGCCCAGACCAACCGCGACGGCTGCGCAAAGCGCGCCCAAACCGACACATTGAGCGTCTCTGCACCATTCAGCCGGTGAAAATCGGCCTCGCTGAGCACCGCGTATTTGGCGATCAACCCGCCATGCTGGAACGGAAAGACATTGGGGGGGATCAGCTGGTTGGCCGCCGCCATCCAGCGCTTGGGATAGGCATCGGTATAGTCCGACACGATCAGGTAGAAATCGAGCATCAGCCCATGGAGCTCACTCTCGCGCAGACAGCTGCCGTAAAACAGCAGCGCGCGGGCGCTGCCCGGATATTCGGCGGCGATCGCCTGCGCCATAGCGGTGACGCGCGCATCGACTGGGATCGACAATTCGGCGCGGACCAGATCGATCAGGCTGGACATGCGCGAACGCTCAGGCGGCGAGGCGCAGGAACGGGACAGGCTGCGTCGAGGTCAGGATGATCGGCATGCCGTGCTTCGCCTGAAAAATTTCGCCGTCGAGGATGACGTTCGAGCGTTCGCCCTCGATACGGATTTCGTCACCCTGCTGAAAATGCACGCCATCGAGCTGGTTCTGCCCCAACGTTCCGCGCCAGGTCGCGCCGAGCATGCGGAACAGCGCGCCCAGACCGCGTTCGACCGCGAGCAATTTCATTTGCCCGCTCTGCCCGGCGGTATCGTTGGTGCGGATGCTGAGCAGCAGTTTTTCCAGCGTGGTGACGATCAGCAGCGAGAATTTGCCTTTGAACTCGCCCTGCCGGATCAACGACACGGTCATCGCCTCGGGCTTGGGAGGCAGGCGCCCGCCGCCGAGGCCAAACAGCAACGCGAACAAGCCCAGAATCGCCGCGAGGAAATGCGAGACGCCATTGGGCAGGCCAAGCGGATAGATGCGGTTGCGGCAATAAAGCATGACATCGGCAAGATAGGCACCGCCGAGGAACATGCCGAGCACCGGGCGCGCTTCGCCGCCACGGTCGAGCGAGATCAGCTGGCGCTGGATCACATGGTCTTCAAGGCGCCCCGATTCGACCAGTTCGATCACCCGCTGCAACGCCTTGATCGGATCGCCTACGGCGCCCAGGTCCAGCGCGATCAAATTGGTCTTGCCGTTGGGCAGCACCGCGACCGGCGGCGGTGAACCGCCGAAATGGCCGCCCGAATAGAGCTCGGTCAGCGCCGCTTGCACCGTGCCATCGCCGCCGTTGACGACGACGATGCGCGGGCTGACCATCGCGATGGTGCGGATCGCTTCGCCGATCTGGTCGACATGTTCGACTTCATAGTGGAAAATATCGGGATGTGCCGCGCAATATTCGCGAACCCGCGGCAACAGGGCACGGTTGCCTGTCGAACGCGGATTGGAAAGAAGCGCGACGCTGGCCATATATTTCCTATTCGACCGGGTCGAACGACAGGCCGTTGACGTAATTCAGCACCACCGGCACGCGCCGGGTGGCATCGCCGACGGCAAAGCTGACCGTCGCCAATTTGGGCTTCCGCTTGAAGATGAAATCGGTGACCTTCATATCAGGATTGCCCGACAGGCCCGCACCATCGCTGCGGTCCGATTTGCCGTTGCCATTCAGATCGTGGCGAACCGACACGACATAGCTGCCCTGCTGCTTCACCGGCACGCAGACCGACATGGTGCCGCCTCGCGACACGGGAATATCAACGCGCTCGATCCATTTGCGCTTTTCCAGATAGTTGCTGTTCGCGCTGTAAATCTGCACGCGCAGCGTTCCGGTGCGCGCCTTGAAACCGCGCACATCGACCTGCACCGCGGTGGCGTTGCTGTTGCATAGCGCGGCCGCTGGACCCAGTGCCGCACCCTGCGCCGCGACGGGCGCAATCAGCGCTCCGGCAGCACCCGCGGCGAGCAGCCCGGCGATTAAAATTTTCGACATGACCTCAATACCTCCAGAGGTTATAGCCACGCCAGCAAACGCAAAAGCACATGCTGGCACGGGTCCCTGTCGCCCTTGATCGGCATATCGGAACCATTTGCGGCCAAATCATGGTGATGGGGCGACGAAAGATTGAATAAGCTGCCTGCCATCGACCGCTACATCGCGCGTCTCATTTTCTTTCCCATGGTGGGTACGCTGGTGCTGTCGGCGATGCTGCTGGTGCTGGAAAAGATGCTGCGCCTGTTCGATTTCGTCGCCACCGAGGGCGGACCGGTCAGCATCGTGTGGCGGATGCTCGCCAATCTGATCCCCGAATATCTCTCGCTGGGTATCCCGATCGGATTGATGCTGGGGATTTTGCTGGCTTTTCGTAAGCTTGCGACGACGAGCGAGCTTGACGTGCTGAAGGGCGTCGGGATGAGCTTTGGGCGCCTGATGCGCATACCCTTTGCCTTTGCGATCGCGCTCGCGGCGCTCAATCTGGCGATCGTCGGCTTCATTCAACCGGTTGCGCGCTACGCCTATGAAGGCCTGCAATTCGAGCTGCGCTCGGGCGCGCTGGGGGCATCGATCAAGGTCGGCGAGTTCACCAAGCTCGGTGACCGCATGACGCTGCGGATCGAGGAAAGCTATGATGACGGAAAGTCGCTGCGCGGCATTTTCGTGCGCGGCGACAACAATGACGGGCAGCGCGTGTCGGCGACCGCGGCGCGCGGCCAGTTCCTCGCCACCGACGATCCAAACACGATCATCCTGCGTTTGACACAAGGTGTGCTGATCCACGAATCGCCGAGATTTTCGGCGCCGCGCGTGCTGACCTTCGACAATCACGACCTGCCGATCCCGCTGCCCAAGATCGAGGCGTTCCGCTTGCGCGGCGGGGCCGACCGCGAAATGACGATCCCGGAGCTGTTCGTCGCGGGCAAGGATCAAAGCCAGTCCGAGCAGACGCGGCTCGAATCGCGCGCCAATTTCCATTTCCGCATCGTCGAAGTGTTATCGATGTTCCTGATCCCGCTGATCGCAATCGCGCTGGCGATCCCGCCCAAGCGATCGACCTCGTCGCTCGGCGTCTTCCTGTCGATCGTGCTGCTGGTGACCCAGCACAAGATCAACCAATATGCAGAGGATATGGGCGCGCGCGGGGTGATCGATCCGGTGATCGCGCTATGGGTGCCGTTCCTGATGTTCGCGGCGCTGGCGATCTGGATGTATTATGTCGTCGCACATGTGCCCGGCGGCCAGCCGATCGGCGCGCTCGAACGCGTGGCGGCGAAGGCAGCGCAAAAGATCCGCGGCCTGCTGACGCTGTTCCAGCGCAAGCCCCGGGCGGTGGAGAGTCTGACCTAAATGCACCAGCTCCACTTTTTCCCGTCGCGCACGATGGCGTTCTATGTCGGCCGCCTGTTCCTGATCCGCTCCTTCTCGATCCTGTTCGCGCTGGTGCTGATCCTGCAAACGCTCGACCTGCTGGGTGAGAGCGGCAAGATCCTGGCGGTTGCGGGCAACAGCGATTCGGATGTCTGGCGCTATGTCGGGATGCGGTTGCCGCAGATAATCGAAACGTTCCTGCCCTTTTCGGTGCTGCTTGGGACGATCCTTACGCTGATCACGCTGAACCAGAACAGCGAGGTCGTCGCGATGAAGGCGTCGGGGATGTCGGCACATCAGGTGCTGGCGCCGTTGTTCCTCGCCGCGCTGCTGGTCGCGGGAATCAGCTTTGCCTTTAACGAACGGATCGTCACCCGCTCGACCGCCGCGCTCAGCGCCTGGCAAAAGGTCGAGTATAAACGCGTGCCCGCCGACAATGGGGTGCGCAGCAACATCTGGGTGCGCGACGGCGACGATCTGATCAACGCCGAGACGGTCGAGACCGGCGGGCCGTCGATCATCCTGCGCGGCGTCACCATTTACGAGCGGACCGGCGGGGTGCTGTCGTCAATGCTCAAAGCCGACAGCGCGCGCTCGGTGGCGGGTGGATGGGAAATGTCGGGCGCGACGCGCTTCCTGCGTCGGTCGGGCACCGTCGAGCCGCTCGGGACGATCATCGCCGCGAAGAACGTGCGCCCCGACCAGTTCACGCTGGCGCAGGTTGATGGCGACGAATTGCCCTTCCTCCAGCTCCGCGCGGCGATCGCCGATCTCGAGGCCGCAGGACGACCGGTCAACGCGCTGAAAGGTGTACTGTGGCACAAGATTTCGGGACCGCTGTCGGCGATATTGATGCCGCTTCTCGGTGCGGTCGCGGCGTTCGGGCTCGCGCGATCGGGCAAGCTATTCATCCGTGCGATTTTCGGCATGGCGCTGGGGTTCGCCTACTTCGTGGCCGACAATTTCGCGCTCGCGATGGGCGATCTGGGCGCCTACTCGCCGTTTCTCGCCGCGTGGGGCCCGTTCATCCTGTTTGCACTGATTGGTGAGACGATTTTGATTAGGACCGAGGAATAGGCTCAGTCTGCGCCAGGAACGGGGATTGCCCCTTCATTTATCTTATCGTTACAGGCAGATAATCCCCTATTCAGGCTTTCTGTCGGTCTCGGATTGTCTAGGCGAGCCAGTCTCCGCCAAACTTGAACATCGACAACCCAGCAGCCCGGGCTTCGTTTCAGACTTTCATAAATTCGATCTTCCCACTCGTTGCTCGAAACAATTTTGGGATCGAGATAGGCCGGGGCGTCACGTCGCACAGCGCGAAAAGGCGGCATAATATGCATAAACGACGTCCATGTCCGACGCATCGGGATAACGGTCGCTGTAATTATGTTGCCAATTCAGGAAATGAATACCGCCATCAAAGGCCCAATTTTTCGACAAGCCGTTCACTGTCTTTGGCCAAAGACTCAAGGCTTTGGTTATCCTTTCGGCTTTTGTTATTTTTCGCCCCGCTTGGTCACACTAGTCTTCCGGAGCCACCGGTGGGGCAGAGCAACCTGGCAGGACGATGAAAGCCAACGCTGCGCTCAGAATTCTCACGCTGAAGCCTATCCATGTTCGCCGCTTCAGTCAGACCGCAGCTCCCCGCGCTGACCCCGCCACCAGATTTGCAACCAGCTTCGGCAAGCTGTCGTAGTTCGCGCCATGATATTGCGAATCAGTCGGCAGCACGTCCTGCAGCCGGCGATGTGCTTCGGCCAGCGCATGATAGGGAACACCCGGAAGCAGATGGTGCAGTGCGTGATAGCGCAGCCCGACCGGCGCCCACAGCTCAGGCAGCACCCCCGGCGGCGGGACGTTGACGCTGTCGAGGAACTGACCGGTCACGGTCAGCACCTCGCCGTCATTTTCCCACAGATGCGCCACCAAAGTACGGATCTGGTTGAGCACCAGCGTCGCCGCGGCAATCGCGCCAAAGATCAGCAGCGCGCGCAGCGGCACCCAGCCGAACACGCCCGCGGCGATCAGCAGGCTAGACCACGCCCACGCGCCGCCTTCCTGCCATGCCCACATTCGACGAAACTCGCCGTTGGGCGCCTTGCGGCGGAACAGCGGGTTGATGATCATCCCCGAATAGCGCTCGACAACAATGCGGCGCAGCGGCGGGATCAGGAACGACAGCGGGGTCAGCACCGCATAGCGGAACAGCAGCGCGAGCGGCGCAAAGGCCGCGGCGACGACAAACAGCGGCACCGTCCACGGCTTCATCAGCGCAAGCGGCAGATATTCGGGATCCTCGACCGTGCCATATCTGGTGCGGTTGTGGTGCAGGCTGTGGATGCCCTCATACATATACGACGGGATCAGCAGCGGCACGCCGACGAGCAAATTCCAGCCAAAACGAAAGCCCGGCAGCGCATTTTTGCGGATGTGGGTGAGCTCGTGGATGAAGCTGCCCGCGCGATAAAGCGCGAGGATCGCGACCAAAGCGGCGGCAAGCGCCCACGCAGTCGTGGGCGGGCCAAAAAGGCCCCCCCCCCCCCCCGAACCCATAGACGCCCACCCCCCAAAAAAGGTCGAAGAA
>NZ_JAIBES010000028.1 GCF_019459305.1 Sphingopyxis sp. | reverse complement strand
CGGGGGGGGGGCCCCCCCAAAAAGGCCCCCCACCGGGGTTGCGGGCGGGCGCGGGTTTCCCGGCCGCCACTGGAGCTCCGATTGATGACCCAGCCCTTGCACCCTCCCGTCAAACGCTCGGTCACCATCGCCGGTCACCCGACCTCGATCAGCCTCGAGCCAATGTTCTGGGACGCGCTGGAGGCCGAGGCGGTGCGGCAGGCGCTGCCTGTCAACGCGCTCGTCGCGCGAATCGACGTCGCGCGGATGGAGGCCGACGATCCACCGAACCTGACCTCGGCGATCCGGCAATGGTTGTGGCGGCGGCGGACCGCCGACTAGATCGCGGCGTACACCGCATGCCCGAACGCCGCTCCCTTGTCGGGAGCATGATGCAGGAACAGCGAGGGTTCGATCAGTTCGAGTTCCATGATGTGGAGCTTGCCTGCTGCATCGCCGACCATATCGACGCGCGCGTAAACTGGCGGTGCGGGAGCCGCGGCCAGCGCTGCTGCTGCCAGCGCTTGCGCATCGGCACTCGCGTCCCACCCCGACTCGCGCCCACCGAATTGCTCCTGGACACGAAAGTCGCCCGCCGCGGGCCGTTTGACGATAGCGTGGCTGAAATTGCCCGCGAAGAAGAACAGCGAATATTCGCCGTCGGTCAGGATGCCGGGCATCAGCGGCTGGACGAGGCGGCGCTGGCCGAGTGCGTCGAGCGGCATCGCGTCGCCCGCCGCGATGCGGTGAGTACCGTCGGCGCCGCCCGAAATCGCGGGTTTGATAACAACCTCTTCCGTGCCGAGTTGCGCTCGCGCGTCGGCAAGGCTGGCATCGTCCAGCGCCGCAACCTCGACCGTCGGCACCACCGCGACACCCTTGGTGCCGAGGTCGGCCAGATACGCCTTGTCGCTGTTCCAGCGCAGCACCGGCACCGGATTGGCGACCGGCAGCGCGTCGGTCTCCAGCCGATCGAGCAGCGCGTACCAGGTCGCGACGTCGCGCTGATACCCCCAGGCAAAGAGCGGCAGGATCAGGTCATAGCCCGACAGGTCGCCAGGGTCGGTCCACACGCGCTGTTCGACGATCAGCCCGGCGCCGGTCAGCGCCGCCGCCTTGCGGGCCAAGGCAGGCTGCCAGTTTTCGGTATAGTTAGGCGCCGGCACGAGCATCACGACGCGGGGCTGGAAGGGCATTACCTCCCCAAAAGCCCGCGCGCCTGCCCCGCAATGTGCGACAGCATCGCGCCGTTGGGGTTCGGGATCGTCCGCGCACGCTCAACCGTCGCGCGGAACTGTTCGACGCGCGGGGCATGGTCGGCGAGCCATTTGGTCACCGCCGCGTCGAGGTCGCCCTTGGGAAGCCCCGCGAGGAAGCCCAGCCGCATCTGCTGGAAATCGCGCGCCAGGCTGTTGACAAGCAGGCGTTCCCAGGGATCGCCGGGGCTCATATGCGCCGCCAGCGTCTGCGCCCAGTCGAGCCCGAGCGCTTCGCCCAAATGGGTGAAGGCGCTGGTTACCGCGACCTCGTCGTCGCCGCGCCGCTCGGCAAGATCGACGATCCCGATCGCGCCGTCGGTCTTGAACAGCCGCACGACCGCCGCGGTCAGCGCCTCGGGCGCGCCGGCGTCGAGCAATTGCTGGGTCAGCATGTCCCACTGGCGCTTGACCGAGGGGCTGAGCAGCCCATCGACGCTGGCGTTCAACCGATCGACCCCGGGTTCGAGCCGCGCAACCACCGGTCCGGCCTGCGACAAGGTCTGGGTCACGCGCAGCAGATCGGCCATCTGCGAGGTCATCGCCGACGCCGCTTGGGCAAATAGCGACAAGCGCACGCTCTCAGCAATCTTGGCATCGTCCAGCGCGGTCCAGATCGCGGGCATGCCGAGCAGGCGCTCGACCGCGACAAATGCCGCAGCGATATCGCCGAGCGCGCAGCCCTCTTCCTCGACCAGTTCGAACGGATGGACGATGCCCATGCGGTTGATGATTCGGTTGGCGATCTTCGTCGCAATGATTTCGCGGCGCAGCTGGTGATCGGCGATCGCCGCCGCAAAATCGCGCTGCATTTCGGCCGGAAACGCCGCCGCAAGGTCGCTTGCCAGCGCCGGATCGTCGGGCAGGCTGCTGTTCTCGATCACTTCCTGCAACGCGAGCTTGGCGGTCGACAACAGCACAGCGAGTTCGGGACGCGTCAGCCCGCGCCCTTCGGCGGCGCGGCGGAGCAGCTCGTCGTTCGCCGCCAGACCTTCGACCTTGCGATCGAGCCGGCCCGACGCCTCGAACGTCTCCATCAGCCGGACATAGGAAGGCACCGCCGCCGAGCCGCCCTTTTCGGCGATCGACAGCGCCAGCGCCTGAAGGCGGTTATCCTCGAGCACCAGTTCGGCGACATCGTCGGTCATCCGCACCAGCAGTGCGTCACGCGTCTCTTGCGCCAGTCGTCCTTCGGCCATCTCGCGGTTCAGTGCGATCTTGATATTGACCTCATTATCCGAACAATCGACGCCGGCGCTGTTGTCGATGAAGTCGGTGTTGATCCGTCCGCCCTTCGCCGAAAAAGCGATGCGTGCGGCCTGCGTGGTGCCCAGGTTCGCACCTTCGCCGACGGCTTTCACACGCAGATCCTCGGCATCCACGCGCAGCGCGTCGTTGGCCGGGTCGCCGACCTCGGCATTATTCTGGCTCGCCGCCTTCACATAGGTACCGATGCCGCCGAACCACAGCAGGTCGGCGGGCGCCTTCAGGATCGCCGAGATCAGCGAGCCAGGGTCGATCTCGCTGACCGACAGGCCGAGCAACGCCTGCACTTCTGCGCTCAGCGGGATGCTCTTCTGGCTGCGCGGGAAGACGCCGCCACCCTTGGAGATCAGCTTGGCGTTATAATCGGTCCAGGATGAGCGCGGCAGGTTGAACATCCGCTCGCGTTCTTTCCAGCTTTTTGCCGGATCGGGATTGGGGTCGAGGAAGATGTGGCGATGGTCGAATGCCGCGACCAGCTGGATTGCTTTCGACAGCAGCATGCCATTGCCAAACACGTCACCCGACATGTCGCCGCAACCGACGACGCGGATCGTGTCGCTCTGCACATCGACGCCCATTTCGGCGAAATGGCGCCGAACCGACAGCCACGCGCCCTTGGCGGTGATGCCCATCGCCTTGTGGTCATAGCCGTTCGACCCACCGCTCGCGAACGCATCGCCGAGCCAGAAATCGCGTTCCATCGCGAGCGCATTGGCGACGTCGGAGAAGGTCGCGGTGCCCTTGTCGGCGGCGACGACGAAATAGGGATCGTCGCCGTCGTGGATCACGACGCCCTTGGGATGCTCGACTTTGCCCGCGACCAGATTGTCGGTGATCGACAGCAAGGAGCGGATGAAGATGCGATAGCATTCGGTGCCCTCGGCGAACCATGCATCGCGGTCGAGCGACGCGTCGGGCAGCGCCTTGGGATAGAAACCGCCCTTCGCGCCGGTCGGCACGATGACGGCATTCTTGACGCGCTGCGCCTTCATCAGCCCGAGTATCTCGGTGCGGAAGTCGTCGCGGCGATCCGACCAGCGGAGGCCGCCGCGCGCGACCGGACCAGCGCGCAGGTGAATGCCCTCGACGCGCGGCGAATAGACCCACACTTCGCGCCACGGAAGCGGTTTGGGCAGGCCCGGGACTTTGCTGCTATCGATCTTGAACGCCAGCGCTTCCGCTGCCGCGGGAGAAAAGGCATTGGTGCGCAGCGTCGCGCCGATCACGGCATGGAACAGGCGGAGGATGCGATCCTCGTCGATTGATTTGATGTCGGCAAAGCCCGCAAGAATGTCGGCTTCGAGCGCTTCGGCGCGCTTCGCATCGCGTGCCTTGGGATCGTGCAGGGTGCCGAAGCGCTCGATCAGCGCCCCGGTGAGTGCGGGCGCATGGCGCAGCGCGCTGACAACCGTGTCCATGCCATAGGCCGAGCCACCCTGACGCAGGTAACGGAACCAGGCGCGCAGCCACACGATGGCGCGCGGATCGGTCTGGTTGGTCAGCACCAGTTCGTTGAACGCGTCATTCTCGGCCTTGCCGCCGAGCACCGCGGCGATCGCGCCTTCGATCACTTCGGCGTAGGGCAGCAGCGCAAGTTCATCGACATTGGCGGGCAGGCGCAGAGTGAAATCGTGGATGACGATCGGCTGTTCGTCGTCGGCCTCCATCCCCGGCGCACGGCTCTGGCCGAGCGCGGTCGGGATTTCTTCGAGCACTTCGAAGCCGAAATGTTCAAGCGCGGGAACAACGTCGGACAAGGCGAGCGGCCCCACCGCGCTGTACACTTTCAGCCGCAGCCGGTCGTCGCCGTCGAGGCTTTTCTTCGCCAGCCGCACGCTGCGCGGATTTTCGGCGTCGAGATCGCGCAGGCGCAGGATGTCGCGCGCCGCTTCCTCGGGATTATAAAGGTTGCGGTAATTGGGGGGGAAGGTCGGGGCAAAGCGTGCCGCCAGCGCCGCGGCGCGCCCGGGATCGCCGCGCTTCGCCAGCGCCGCTTCGACCTCGGGCTGCCAGCCGCGCACCATCTGTTCGAGCTGGGTATTGAGCGCGTCGGTGTCGGGAACGACCCCGCCGCTGCGCAGGTCGAGCGTGTAGCGCAGCAGCGCCGCGCCGCCGTCTTCGAGCACCATCGTCCAGCCGATCACACCGGCTTTCGCCTCGCGCACCAGCATTGCTTCGACCGCGATGCGGCGACCGGTCGACACCTCGTCACGCGGCAGCCAGACGAACACGAACAGATGGCGGCCAAGTGCGCTGCGCACCGTCACCAGTTTCGGGCGCGGGCGGTCGGTGATCGACATCGACGTCAGCACCAGCGCTTCGAGTGAGGTCGCGTCGAATGCGATGAGCAAGTCGTGCGGCAGCGCGGTGAGCGCGTGGGCCAGCGCCTTGCCGGCATGGCCCGACGGATCGAAGCCAAATTTGGTCATTAGCGCGTCGAGCTGGGCGCGCAGTACGGGCACCTTGTCGGGGCGCGCAGACAGCGCGGCGCTCGTCCACAAACCGGCGTGGATCGACAGGCGCTCGACCTTTTTGCCCTTGAGTTCGGGGACAATGACGAGGTCGAGCAGCACCCGGCGGTGGACCGCAGACAACCGGTTCGATTTGATCAGCAGCGGCGCATGGCCACCGCCATCAAACCAGGCGAACGCCGCATCGAGTGCGGCGGGGGACAAGAGCTGGCTCTCGCTGCTCTCGCTGACCCCCAGCGGATCCTGCACCTTGCCGTCGCGCATTCGCCATTCATGGCCGAGCTGGGTCATCGCCCCGCCTTCGAACCACCGGAGCAGTTCGGCCGCCTCGCCGTCGACGCGCATCGCGGCATCGGCGAGCATCGCGGCGCGCATCGCACGCCAGTCGCGTACCGCGGCGCGGACATCGCGCAGCGCCGCTTCGAGTGCGTCGAGCAGGCGGCGGCGGGCGCGGGCGTCGCCGCGCTCCAGCTCCATATAGATCACCGACTCGCGCGCCGGACCTTCACCCGCTTCGAGCAGCTGTCCCTTGGCATCGCGCTTCACGGCGACGACGGGGTGGAGGATGCGGTGGACGGCAAGCCCCTGCGCCGCGACCATCTGCGAGGTCGAATCGACGAGGAAGGGCATGTCGTCGTTGACGATGACGAGCCGCATGCGGCGGTCGGTGCCGTCGGCGGCCATCGGTTCGAGCAGCAGCGACGGAGTGTCGGCAGCGCGGTCGAGCGAAGCGCGCCCGGCGAAATGGCTGGCGTCGACCAGTGCCGCCTTGTCCATATCGTCACCCTCGCCCGGCAGCGCGCTGCCATGCAGCGCCGCCAGATAGGCGGCGGCAATTTTGGCGGGGACTTTAGCGGTGGTGGCGGTGGGCGTGTCCGTTTCCGGCATGTCGGACGAATTTTGAGGCATAAAGTGCAGCATCCCGAACCAAAAGATGGGGATCCCTGCCGACGATCGGCGGGGGCCCGTTCGCTCCCCACCCTATGCGCCTGTGGCGCGCGCGGCTCAAGACCTCGTTCGCGCGCCCACGTTAAAATATTTCACGTTTCGGATCGACTGTTGCGCAAGCGCCGTTAGCCGCCGGTAATCGGCACCGCCTTGCGCGCCAGCTTGGCGATCAGCGCCGGATCATCAGCAGCTTTGGCGACGATGCCGATATGCCCGCCCGGCATGGCGCGCGCGATCAGCACGACAAATTCGGCGTCACCGGCGTCATGCTCGAGGATGATCGCCGGATGCGCGGTGCGCAAAGCGGCGAGTTTGTCGTCGGCTTTCGGCTCGGTATCACGCTCGGGTTTACGACGCGCGCGCGCGTCCTTGACCAAGCCTTTCAGGCCGCCCGGATAGCGGTCGAGATAAGCGGCGAGTTCGCCGCGGCCGATGCCTTCATCCTTGGCATGGCCCAGTACACAGGCATATTCGGCAAGGCGGGTTTTGTCGTAAGTCGCGCCGAAAACCAGCTTTACGACCGGCGTCATCGGGGCGCGGTCCTGCACCGCAAGTCCGGCATCGTCGAGCAGGGCAGCAAAGGCGCCGGGCTGCTGCTCTGCGACCAGCGCGAAATCCCATGCTTTGGCGACCGCCTGATACAGCGCGCCGCGGCTGCGACTGTCGGCGGCAATCGCGCGCTCGGCGGTTTCGCGCGCGAGCGCGAGCCAGTCGGCGAGTTCGGCGTCGGCGCCGGGGTCGCTGTCGCTCACATACGCATCGTCGGCATTGGGCGCGGCGACGATGGGCACGTCGCTCTTGTCGATCAAAGCGCCAAAGCCGGGGGTCGCATCTCCATCGGCGTCATCGTCAAGATGTTCGCTGTCGGGACCGTCGGCCCACACCGGCACCGGCGCGGTCAGCGGCGCGGCGCTGCGCAGCGCCTGTTCAACCGACAGCAACAATTCGGCGGCCTGATCGGCTGGCGCCGCTTCTTTCCAGTTGATCACGCCCATGATAAAATCGATCGTGTCGTCGTCGGACGAAAAGGGCAGCAAGATGCCACGATACATGATCGTGACGCCGCGATCGTTGACGAACTCGGCCTCAAAGCCGATCGGGGCGCGGTTGGCGATGATCTGAAGATAATGGTCGGTCAGCCGCGACAGCAGCGAGCGGCCCGGAATCTGGCTGATGTAATGGACATCCTCGTCGATCTGCGATTCTTCGCGCAGCCGGTCGCCGACAAAGGCGATACCGGGATTATCGACTCCGGCGGTGAAGTCGAGCAGCACCGAATGAGACCCGAAATCCGCGCGCTCCAGATCGAGGTCTTCGACCGACGGATAAGCGCGATCGGAAAGCAGCGACGCCCAGTAATTATAGGCGCGCACCTGCATCCGCCGTTCGTCGGCACCGACCGACGCGGGCGGATCGATCGCCCCGTCGTCCTGGTCGTGGCTGCCCGAAAGCAGTCCGCGCATGCTGTCCATCATTTATCCCCAGCCAAACACATCGGGGGATGTCATGCACCAGAAGTGGTAAAAGCCGCGTAAACGATGGCAAAGATGGGCCCGGCATCGACGGTGCCGCAACGGGTGTCGATTGGCGGATGCAAGGGTTCCGGCCGCCGCGCGATCTGTGTCACGCGGTGGCCGGTCCGGGGGGAGAGCCCGTTTATGTACCGGTGAGTACACAAAGTATCTGCGCCGTGTCAAGCGCATTCTGTACCGTTCAGTAAACTTATTCTACTAGCGCCCGGGCCAGAGCTTCAGTCCGGTTTCGACCAGCCGCTCGAGTTCGGCGCGCGTCGCACCCGCGCCCGCCTGCACCGCCATGCCCTGGTTCATCGCAGTCAAGAAAGCCGCGAGGCCAGCCGGGTCAACA
This sequence comes from Sphingopyxis sp., assembly GCF_019459305.1. GTDB lineage: Bacteria > Pseudomonadota > Alphaproteobacteria > Sphingomonadales > Sphingomonadaceae > Sphingopyxis. Next base: position 42,869 of record NZ_JAIBES010000028.1, on the reverse strand, counting down.
TCGTCCGGAAAATCACCCTCGTTCTTGGCGCGCGTAAAACGCTCAAGCATCGCCTGCTTCGCCGCCGCGCTGCGCGCCACAACGGCTTCGCGGATACACTCGGCTTCGGCGCCGCACGCGACCGAGTTGATCACCCCCAGGCAGCCGTTGGGATTTTCGGGACAGCTGTACATATCGAGCGCGCCGTACATCAGCCGTTCGGCCACCCCGCGCGCGGTCGGCGCGTCGAGCGCGGCGCGCATATAATCGGTCTTTTCGCGCTCATAGAGGTCGAGCGCCTTGTTAAACAGCGCCTCCTTGTTGCCAAACGCGGCGTAAAGGCTGGGCTTGGTGATCCCCATCGCTTCGGTGAGGTCAGCCATCGACGCGCCCTCATAGCCCTTGGACCAAAAGACCCGCAGCGCCGCCGCCAGCGCGGCATCGACGCAAAACTCGCGCGGGCGACCTTTTGAAACGGTGGCGGCTTCGATTTCCATAACGGGTGGTATATAAATTGCGATGCGGCGAATGTCCAGTCTCCCCGGGAAGCGGGTGCGAAAGGCTTAACCGCAGTGCCGCAAACCCAGGATCGCAATGCTATCCGCGCTGCGCCGCCAGCACCCTCAGGATATTGCCGCTCCACATCTTTTCGATATCGACGTCGGAGTAACCCGCAGACTTCAAGCGCTCGGTAACCTTCGGCAGCGCCGAAATATCCTCGATCCCGGCCAGCCCGCCGCCGCCGTCCCAGTCGGCGCCAAAGCAGATATGATCGACGCCGCCGACTTCGATCGCGCGCAGCACCATTGCCATATATTGCTCGAAATCAGCCGCCCACAGCGGCTCGGTCTTGTCGAGTTCGCGCCACTTGTGATTGAGCTCGGCCTGCTGCGCGGGCGACAAGGTGCCGATACGCTCATATTGGCCGAACAATTCGCCGCGCGCCGGGGTCATGTTCATATCCGACATGAAGATCGTCGAGATACACATCGCGCCGCCCTTCACCGCCAGTGCTTTCAGCCGCCCCTCATCCAGGTTGCGCGGATGATCGTTGGCCGAGCGCAGGCTCGAATGCGACAGGATGATCGGAAATTTCGACAACGCCAGCAGCTGATCGAACGCGGCATCGGACGCATGGCTGGCGTCGATGACGATGCCGAGCCGGTTCATTTCGGCCACCCACTGCTTGCCGAGCGGGCTGAGGCCCCTCCAGCGCGCCTCGCCGGTCGCGCTGTCGGCGAACTGGTTGGTCTTCGAATGCACCGGCCCCGCCATGCGGACGCCTTTTTGGTGGAACTCGGCGAGCAGCGTGACATCGTCGCCAAGTGGATAGCTGTTTTCCATCGACTTATACGCGATGAGCTTGCCAGCCTTGCTCAGCGTCCGCGCGTCAGCGACGGTCCGCGCGGCACCGATGGCCTCGCCATGCTTGGTGATCGTCGCGTCGATCAGGTCGGATCGCTCGCGGGCGAACGCCAGGGCATCGGCATATCCTTTTGCGTCGAGCGCGCCCTGCTCGGTGTAGATGACGAAGAAGCCGCCATCGAGATTGCCATCCTTCATCCGCGGAATGTCGAGCTGGACCATATCGCCCGTGGCGCTGTGGCGGTCGGCAAAGCTCCATCCCTGCCGCTCGAAATGCAGCGGGGTGTCGAGGTGGGTGTCGAGCACCAGCATCCGGCTGTGCAGCGGTGCATCGGGCGCCTTTACCGCCTCCTCACCGGTCGAGCACGCCGATAGCGCGGTGGCGGCCAGCAGGATCGCGAGGTGCTTCACTTCTTGTCCTCCACCGGTTTCAGGTCGAGATCGTGATAGTCCCAGCTGAAATCGGCAATCTTGCTCACCGCCTTCATCGTCACGCCGGTGATCTTGCCCTCCGCATCGAGCGCGAACGTCACATAAGCAGGTTCGATCGCCGGGTCATCGAAATCGGTGACGAAGCTGTCATATTGCCAATGTTTGAGCCGTCCCGCCATGCGCGGGGTCGAGGTAAAGTCGATCGTCAGGTCGGTCGCTGCCGACCCGATCACGACATCGCCGTACCAAGGATCTCGATAGCGCCCGGCATAGCCAACAAGCGCCAGCGACGGTCCCGATTTTGCGGGAGCAGCCTGCGTCTGTTTCAGATACTCCACTCCGCCCGCGAGCCGCGATTGATACCAATCTTCCCATTTGTCGATCCAGCCATAATCGGGTTGATCAAGATAATGGTCGAGCAGGTCGTAGTAGAGGCCGAGGAGCATCCCGCTGTCCTCGCTGTTCATCATGATCGCAAAACCGACATTTTTGTCGGGGATCATCACGACGCGGGTGATCGATCCGAACACCCCGCCGCTATGCTGGACGATGCGGTGGCCGCGATAATCCTGCACCTGCCAGCCGAGCGCATAAGCCTGCTGGTTGGGCTGCGCGGGTTTCAGGCTGTCGGGCAGCGGGGTGATCGGCATCGGGGTCACCGGCGCCCACATTTCTCTGGCCTGCTCTTCGCTGAACAGTCGCTTGCCGTTGGGCAGCGCGCCATAAGCGAGCTGGATCTTGAGCCACGCCGCCATGTCGTCGGCGCTGAGCGCCAGCCCGCCCGCCGGCGCACCGTTGCGGCCCAGCTCGTCGCGTTCGTTCAGCGCCTGCTGCGGGCCGAGACCGCGCAGCGGCCCCGACAGCCGCGCGTGCGGCCATGAGCGGTTGGGAATGCGGAAACGGTCCTCGCTGTCGGTCGTCCCGTCTTTCATGCCGCCGGGGCGCAGGAGGCGATCGCGCATGAACACCTCCCACGTCTTGCCGGTGACCTCCTCGATCAACTGGCCCGCGACCGCGTAGAGAATGTTGTCATAGGCATAAGCCGAGCGGAAACTGGTCTGCGGCTTGAGGTAAGCGACGCGTTCGACCGTCTGCTTGCGCGTGAGGTTGGTGCGCGGCACGAACATCAGATCGCCCTGCCCCAGCCCCAGACCGCTGCGGTGGACGAGCAGGTCGCGGATGGTAATCTCGCGCGTCACCCACGCGTCGTGCATGCGAAACCACGGCATATGCTTGATGACGGGATCGTCCCACCCGATCTTGCCTTCGTCGACAAGGATCGCCAGCGCCGCCGCGGTCATCGCCTTGCCGGTCGATCCGGTCTGGAACAATGTTTGTTTATCGACCGGCGCGCGCTCGCCGAGCTTGCGGACGCCCCAGCCGCGCGAGAGCGTGGTCTCGCCATCCTCGACGATCGCGATCGATACGCCGGGCGCGCCGATCTTCTGGCGCAAGGTTTCGACCGTTTCGACAATGTCCTTGGGCGGGTCAGCCCAGGCGGGTGCGGCAACCGACAGCATCAATGAGAGAGCAAGCAGGCGGACGGCTTTCATGGGACGGTCTCCATTGGAACGGGAGCGGGGCGCAGCAGGCGCCAGACGCCGATGGTCAGCAACGGCGCGACAAAGACGATCAGGAACAGCCAGGCGAGGAAGCGATACCCGCTGGCGATCAGGTCGACCAGGCCGATGCGCGCCGCAACGAACATGCACCCGACCAATATGACCCCGCCGATCGCGGCGCGCGCGCCGGTGCCGAGCGGCGGACGCCCTCGCGTCTCGACGACCCCCGACACCCGTTCGTTGATCGCATGGATCGCGCCGACCCCGCTTTCGAGCAACGCGGCAAAGATCATCAGCTGGAACAGAATGTGGAACCCCGGCACCGCCATTTGGCGGAGCAGGAAATCGGACGGCAGCGTTTCAGCGCCGATAGCTGGATAGAAGGCCATCATCGCGACAAAGAACAGGATTGCGGGCAGCATCGTCAGCGGACCAGCGATGATCCCCGCCAGCACTGCATCGCGCTGGCTGGTCAGGTGGCGCAGCACCGGCAGGATGATCACCGCGCCGACGATGTTATAACTCGCATAGGTCAATCCGCCCGCGACCCAATTGCCAGAGGGCGGCGGCGCTTCGGCAAAACCCTCGGCAATCAGGCCACCGAAGCTGGTTAGAGCGAATATCAGGAATAGCGCATAAACCGCATAGATCAGCATCGAGGCATATTTGAACAATGTCTCGACGGTGTGGGTGCCGAAGGCCGTGAAGGCGACGATGCTGGTCGCCAGCACTATGGAACCGGCGAGTTCGGGCCAGCCAAAAGTCGCGGCGCCGATCGCGCCGGCCGCGGCGCCGAACACGGCAAGGATCAGGATGACAAAAATCAGATAGGCCAGCTCGAACGCGACCCAGCCCGGGCCAAGCAGCCCCTGAAAAAACGCACGATAGTCATAGGCGCCCATCTTGCGCGCCAGTGCGAACGTAATTGCCGCGACGACGCTCCAGATCAAGGTAGCCATCAGCATCGCTGACAGCCCGCCCCACGGCCCCGACGGCACAAAATATTCGGCGAGTTCGCGGCCAGTGGCATAGCCGCCGCCGATGATCACCGCTTTCAGCGCCAGTCCGGGCAGCAGGAAGCGCTGGAACCAGCTCGACCTACTCCCCGTCTCGCCCACGCTCACGCGAGAATATTTTCGACAAGCGCGTCGAACGATGCGCCGCCGCGGATCGGATCGGTGACCGGCAGGCTGAGCCGCTGGCGCTCCGCCGCCATCAGCGCTTCGGCGGCGTCGGCGTCATAGCTCGACGTGTTCAGGCTGACCCCGCCGCAGCGGATCGCCGGATTGGTCCGGCTGCCGAGGCGGATCGTCAGGTCGATAACCTCCTCGATCGACGGCAGCGCAAAGCTCTCCATGCCCAGGATCACCTTGCGCGTCGGATCGTGACACACGACAAACACATCGGGCTGGCTGCCGTGCAGCAAACCGAGCGACACCGCGGCATAAGCCGGGTTGAAGATCGACCCCTGCCCCTCGATCAAATCCCAATGGTCAGCAGGCGCATCGGGGCTGAGGATTTCCGCCGCTCCTGCCTCGAAATCCGAAACGACCGCGTCCATCGGCATCCCGCCGCCGGCAATCATGATGCCCGTCTGTCCAGTGGCGCGAAAATCGGCATCGATGCCGCGTTCGACGAACGCGCGATGCAGCGCCAGCGCAGTATATTTCTTGCCGAGCGCACAGTCGGTGCCGACGGTCAGCAATCGTTTGCCGCTGCGCTTGCGGCCGTTGCCGATCGGAATCGACGGCGGCGGCGTCCGCACGTCGATGAGCCGCTGGCCGGTGCGCTTTGCCGCCTCGGCCAGCGCAGGCAGGCTCGCCAGCCGGACGTGCAGCCCGCTGACGATGTCGAGTCCCGCCTCCATCGCCTCGACCAGCGCGGCGATCCAGCTGTCGCCAATCACCCCGCCCTGGTTGGCCACTCCGATCACCAGCGACCGCGCCCCAGCCGCCCGCGCCTCTGCGGGCGACATCGGTGGCAGGCCGGTGGTGACGGTGCAGCCGCCGATCGCCAGCTCGCCAACGCAGCGATCCGCCGCCCAGTCGGCCAGACCGAAGGCGGTCTTGGCATAACCCGCCTCGGTCGTGTCGCCGAGGAACAGCAGATAGGGCTGCGGCAGGGTCAGGCTGCTCTCCAGCCTGCCGGTGGGCGCGTTCATCGTTTCCAACTCCAATCCGCTCAAAAGGCCAGGTCGAGTGCGACACCCACCGTGCGCGGCTGGAGCGGAGAAATGCCAAGGAAGCTCGGCTGATTGAGCCCGTTGGCAAAGGTCGAGCGCGCCATCTCACCCTGATTGTCGAGCAGGTTGCGAGCATAGGCGCGCAATGTCCAATGATCGTTGAAGGTGATCGAAGCGTTGAGATCGACCGATGTGTAAGGCTTGGCCGTCGCAACTAGCGGATCGCTTTCGACCAGCGACAGGCGGTTGCTGGCGTGGCGGACACCGGCGCCAAAACTGCCCTTGTTGCCCCCGCCCAGTTCGAATTCATAATCGGCGCGGAGCGCGCCGCTGAACTTCGGTACGGCGGGCAGGCGGTCGCCATCGGCGCCGCTGATGTCGGGCACATCCTCGCTGAGCGTGGCGTCGGTGTAGCTGCCGGTGGCGCTGATCGTCAGGCCGGGGGTCGGACGCAGCGCAAAGCTGCCCTCGATCCCTTTGCTCCGCGCCTTGCCGCCGTTCGCCCCGCCCGATACGCCGCCGAACGAACGCACGACCTGGATGTCGGTCCAGTCCATCAGGAAGAGCGCGACATCGACCGAAACCAACCGATCGGCAAAGTCGGCCTTCAGCCCGATTTCATAGTTTTTCATCCTGTCGGCATCGACCGTCGGCGGGACGTTGGGGACGATGACGTTCGGTCCGCCCGGGCGATATCCGGTTGCGAGGCGCGCATAGAGCATCGCGTCATCATTGATGTGGAATTGCGGGCTGATCGAGTAAGTGAAGACGCTTTCGGCCGATTTGCCCGGATCGTCGGCCTGCGGCACGATCGCGCCCGAGCTGATCTGGCGGAAGGTCTGCTTGTTGCGCGCCCAGCGCAGGCCGCCGGTGATTTCGAACTGCTCGCTGAGCTTGAAGGTGCCGTTGCCGAAGATCGCATATTCCTTGTAGGTCGCGGGCAGGCCGACGATCGCCAGCGGATCAAGACCGGGGATCGGATTGCCCGCCATGTCGAACGAGCGGACCAACTGCGCGTTGCTGGTCGTCTCGTCGGTGAAGAAGCCGCCGATCAGCCATTCGAACCGTCCGCCACTTGGCGAAGCAAGCCGCACTTCCTGCGTCCATTTCTTCAGGCCGAGATCGAGCGAGAAGGGCGTGATCCCCGGCGGCACCGCGCCGCCGGTGAGCAGCGGGAAGAGCACGCCAAAGGCGTAGCTCGCGTCCTGCAGCTGCGCGCTCTGCGTCTTGCTGTAGGTCGTGGCCGAGGTCAGCGTCGCCGCGCCGAAATCATAATCGAGCGTCGCCGAATAATAGTCGAGATCGATATCGTAGGATTCAGGAACAAAATTGTTAAACGAACGTCCGTCGCCGAGGCGCGCGCCGGTCAGATCGGCGGCGTAAAGACCATTGCCGGCGGAATCGAGCGACTGCCATATCCCGGCGAGCTTCACGCTGAATTCAGGCGTCGGGGTCCACAGCAGCGCCGCACGGCCGCCGCGCTGCTCATAATCATTCTGATCCTTCAGCGCGGCATTGTTGACGCTGTCGACCCAGCCCGGGGTGCTGCGCCAGGCAAAGCTGCCGCTGACCGCCAGCTTGTCCTGCACGATCGGCACATTGACCATCACCTGCGCGCCCCAGCCGAGCCCGTCGCCGCCCTTGATCGCGAAGCCTTCGACCCCCGCCTTGACGCTGAATGCATTGGTGTTCGGCTGAACGGTGACATATTTCACCAGCCCGCCGATCGAGCTGGCGCCATAGAGCGTGCCCTGCGGCCCCTTGAGCACTTCGATCCGTTCCAGGTCATAGGGCATGAGGTCAATCGTGAACGCCCCGGCGCGGTTGTAGATCGCGCTGGAGCCTACCGGCGCGTCGTCGAGATAGATGCCGACGGTCTGGCTGGAGTTCAGCGGCGCGACACCGCGCAGGGTGATCGTCGTCTGACCGGGCGTGCCGCTGTTGCTGACATTCATGCCGGGGACGTAACCCGCATAGTCGACCAGCGATGCCGAGCCCTGTTGCTGCAGCTCTTCACCATTCACAACGGCGATCGAGATCGGCACGTCCTGGACATTCTGGACGCGTTTCTGCGCGGTGACGACGATTTCGCCCGCCGCCTCAACCGCACCCGGTTCCTGCGCCTGCGCTGGCATTGCGGCGATCAATGCGGCCATGCTTGCCGCGAAATAAAGTCCCTTGTTCATTGTCTTACCCCCAGACTTGCGCCAGCAGGCGGCGGAAATTGCCCCCCAACACGGCGGTGATGTTGTCGTTTGAATATCCCCGGCGGATCAGTTCCTCGGTCAGGTCAAAGACCTTCAAAGGATGGTCGAAACCGTCGATGTCGATCTTGTCGCGAAAGGCGTAGCTGCCCTTGTAGGCGCCCTTGAGCAGCGCATATTCGTCGGGCTTCATGTCATCGTAGCCGTGCAAATCGGCGTCCGATCCGATCCCGACATGATCTATCCCGACCAGCTTGGCGACATAGTCGATATGGTCGGCCATATGCCCGACATTGGTCGGATCGGTGGTGCTTACGAACATGCGAACGCCGGTTATCCCCATCACCCCGCCCTTGGCCGCGAGCGCCTTGATCGCTGCGTCTCTCTTGACCCGCGGATGATCGACCAGCGCGCGCACGTTGCTGTGGGTGATCGCGATCGGCCCCTTGGCGATCGCGATCGCGTCCAAGGTCGTTTGGTCGCCGCAATGCGAGACATCGACGAGCATGTGCTGCTTTTCCATTTCGGCAATGATCGCGGCGCCATAATCGCTGATCCCGCCGTCGACCCTTTCGGTGCTTCCCGATCCGATCAGATTCTGGCTGTTGTACGTTAGCTGCGCGCAGCGCAGGCCGAGGCGGCGGAACAGCGCAACATCCTCGATCTTCTCAAAATGCTCGGCATTCTGGATGCCCATGATGACCGCGCATTTTTTATCAGCCTTGGCGCGGTCGAGATCGGCAACGCCATCGACCAGCGTGAACACATGGCTATTGCGCCCGGCAAAGCCCTGCCAACCCGCGAGAAAGGTCAGCGCCTGCTCTTTTGCATCGGGACCGCCGAGACCATAGGCGTTGTGAAAGCCGGTGATGCCGCTAGCCTTGAACTCGGCCGCCTCGGCATCGGTCAAACGGTGGGTGATATAGTCGGCCGACAGCGTGATCTTGAGCGGCGCCAGCATGTCGATGACGAGCGACGAGGCAACCAGATCGACCGCGCGGCGCGAATAGGCGCGCGCTGGCGCCGCGGCAATCGCATAGCTTCCCTTGTTCACCATCGGCGCAGACAAGGCGGCGCCGACCGCGCCCGCGATGATCGCACGGCGCGTTGCTGCGAATGACCCGGTCATTCCAGCCTCCCTCTCAGCTAAGTTTCAGTATGACGACTATTGTCCTAATCAGAAAATTGTCAACCCATTTAGGACATGTAGTTGTCATCTATCCCCAAATTCCTGCCGGGCAATGAATCATCCCGCCCCGATATTCGACGGACGGTACCCGATCGCGCGCCAGGAAGGTCGGTCCGTCGAGGTCGACGATATCGCACAGCTGGCCCAGCACGAACGACGGCGCCATCGACAGGCTTGTCCCCATCATGTTGCCGACCATCACGTCGAGCCCCAGTTTCCGCGCCTGCCGCGCGATCGCCAGCCCCTCGGTCAGCCCGCCGCATTTATCGAGCTTGATGTTGACCACATCGAAGCGCCCGACGAGCGTCGCGGTGTCGGCGAGCGTCACCGCGCTTTCGTCGGCGACAAAGGGCAGAGGACGTTTCAGTCCGTCGAGATCAGCTTCGCGCCCGCGCTTCAGCGGCTGTTCAAGCTGCGCAACCCTGGTATCGACAAGCACCGGTAGCAGCTCCGCCAGCGTGGCAATGTCATAGCCCTGATTGGCATCGACCCCGATCCACGCATGCGGCCGCGCAGTGCGGATCGCGACAACACGGGCGATGTCGTCACTCAGATCACCGGTCAGCTTGACCTTGATCGGCGCCTCGGGATCGATCGCCAGCGCCGCCTTCGCCATATTGCCCGCACTATCGGCGCCAAGCGTCAAGGTTGAAGGCAGCGCGCGCGGCGGCTTTAATCCCGCCAGCTCCCACACCGGCCGTCCCGCCTGCTTCGCCTCCAGATCCCAATAGGCACAGTCGAGCGCATTGCGCGCGCCGCCCGGCGGCAGCAATTGCTGCAAATCCGCGCGCGCCGCGCCGCGCTCGATTGCGTCGCGGACGCGCGTCGCTTCGGCCAGCATATGGTCGATATCATCACCCAGATAATAGACCCCGGCCCCTTCGCCGCGTCCGACGTGCGTGCCGTCGGACAGTTCGGCGACCAGCAGCGCGGTTTCGGTGAAGACATGCCCCGAAATGCGGAACGGCTGGTGGTAGGCAAAACGCTCGACCCGCAGGTCGAGCGTCAGTTCTTGCGTCATTTGCGTCGCCATCAATAAACCAATCCAAAGCCATAGAGGTTGAAGGCGAGTGTCGCCCACACCAGCACCAGCGCCGCGAGCACCAGCAGCACCGCGCCGAGCTTCATCGTCCAACGACGCTTGTCCTTGATCGTCAGCCACAAGTGCCAGCCCGCCGTCGCTAGCAAGCCGAAAGACGCCACCGGGGTCAGGACACGCAGCAGGTGGATCAGCCAGTCGAGCGGGCCGCCCAAGCTGCCTATATCGGCCGAGAAAGCGGCGATCAGGCCGAGCCAGCCCGCAAGCGCCGCCAGCACCAGCCAGGCGAACCCCCGCGATAGCCGATAGACGCGACGCGATTTACCTTCGAGCGCGAAATCGGCCTTGAAGCTGCGCCGTACCAGCGCGCGTACCGGCCACGCCAGCGCGGCGAGCAGCACGATGCCGAGCGCCGCAATCAGCGCCGGATTAAGCCACGCCGCATTGACGCTGGCAGGCGCGGGTTCGAACACCATGAACGGCGAACCGGCATCGACGCTGAAGCGCACGACGCGGCCGTCCTTGACCTCGGCCGCGAGGCGCTCGCCCGTGCCGCGGTCGCGCCACACGAACGGCTCGACCTCGACCCAGTCGCGCGCGCCGGCACCCAAGCCGTCGAGCGCGGGGAAGCTGATCTTGCCGTCTTCGGTCAGCGAGATCGTCGCCTGCCCCAACAGCCCGAGCAGGCTCATGAAGTTGGTGAACGACCCGCGGCTGCTGACATAATTGCCGACCATCATCTGCGCATGTTGGGCGGCGGTCTTGGCGTCTACGGTTCCCGCCTTGTCTTCGCCCGGAAGGTAACGATCGGCAAATTTATGGAACAGCGCGCTACGCACCGCCCCCGCATCGCCCTGCGTCCCGGCGCTGTTCATCGACACATAAACGCCAATGTCATCCTCGGGGAACAGCCACAGATAGGAGTGGAACCAGACGGTATCGCCGCCATGCGCGATCGCGCGCCGACCGTTGACCCATTGTTCGTAGAAACCAAGTGCCATGCTGTTGAGCGGGCCAACGCCGGGCGCCTTGAAATCGTGCATCTGTTTTGCAGTCTCGGGCTTCAGAAGCCCGGCCCCGTCGTTCAGATGCGCGATCATGAATTTACCCATGTCGGCGCCACTCGCCGACAGGCTTCCCGCCGGTCCCGGGATGACGATCTCGAACGGTTTCGCCTTTTGCGTCACGTCGGGATAGCCCTTGGCCATATGCGGCGCGAGGCGTGCTGGCAGCGGCTGGCGGAAGGTCGAATGCGTCATACCAAGCGGTGTAAATATATGATTTTCGATATAATTGTCGAACGGCTCGCCGCTGACGCGCTCGACGATATAGCCCGCGAGCGCGGTGGCGTAATTGGAGTAAGCGGGGGTCGTCCCCGGCGCAAAGACGCGCTGCGGCAACGCCATTGGCATCTGCTCCTTCAGCGTCATCACCGCCTTGGGGTCGCTGCTGATCAGGTGCCGTACGGACTCTTCAAAACCCGCAGTATGCGTCATGATGTTGCGCATCGTGACCGGCTTGCCCTGATAGGCCGGAATCTTGAAATCGAGATAGGCGTTCACATCCTTGTCGAGATCGATCTTGCCCGCCTCGACCTGCTGCATCACCGCGGTCCAGGTCAGCAGTTTCGACACCGAGCCGGGTCGGAACATGGTCGTTTCGGGCAGCACCGGCGCACGATTAGCGACATCGGCAAAGCCATAGCCCTTTTGCAGCACGACCTGATCGCCGCGCACGACGACGACGACCGCACCGGGGATGCGCGCGCGCTCGAGCGCGTAGGGCAGATAGCCGTCCATCCACGCCTCAAGGTCGGCGGCGTCGAGCGTCACCGGGCTAGTCGGTGCCGCGGGTGCGGTCGCCGCGGCCGTTTCCACCTTCTTCGCCGTCGGCGCGGGCAGCGGCCCCTGCGCCGCGAGTGGTAGCGCGGCGAGCGCCGCCAGTCCGATCATCACCTTGCGGATGAAACGCATCACTTTCCCCTTTTATTCGGCACGCCCTGTCTGACCTTGCAGCAAGCCGCGCGACGTCTTACCAAGGGTCAACAACTGTTAACCCAATAGGGACATAATGATCCTGATTAGAAAATTGTCAAACATGGAATGGAAAAATTGATGGCGGCTCGCGCGGCCCCACCCACACTCGGCACTGTGATGAAGAGCATTCGCTCGCGAAACGGCTGGACGCTCAAGGAGATGAGTGCGAAATCGGGCATCCCGGTCTCGACGCTGTCAAAAGTCGAGCATGACCGGCTGACGCTGAGTTATGACAAGCTGCAGCAGCTCAGCCAGCGACTCAGCATCCGCATGGCGGACCTCTTCGCCGAAGATGAGAGCGACAGCGCGCCGCGCGTCACCGGCCGCCGCAGCGTCGGGACGATCGACCAGGCCGTGCGCGTCACCACCGACAACTACGACTATCACTATCTATGTACAGACCTGCGCCAGAAACGGATGATCCCGATCATCACCCGTATCCGCGCCCACAGCGCGAGCGAGTTCGGCGAGCTTGTCCGCCATCAGGGCGAGGAATTCATCTATGTGCTGGAAGGCGCGATCGAGATTCACACCGAATTTTACGACCCCGTCGCGCTGAAGACCGGTCAGGGCATCTATCTCGATTCGTCCATGGGCCACGCCTATGTGGTCGCCGAGGGGTTCGAAGAAGCGCTCGTACTGGGAGTCTGTTCGAGCGCCGACGACGGACTGATGGATTCGCTGATGAGCCTGCACGGCTGACGCCTTTCCACCACGTCCGACCGTTCGGCTCTAGCCAGCCGGGCCAGCATGACGGCCGCACCGGACCCCGCAAAAAGGTCAACCGTGCGCCAAAGTCGACACCGGTGACAGGCCTGTATCCACTCGTGCTTTTTCGAAATTCTCTGCAGAATGTTGGATCCACGTACAATTGCATTCCGTTGTCCATTTGGGCATCCTTCCGCCGTTATGGACAAGGGAGGTTTATATGCCGCGTGACTTGACGCGTCGCCAGCTCGCTGGCGGCGCTGTTGCCTTAACCACGCTGGCAACCCTGCCGATGCTGGCCGCTGCCCAGGGCGACGCATCAACCTATTTTCGCGATGTCCTGTTGGTCGATGGGACCGGGAGTCTGCCTCGCCGCGCCGACGTCACCGTTGTCGGTGAACGTGTTGCTACTATTTTGCCGCCGGGCGGGTCGGTCCCCGATGGCGCGCGCCTTGTACCGGGAGAAGGACGCGTCCTTGCACCCGGATTTATCGACACCCACACGCATGGCGATCCGCTGGAACAATCCTATGATGCCTTCCTCGCCATGGGGGTGACCACCATTTTGCTGGGGGTGGACGGCAGCGGCCCCCGCATCGGGGACGATCTGGACCTGCGAACCTGGCTCTCGGCCGCGGATCGCGCCGCGCTGCCGCTGAATGTCGCCGCGCTCGCAAGCCACGGCACGCTGCGCCGCGCCGCTGGCATCCCGGACGCGATGCGCCAGCCTGACGATGCCGCGCTCGCTCGGATGGCGGCGCAGCTTGACCGGGAGCTGACCGCTGGCGCCTTCGGGATCTCTTACGGGCTGGAATATGTTCCGGGCATTTATGCCGAAAGCGCCGAACTCGCCAGCCTCGCCCAAACCGTCGCGCGCCACGACGGCGTGGTCATGAGCCACATGCGGTCCGAAAATGACGACGAGATCGAGGCCTCGATCGAGGAACTGATTGCGTCTGCGCGCCCCGGTCGGCCCCACATCTCGCACCTGAAAATAGTGTTTGGCAAAGGCGAAGCCCGTGCCCGCCAGCTGCTCGACTATATTGCCGCCAAACGCCGTGCCGGTATCGATCTGACCGCGGACGCCTATCCGTACAGCGCTGGCTATACCGGGATTGCGCTGCTCTTCCCCGAATGGGCTTTGCCGCCCAGCGACTACCGCGCCATCGTCGCAGGCCGACGGCAGGAGCTGCGCGATCATCTGATCGCGCGCATGACCCGGCGCGGCGGGCCAGCGGCGCTCCTGATCGGCACCGCGCCTTTTGCCGGAAAAACATTGGCTCAAGCCGCGGACGAAGCAGGGCTCCATTATGCCGATTTCCTGATCAAGATCGGTCCGGGCGGCGCCTCTGGCGCGCATTTCACCATGGACGACGCGCTACAAGAGATGCTCGTACTCGATGCCGATGTCGCGATCTCGACCGACGGGGGTCCGGGAATGCGCCACCCGCGAGCCACCGGAACCTATGCCAAACTCATCGAACAATATGTCGTGAACGAGGGTCGGCTCCCGATCGAGAAGGCCGTCCGCAAGGCGACTGCGCTCCCGGCGCAAATCCTGCGACTCCCCGATCGCGGAACGATGAGACCGGGCATGAAGGCCGACCTCATCCTGTTCGCTCCCGACCGCGTGAAAGCGCGCTCGACTTACCTCGACCCCTTTGCCCAGGCACAAGGATTTGACATGGTCATGGTGAACGGACGGGTCGCCTTTGAAGGCGGTGAGCGTGTGGGCGCTCCCGGTCGCCTGCTGCGCGCGGCCAAGGTGTCCTGACCAGATTCGGGAGAATTGTAACCTCAGGTCGGTTGGGCCGTTATTTTTCGCCGGCGACCAGCCAGGGCAATATCGTTTCGACCGGCAGCCGCTCGATGGTGCCGCGATGCCCCTCGACGGTTGTTCCGGCGAACAGCGAGTTGACGACCGCTTCCTCGGTCGCTTCGGCGACAGCCTGAAACAGCGGCGAAAGCGCCTCGTTGCGCAGATCGGCAACTTGCGCGGTCGGCGCACTTCCTTCCTCGCGGCGCACCGCGGTGCTGGTCGAAAAGGCAATCGCATAGTCGCCCGATCCGTTGGAAAAGGACGATCCCGTCCGGCCGATCCCGATGAACGCCCGCTCGGCTATACGGCGCAGGTTGCGATCGGACAGCGGCGCGTCGGTGGCGATCACCACGACGACCGAGCCATCTGCGGTGTCACGATCGCCGCGCTCGGCGAAAGCGTGGCGACCCAGTTTGATACCGACCGGCACCCCGGCAATGTTGAGGACACCGCCGTAGTTGCTCTGGACCAACACCCCAAGCGTCCAACCGCCTTGCGAACTGGGTAGCCTGCGCGACGCGGTGCCGATCCCACCTTTAAAACCGAAGGCCACCGTTCCGGTACCCGCGCCGACTGAGCCTTCCTCGACCGCGCCGCCTTTCGCCACTTCGATCGCGCGCCGGGCATCGGCGACGGTGACGCGGCGGCGGCGGATGTCGTTGAGGACACCGTCGTTCGTTTCGCCGACGACGGCGTTGACCGATCGGACCGCCTCATTGCCCGGCTGAGTCAGCGTCCATTCGACTGCGCCAGCCGCGGCTTCGGGGACATTGAGCGTGTTGGTCAGCAGGATAGGCGTCTCGATCTCACCGAGTTCGACGACCTGCGTCGAGCCGGCAAACTTCCCGAACGCATTAAAGGCGACAAAACCGGCGGGAACACGCGAGCGAAAGACGTTGCCGCCGTGCGGCAGGATTGCGGTGACGCCGGTATGGACGTTTTTGCCTTCGTCGATCGTGACGTGGCCAACCTCGACCCCGTCAACATCAGTGATGGCATTGAGTGGGCCGGGAGGAAGGACGCCGATAACCACGCCGGCTTCGCGGGCGCGCTCGGCCGGGGGCGCGGCGGATGCCGCCGCCAGCAGGCCCAGTGCGACAATCGCCTTGCTCAATATCATCGATTCCCCCGTGCCGCGCTCATGCCGGAGCGCGTAACTATTAACGTCAAATCGAAATGCCCGTCCAATGTCTTGTCGGCGAAGACTATGCCCTGTGGGCATGCCCTCGACCGACTGCCTACCTCGCCATTTGATCACAGTCCTCGGGTTGACCCCGCACCGCTTCGCGAGTTGCGCGACCGGAGCTTGCGATCTCGTCGACCGTCGCGAGGGGCGCAACGATACGGTCAGTTCGTTATGCTCGGATGACCAGCCCCTACCGAGTGGTCCCGGTGGGTTGCTAGTGCGTTGAAACCCCCCTGCCAGTGTGGGCCGCAGGTGGAGCGAAGCGGAACCCGAGGGGAAAACTGGCGAGGAAACCGGCCTCCGGCGCCCGTGGTCGACATCCCAGCGAGCTGCGCAGCCGAACCGTGTTGGAATGCCGCCGCCAGGCTTCGATCAGGATCCGGGCCTCGGTGAGCGAGTAGAAGATCTCATGCGCTGGAGCAGCCCGAAAAAGCTGCACCGGTCCCGGTGTCGAGAGACAGTACCTGCGCGCACGCCCCGAGGGTGAGGAGCGCGCCGCCAAACGACAGCCGGACCCGGTGCAATCGCACAGCGTCAGAACTTCTTCCTGATTTCAATGGCGAACTGGCGGCCGCGCGCACTGTGCAGGTCGCTGTAGAAGCCATAGGTCTCGTCGGCGAGCGGCGGGTCGGTATCGAACAGGTTGTTGATCGCGAACCGCAGCCGGGTTCCGTCGAGCGCGGTGTCGTTGTTGATTGTATAGGCGACCGACGCGTTCATCGTGAAGACGTCATCAACGGGGAAGAAGTTGGCGTTGGGATCGTCCGATACGATCAGGATGTCGCGAACCACGCTCGTGTCGTAGAACTTGCCGACATAGCTGCCGAACAGGCCAACCGAGACCGGTCCCTTTTCCCAGTTGATCGAGCCGCTGGCGCGCCATTTGGGCCGACCGTCCACCTCGAGGAGTTCGCCAAGCCCGCCGACGGTGACGTCGAGCGGCAGCGTCCCAGCCGCAATCGCATCGACGATTTCCTGTCCGTCGGAACCGGCGCTCTGGACGAAGCTGTCGAGCCGTGCGGCGTTCAGCCGGATCCGGAAGTCGCCGGCCCCGAAGTCGGGCACGCGATAGACAAGCCCGAAATCCCACCCCTTCGAAACGCGGCTGTCGAGGTTGACGTAAGGGTCGATCACGCGTTCGATCCGGCCAGCCGGGGCCAGGCCGGTTCCGGCAAACAGGGCGATGTCGTCGGCTGTCGGCGCCTCGCGGATGACATTGGGGTTGGTGCTCCCGGCCAGACGGCGCAGCAGGTCGAGCGCGATGGCGTTGTCATCGCCGAACGTGCCGACGAGGCCAGTCTGCTTGACCCGCCAATAGTCCGCCGTGACCGTAAGGCCGGGCAGGAACCCCGGCTCTAGCACGATGCCAAGATTGATGCTTTCGCTGTCTTCCGGCCGCAGGTTGCGTGCGCCCGAGCGAAAGCTGATCACGCCCGCGCCGGGGCAAGCCGCGAGGCTGTCGATAATGCCCTTCTCGACCTGCGCCTGGCAGACCACGAAGTCGTCGCGGGTGTTCGACCGCGTGGTGCCGTCGTCGTTCACCTGCACCAGGTTCGGTGCGCGGAAACCCTGTGACCAGGCGCCGCGGAGCGTAACGCCCGGGATGGTCGTCCACGATGCCGCGATCCGCGGCACCTTGGCGGTTGCGCTGATATCGGCGAAACGCTCGATCCGGCCAGCAAGCTGGACATTGAACGCCTCGACCAGCGGAATGTCCATCTCCGGGCTGACCAGGGGAACGAACAGCTCGGTGAACGCCGAATAGACGTTGCGGACGCCGTCGGTGTCCGGGGACTCACTGGTGCCGGCGACGTCGCTGCCGTTGAATACGCCGGTCACGCTGTCGGTGAAGGTGATGGTCCCGTCGAGCCGCGGATCGCGGTCGTCGTAGAAGGTCTCACGCCGCCACTCCACGCCGGCGGCAATGCCGATATTGCCGCCTGGAAGGGTGAACAGGTCATCGCGGCTGATCTTGAAGTCGGCGAGCGCCAGGCTCGTGCCGCCCTTGCGGAATACGTCGATCCTGAACGGCTCGATCGATGCGGCCGGGTTGGGCGTGCAATCACCGAGGCCCGGATCGTCGAGACAGCCGCCATTGAACGGATTATATGCATCGGGCGTGGTCAGGTTGATCTGCCGCTGCATGGCCGTGAGCGAAACCCGGTTGCGTTCCAGGTCGACCGTGTCGGCTTCTGAATAGACGAAGCCCGTGTCGAAGTCCCACGCGCCGAAGTTGCCGCGCAATCCGGCGACGAGCCGGTAACTTTCCTTCTCGACATCGATGATCCGGTTACCGACATCGACGAAGCGGTACCGTTCCATGATCAGGTCGGCGCCATCGGCCGCAATCGTCGTGCCCGGCAAACGCTGTGGGTTCGGCTGGCCGTTTCGCGTGATGGGGCCGAACGGGTTGTAATAGGCGTTGCGCGAGATACCCACGGGGACCGCGCTGAGGATTGCCGACGGATCGAAATTCCGCACACTTTCCGACCGATAATAGCTTCCCTCGAAATAGGCCTCGATATTATCGGTCAGCTCGTAGCTGAGCAGCGCCATCGCATTGTAGCGATCCTTTTTGCTGATCAGGCTGTTACCGAATATCGTGTTGTAACGAACGTCAGCGACCGGCGTGGTACCGTTGCGGGCACAGATGCCACCGCCGAATTGGAGGCGACAGCCGGCGAACGTGCTCGGCTGGAGGTAGAAGTCGTCGTCGGCGATCGGCGTGCGGTTGGAAGGCGCCTGGATATCGAACTGCCCGAACGGGCCAAATGTATTCCGGTTGTTGAACGAAGCTTCGCCCTCGAAATCGGTCCCCTCGACCAATGGCAGGCGATTGTCGTCCCGCGCGTAATCGCGCCCGGTGACGGGAAGGCCGTTTTCGTGGAAGTAGCTGCCGTACACGGTAAGATTGCCGCGACCGCCGCCGAAGTCGAACCCATAGCCGCCGGTCAACGTATAGCTGTACAGGCTCGTCCCGTCGGACATGCGGTAGTCGCCTTCGATGAAGCCGCCTTTCATACCACCTCTAAGGACCGTATTAACCACACCCGCCACGGCATCGGCGCCATAAAGGGCCGACGCGCCATCGCGCAGGACCTCGATCCGCCTGACGCTCCCGGGCGCGATCTCGTTGGTGTCGGGAGAGACGACCGGCACAAGCAGTTCGGTCTGGAAGCCGGGGTGCAGGTTCATGCGGCGGCCATTGATCAGCAAGAGCGTGTTGCCGGTACCCAGGTCGCGCAGATTGATCGAGCCGACATCGCCGCGCACATTGTTCTGGGTCGTCGCGTTCTGCTCGTTGAAGGCGACGGTCCCTGCCTGCGGGATGGCGCGGAACATCTCATCGCCCGACGATGCGCCGCTGTTCTCGATCGACTGTTCGTCGATCACGGTCACGGGCAGCACGTCGTTGATCTGCGCGCCCTGGATTTGCGTTCCGGTAACGACGATCTCCGGTTCTGCTACGGGGGCTGAAGCGGTCACGTCCGCCGCACCTGGCCGAGACCCGGCCGAGGCCTGATCCTGAGCCGAAGCGATGGAAGTAGCGAGCAGGCTCGTGCCGCCCAGAAGCGCCAGTCTGACAATGGTTGCGGTGATGCGCATGTTGGTGATCCTCCCGATCATTTCTTTTGGGTAATTGGCTGGGTAATTTGCGTATCGAGCCAGGCGGTGAACAGCGTCGGCCATTGGCTCAGGGTCTGGTCAGACGTGCCGAGACCCCATCCGTGGCCTCCGGCTGAAAAGATGTGCATCTCGACAGTCGCGCCCACCCGGTTGAGCGCCTCGAACAGCGCGATGTTATGGCCGGGGGGCGTCGTCTGGTCGTCGGCCGAGGAAAACAAGATCATCGGCGGTGCATCCTTCGACGCGTGCGTGTCGAGCGACCACTGTTCCTGTGCGGCGAGGCTCGGCTCGCGGCCGACGATCTCGCGCCTGGTGCGGGTCGTGTCGTAAGGCTTGCGCAGCGTGACCACCGGGAAAAGCAGCACGGCGAAGTCGGGCCGCGCGGACTCCGTTTCGAACTTGTCGTTCCCCGCGTAGAATGCCTGGTCGGGCTTCAGCGCGGTATAGCCAGCCAGATGCCCGCCAGCGGAAAACCCCAGGATACCGATGCGGTCGGGGCGGATGCCGAACTCGTCGGCACGATGGCGAACGATCTTCATCGCGCGCTGCGCATCCATAAACGGGGCTGCAGCTTCCCACCCATCGCCCGGAAGGCGGTGGATGAGCTCGAAAACGGTGTAGCCGTTGAGCTGCAGCCATCGCGCCGCGGGTGTGCTTTCCTTCCAAAGCTGGATGCGAAAATACCCGCCCCCGCCGATGACCAGCACCGCCCGGCCATTGGCGTGGTTGGGGCGATAGACCCGCAAGCGCGGGTTGGAAACATTGGACACCGCGCCAAAGCCTGCACCTTTGCTTCCAATCAGCTCCGGTCCGCTTACGTCGCCTTTGCCCGGCGGCTTGCCTGGCCACAGGGGGATTTCCTCGAAATCCTGCGCCCTCAGCGCAGCGCTGCCCAGCACGGTCGATGCGGCGAGCAGCGTGGCGGCGCCCCAGATCAGCGTACGGCGGGCGATCATGGCGTCTCTCCGATCGCCGCCGCCATGCCTTCGCTATAGGGCCCGGTCCGTTCGTGATGTTCGATGTCAGCTTCCGGAAGCGGCATCGGGCTACCCGCCATCGCGGCGGCGAGGCGCTGGGTGTCGAGCGCGTTCTCCCACTTGGCGACCACGATCGTGGCGACTGCATTGCCGATAAAATTGGTGAGTGCGCGGCACTCGCTCATGAACCGGTCGATGCCCAGGATCAGGGCCATGCCGGCCACCGGAACCGAGGGGACTACCGACAGCGTTGCAGCGAGGATGACGAAGCCCGCCCCGGTGACACCTGCCGCACCCTTTGAGCTGACCATCGCAACCAGCACCAGGGTCAATTGCTCGCCCAAGGACAGATCGATGCCCACGGCCTGCGCAATGAACAGTGCAGCGAGCGTCATGTAGATGTTGGTGCCATCCAGATTGAAGGAATAACCGGTCGGCACCACCAGTCCGACCACCGTCTTGCGGCAACCGGCAATCTCCATTTTCTCCATCAGGCTAGGCAACGCGGCCTCGGACGAGGAGGTACCGAGAACGAGCAGCAGCTCCTCGCGCAGATATTTGATCAGACCAATGATGGTGAAGCCTGCCAGCCTTGCGACGAGACCGAGCACCACGAGCACGAACAGCAGTGAAGTGAGGTAGAATGTCGCGATCAGCGCAGCGAGGCTGGCCAGCGAACCGATTCCGAATTCGCCGATGGTGAAGGCTATCGCCCCGAATGCGCCGATCGGGGCAAGCTTCATCAGCATGTGGACGAGTTTGAAGATGACCTGATTGAAGGACCCCATCACGTCGAGCACGAGGTCGCTGTGCGGTCTCGTCGTGGCGATTGCGACACCGGTCAGGATCGCGACCAGCAGCACCTGGAGAATCGATCCACTCGTCAAAGCGCTGAACAGCGTCGTGGGAATCATGCCCAGCAGGAAGGCCGAAATGGTCTGTTTTTCGGCAGTCTCTGCATATGCCGCGACGGCCGTAGTATCGAGCGACGCGGGATCGATGTTCAGGCCCGCACCCGGCTGCACCACGTTGGCGACGACCAGCCCGATGACCAGTGCAAGGGTGGAGAAGAACAGGAAATAGACGAACGCCTTGCCGGCGACACTGCCGACCGCCGTCATGTCCTTCATTCCGGCGATGCCGGTCGCAACCGTCAGGAAGATCACCGGGGCGATGATCATCTTGACCAGCCCGATGAAGCCGTCGCCGAGAGGCTTCAGCGAGGCGCCGAAGGCGGGAAACAAATGTCCCACCAGCGCCCCAAGCGCGATCGCGCTCAACACCTGGACATAGAGATGCCGGTAGAATGGCAATTTGCGAGCGGGCGCGCTCGTATCGCCAGTGGCCGCTGCCAACCCCATCGCCGATCCTCTCCCACGGCAGTTTTGCCTTACGGGCACTATAAATAGCGATCGAACTGCGTGAAACGCTGGACGTCGAATTTCAATTATAATTTATATTCAATGATTTAATTAAAATTCCCGGTCAGATTCGTGCGGCTTTCCACACAATCAGGTTGCACATTGTGCGGAAAGCCGCACAATGCGTGGATGGCTGGCTGGGCAGATATTATGGTTCGCGATCGCCGTCGCCTGATTCTGCCAGCGGTGGTCGCCATCGTCCTGCTGGCCGGATTAGTTCTGTCCGTCGACCGGGTGATGTACGCGCGCGCGCTCACCCAAGAAAAAGAGGTTGCGCGCGACGATGCGGCGATTCTCGCCGCCGGTCTCAGAAGCGAACTCGACAAGGTCAGCCTGCTGCCGATCACGCTGGCAGGAGACCTGCAAGTGCGCCAGCTGCTCGAGGGCGATGCCAGCCAGACCAGGCAGCTTGATACCCGGCTGGAGAACCTCGCCCACCAATCGGGTGCCGCGGCCATCTACGTCATGGACAAGGACGGCCTCACCCTTGCGGCGAGTAACTGGAAACAGCCTGCCAGTTTTGTGGGGTCGAACTACGCCTTCCGCCGCTATTTCCGGCAGGCCCTGAACGCAGGAACCTCGACCGAGTTTGCGCTTGGCACAGTCAGCCGCCGGCCGGGGCTGTATATCGCGCACAGAGCCGGTTCGGCGGCCAGCCCGCAGGGCGTCGTGGCCGTCAAGATCGAGTTCGATGCGCTCGAGGCAAGCTGGCGCAAGACTACCGACGGCGTCTACGTCACCGATGCGACCGGCGTTGTGCTACTGGCGACCGACGCAGGGTGGCGGTTCCGGCTGACCGGAGAAGGCGTCGCCCGCGCACGCGACGCTGTGCAGGACGAGCAACGCTTCGGCTTGGCCAGACTGGAGCCGCTGGCGATCATGCGGGCTCGCGGCGGAGGGGAGCGGGCGATCGTCGAAGCGCCGCTGTTCGACACCTTGCAGCCGATCTCGCCCGATGGATGGATACTGCACCTGCTGGTCGACCCGGGGCCGCGCGCAGCAGCCGCGATCGCTAGCGGCAGGTTAGCCGTGGCGCTGGCACTGGCCAGCACGATCGCGCTCGCGTTCGCCTTGTTCTTCGTGCGGCGGCGACGACAGGCTTTTCAGGAGGAGATGGTCGCCCAGCGCACGCGCACCCTGCGCGACCAACTGTCCCAGGCGAACCGCCTCGCAACACTGGGCCAGATTTCGGCGGGAGTCGGCCACGAAATAGGGCAACCCGTTGCGGCCATGCGGGTGTTTGCAGAGAATGGCGAGAAGCTGATTGCGCGCGGACGCGCCGAAGAGGCGTCGGCAAATTTCCGAGAGATTGTAGGCCTGGCGGATCGGCTCGGCTTGATTACGGGGGAGCTGCGGCGATTCAGCCGCCGCCAGCCCGGCCCCCGGCGCCTGGTCAGAATCGGCGAGATCGTCGATGGGGCACTCCTTCTGCTCCGCGATCGGATCGTGTCGATGGGCGTGGCGCTGCAGATGCCGTCGGCGGATGATCTCGATATAGCCGTTGCTGCCGAGCACGTGCGTCTGGAACAGGTGCTGGTCAATCTGCTCCAGAACGCACTTGATGCCGTCGGCGAAGCCGGCGCGGTTACTATCGAGGTGATCCGCAACGAAAACGAAATCCGCGTGCGCCTGTGCGATAGCGGCCCCGGTATTGGCGCCCACGAGGTCGCCCAGCTATTTCAGCCCTTTGCCACCACGAAGCCGGACGGTCTTGGGCTCGGTTTGGTCATTTCGCGCGACATCATGCGCGATCTGGGCGGTGACCTCGTTTTCGAACCCGACGCCATGCGGACCTGTTTCACCATGATCATTCCCCAGACAAAATGATCGAAGGTGGCATATCGGTCATCTTCGTCGAGGATGACGAAAGTCTGCGGGCGGGCACGGTCCAGGCACTTCAGCTGGAGGGGTTTGCCGTGGCGGCGTTTCCGGCCGCGACGGCCGCCTTGTGCGAGATCAATGCCGACTTTGATGGCGTTGTGATCAGCGACGTTCGCCTGCCTGTCCTCGACGGCATCGAATTCTTTGCCCGGATTCGCCAAATCGACCCCGATATCCCCATGATCTTCACCACCGCGCACGGCGACGTGTCGATGGCCGTCAATTCCATGAAGGAAGGCGCGGCGGACTTCTTCACCAAACCCTATGCGATCGAGCGGCTCGCCCGGTCGGTGCGCCAGGCAGCCGACCGGCGCAAGCTGTTGCTGGAGAACCGCCGCCTGCGCTCGCAACTCGAAGGCAGCACACGCGCGGGCTGGATGGGATCGTCCGCCGTCGCAAGCCGCACTGAGCGGATCGTGCGCGAAGTGGCGCAGACCGATGCCGACCTGCTGGTCAGCGGTGCGCCGGGCACCGGCAAGAGTCATGTCGCACGCCTGGTGCATGATCTCAGCCCGCGCCGGAATCGTCCGTTCGTCGTCCTCGATCCCGGCGTGTTCGCCAACGAGGAAGCCAATGTCCTGGTCTATGGCCGCGATCCGTCAGTTGCGCTGTCGCGATCGGGGATAATCGAGCGGGCGAGTGGCGGGACGCTGGTCATCGAAGCCGTGGAAAATATTCCCGCACGCGACCGGCCGCGTCTGGTCAGTCTTGTTGATCACCGGAATTTCATCGCCCTTGGTGCCGACCGCCCCCGGAATGTCGATATCCGGATAATCGGGACCACGACAGCACGCCGTGCGGAAGACGATGACGTTCCGGCCCGCGATCGCGGGCTGGAAGACCGGCTGAGCGGCATAACCGTCACATTGCCCCGCCTCGTCGAGAGGCGTGACGACATACCAGGACTGTTCCGCATGTTCGTGGCAGAATTTGAACGCAGTCTCGAAAGATCAGCTGCTGAGCTCACCGAGATCGAGTGGCACCATCTCGTCAGCCACGACTGGCCCGGCAATCTGCGCGAATTGCGAACATTTGCGCAGAATTTCGTGCTCGGACTTACGCGCCTAGCGCAACCCGCGGCGCAGGGTGCGAAGGGGGCAAGTCTTCATGCTCTCGTCGCAAACTTCGAGCGAACGCTTCTCGAAGATGCGATGCGACGTACTGGCGGAAGCGTCGCCGAAGTTCAGCGAAATCTGCATATTCCCCGCAAAACCTTGTACGATAAGCTTGCCAAATACGGGCTTCAGGCGCGCAACTTTCGGTCGTGAAAGATCGGCGGCTCTGCGACGATCGAGGCCATCGTCGAGAGCGCAGACAAAGCGCCGATGTTAGCGAACAGAGACGCGTGACATGCTCTGCAACTGCTCCACTCGTTGCTTGCGAATACCCAAGGAGGATGAAACAACGACGAACCTGTCACGACCCCGCCGATACAATCATCTCCGAAGACATGAACACAAGAATAGCTCGTCGTCGGGTAGCGTCCTTGTCGCGTTAGGACTGATCGGCGCTGCCACCGTCAGAGGTTGGGCACTTGCGAGCCCCGAACAGCCAGCCGCCGCTGTGTCGACTACAAAGCAGGTCGCAGTGGCGACTGGCGCCGTGCGAGAGTGCGCGCCGCAGGGAGGCGACCATTGGTCGGGATGCAAGGATGCTCGGGCCGCAGGCACCGCTCAAATCTATCGCGGCGAGCCCAGCAATCGAGAAGGCATGGACGGCGATGGCGATGGCATCGCTTGTGAGCCTTAACGTTAGCCGTCGGCCGGAACGATTATCATAAATCAAATCCCCACATGCACTTTCAGCAGGCACTTTCAGCGGCAGATACTCCGCCCTTTCAGCCCCTGATACGGGACCAATTTTCGTCGAAAATCTAGTCTTTTGGGTCGGAATTGGGCCGACTGTATCGCCGTAACCCGCGGGAATGTCGGGAGCAATTCCCAAGAGGCAAGTTATTGTTTTTAAAGGTAAAACTCGGTGGAGGCCCGAGCCGGAATCGAACCGGCGTGCACGGATTTGCAATCCGTCTCAAAATGGCGAAAATGCGCCGTTTTCTGGTCTCATGCCGCACTCATGTTGCATCGACAGATCCCCTTTCTTCTATCCGGCGCCCAATACTCCGGCCTCAAGAGCGGCCACGACCTCAGCATCGTCCTCCAATTCGTCGAACAGATGCCCATAGGTGTCGAAGGTGATCTGAATTGAGCTATGACCCATCCAGGTCGACACGCGCTTTGCATTGACGCGCTGGGCGATCCATAGCGAAGCCGCAGCGTGGCGAAAGTCGTGTAGGCTATACAGGCCTTCGAGCACGGCATCGCCATCCTCGTTCAGAAGCGGTTCGCCGTCCTTCATCTTCGGCCGACACACGCCCGCGGCGATCTGGACCTTCTCCTGAAAAAACACGGCAAGGTTGTTGTGGAAGATCGGCGTCCCCTTCTCGCTCGGGAAGACTAGATCGCGGTCGGACTTGGGGCACTGCAGCTTCCATTTCTTCAGCGTCTGAATGACCTTGGGGCCGACGGGAATGGTACGGTGACCAGCGGCTGACTTTGGCTGCCCGACGATGTTTTGAGCATCGGCCTTCCGGTCGACAGTGATCAGGCCGCGCTTTAAATCGATGTTGCACCATGGCAGCGCCCGAACCTCAGAAGCGCGCAGTCCCGCGAAGAGCAGCACCATCATTAAGGGGTGATCCATCGGACGAGCTTTTTCCGCCGCGGCGAGCATCATCCGCATATGCTCTTTCGAAGGCGGCACGACTTTTTGCTTGTCGCGGCTCGATCGCTTCAGCTCGACATCTTCCGACACGTTCTGGGCGACGTAACCCTTGCGCTGGGCTTCCTTCATCAGTGACGATAGCGAGCCGAGGATCTTGCGCGCCATCGCTCGGGACCGGCCGCTGTCCAGAAGCTGGTCGCGATAATCCTCGACCATCGGCTTCGTCAGCTGGTTAAGCCGTTTGGCGCCAAGGAACGGGATTATGTGCAAGCGCAGGTGCTGCTCGTACATCGTGATCGTCGACCGCTCCAAGTTTTCCCGCGCGCCCCGAGCCAGCCAGTTCTCGCCCGCTTTGCTGACCGTGATGCTGACACCGTCGGGAGTATGGACGCCCTGGCTGACCTCATAGACTGCCTTCGTGGCGAAGGCATCGGCATCGCGCTTTTTGGCGAATTGCTTGCTGCGTCGCTTGCCGGCGGCGTCGCGATAATCGACCTGCCAGGATTGGCGTTCGGTGCCGTCGGGGGCGAACCAGGTGCGCTTACGGATTGATGCCATTATTGCCTCCGATCACCAGCTTGCGATCAAGGCCATTCCGAACCGGATCGCTCAAAGATTCATACGTATCGCGCCATATGTCCACGATAGAAATGTCAGGGCGAACTTCCATCAACAGTCCGACTAGGCTGAACAAAAATGGCCTCAGAACGATTATCGTCTGGCGATAATCAGCCCCCATGTCCCGTTCCCAACCCTCCACGCCAACGTCGCCAACGAGCAAATTATGCTCCAAGTCAGCCATGGGAATTACGGTGAGCAGCCCGTAATAATCGAGGTCGTCTTCGCCGCCCTCCGCCAGATCGCGCAACGACTCCGGGCTCAGCATCCAAACATAATTGTTATGGCTGATAGGTGGCTGCCATTTGTCGAAATGAGCTCTCGGGGTAATCGCGAGGGGGATCGAGCCTGCGCATAGTTCCCAGTTCAACCGTAAGATGTGTACGATTCGCTTGGGAGACATGCCGATTTGCGTAAGCTCGATCGCAAAGGCCAGTTTCACGAACATGTCGATCGTATAAACGACGCGCTTGCCCGTGCCGGTATTCGACCCATCCGGAAATTTAAGCCGTTGAAAATGTTTCAGCCTCGCCTTGAAAGCAACGCGCTTGTCGTCTGCGATATGGTGCAGTCCGGCTAGCACGGCTTCTACTTCAGCGTAGGTCAGCTCAATCGACAAGAATCGGTCCTCGGAGATAGTTGTAAATTTCGTCTTGCACGGAACATATGAAAAGTCCATTAAGACGAGGACGACAATTCGTCTTAAGGAGAAAGCCATGAATGATGGAGTTTTGAATCGCCCTGCGGAGCCGCCGGCGCTGAGTGACGATCTGATCGAAGGGGCGACGCGAGCGGCAAGCTACATCGGCACTAAGCCCCGCACGGTTTATCATCTCGTTGAAATCGGCGAGCTGCCTGCGATGAAGAAGGGAAAGAAGCTCTTCTTTCGCAAATCTGAGCTCGACGCTGCCTTCCGCAGCGCTGCCTAAAACGAAGAGGCCGCCGACCAGGCTGGTACCCAGATCGACGGCCAGATCGAAACCCCTGCTCAAGAGGGAAATTTCCGATGCACCACGATACCACATCCGCCGCGGCGAGCAAATCGCCAATGGACGCCTTCGAGCAGACACTGTGCGCGAACGAGCGCCAAAGCATTCTGCTCGAAACGATCGACGAAAAGTTCATTTACGCCCTCGACAGCATGCCAGAAGGGAGAGGTCGCGATGTCGAACTTCGCTGCTGCTGGATGCTGCTCTGGACGGCGCGCGAGAACCACGACCGATTGCACAAAGAACTCGGCGCAGCGCACGAAGGCCTGTTGGCCGATCGGCGGGCGGCATGACGAGCCCCTCCCTCGCCCCGATCGCCGCTGGTGTCATCGACGCAGATTTGCTCCGCGCGCTGGCGGCGACCAACCGCCCGGCCCTTGAGCGCATGATCGCCATCGGCATCGACATCCTTGACCAGATCGACCCCGATCCTGACCTTGAGGAGGACGACCCCACTGGCCAATGCGACGAAGACGAGCTCAACACCGGATCACCGCGCAATGTGCTTCATACGCGCAGTTTGGACGGCGCCGGTTGCGTTCTAAGCGATGACGACATGGACGTGGTGTACAAACCGCTCTGGGGCTCGCGAGAAGGCCGAGCATTCGCCAACGCCCGACGCGCACGTCTTGGCCTCTCGCCGGTCGGCCGCCGATGACCGCGCCGCATATCGCTATCGAGCGCGACGGCCCGCTGTTTCGGCTTGCCATCTTGCCGCCCGACGCCCTGCCCGACGGGTGGTCACGGCCTGAGACGTTCAGCAGCCACCCGCTCGCCCGAATGAGCGCCAAGATCCTCGCCGAGGCGACGGGGATGGCGATCGTCGACCATGCGCGGGCTGGCTAGTGGCCAAAAAAGGGAAATACGGGGATAGGTCGACAT
Source organism: Sphingopyxis sp. (assembly GCF_019459305.1). Lineage (GTDB taxonomy): Bacteria > Pseudomonadota > Alphaproteobacteria > Sphingomonadales > Sphingomonadaceae > Sphingopyxis. The sequence goes on along the minus strand of NZ_JAIBES010000028.1, from coordinate 14,052 downwards.
TCCACAAGACCGACCACGGCGGCGATTACTTCGCCCTCAGCCGCGCGATTTTGCGTAGCCCCGCTTTTCTGAGCCTATCTCACAGGGCTCGCTCAGCGCTGCTCGTGCTGGGCGAGAGGTTCAACAACTTCAACAACGGAAGCATCGGGCTCTCGATCGAGAACCTCGGTCGCGCGCTCGGCAATCAGAACCACCGGGCGAACTCAGCAGCGCTCCTTGAGCTTATGGATCGCGGATTCGTCGAGTGCGTTTCCGGCGCCAATCATCTGAAGCACAAGGCGCGCGAATATCGCCTGACCTTTGTCGCCACCGGCGACGCGGCAGGCCAACAGGCGACCAATGAATGGCGCAACTGGACGCCCAGAAATGGAAATATCGGCCCTGAGGCTACCGCAGTGGAAACATGGAAACATGCTGAGCCTACCGCAACGCCAAGGAAACTTTCCACTGAGGCTACCGCAACGCCAAAGACGGAAACCTGCGGCTTTGGGGGTCGTTTCCGTCCTGAGGCTACCGCAACCCATATATTACCAGGGTATGCAGTTGTTTCCCAGTCAACTCCCGATGGAAACTCGTTCGCTCAGGGCTCCGAACTGCGGTCGGCCCTAAATCGGCTGATCGCTGATCGCAAAACGACGGCAGCCGAAATTGCGAACGCCATCCGCATGCCCGTCGGCACGATGAGCAAGTTCCGCGCCGGCCGAAATCTCCCCGAAAACTATCGCGGGCCGCTCCATTGGGAACTCGGCCGCCGCGACGCCTTCGCATCCATGGAGGATCACGATGCAAACGCAGCATGACACGACCGACAATTTCGACCCCGCCCGATGGCTCGCGGCATGGTCCGCTGCCGGCGGCGGATGGGCGGGCCGCACGCTGATACTTCCCCCACCCGCTCGCCCTCGCCTGCGCGCCATGATCGGCACGCTGGGCGCCGACGAGATCCGCGCCGTGGCCGAGCATCTGGGCGTCGGCAGCGAGGTGGAAGCATGACCGTCACCGACATTGGCGATGCACGGGCTCGCCGACAGCGTGCCAGCGAAGCCGCCGTTTGGGTGTTGGCGAACGTCCCCTTCACCCTACATTGGCCCGATTTTCCCGGCTTTCACGATCGATGGCCCGGTATGGAAGGGGCAGACCTGATGCTCGTGCACGGCGAAATAGCCCGTTTCGCCGCAGCGATGAACGAGGGCGCCCAAGACCTCGAAGCCTTGGCAGAGAAACTGCCCGGCCGATATGAGGCATGGTCACGCGCTTCGAACTGGCTGGTGCGCCATTTCGACGCAGACCCGAGTGACGCGCGGTTCCAACAACTATTCGGCGATCTGTCGCGGTATGAGGCGACGCTGGCGTGGATCGACGTCGTGTTGCGAAGGAACGGATCGCGATGACCGCCGCCGAGCGTATGCGCCGTCTGGTCCGCGCGAGCTGTCGGCCGTGAGCGAAGGCGAACCGGAATCTGCGCTTACGCTGCGCCTATCCGAGGCGATCGCCCGTCTCCGCGCCGCGGGTGTCGGCGAGGTCGACGTATTGCGACTGATCGCTAATGCGGGATTGGCCCGGCAGCTGATTGCGACAGGCTACCCGGCGACGTGCAACGGTGGCCGACATATCGCGGGTATCGATCGGCTGCGGGTTGATCGACTTATGTGGCGCGTACTCTCGTCGACCAAGCCCGCGGCTGCAGCTTACCAGCGCTGGGCGTATGGCGACGAACTCGGCTGGACGCTTGGCGACGGTGACAAGTACCAGCATCGCATCTTCGACGGGGTCACGGTCGACCTCACCCTTTTCCAGCTCTGGCTGCGCGACGTCGTCGACCATTATCGGCCCGGCAAAGTGCCGCGGGAGGAAATCGACAAATGGATACGGGCTTACCCCGGCAGCAATAGCAAATCGGCATGGGCCGATTTCCAGCGGCATTTCGGACCGGGCGCATGCAAGCGTGACGTGGATTTCCGTCCGGTGTGGCTCGATGTGCACGGAAACCCCCAACGCGGCCAACCTCGAAAGAAATCCCCAGCGCTATCGCCGCCATAGGTCGAGCAGCCGCTAACCCGCAGAAAAGCGCAATCCCGCGATAGTTCTTTGTGGGGATTTCTTGTCCGCACATCTTCTGCCTCACAGCGCAACCTGCGCACGGAGGCACATCATGCACACCGCCATCGCCAAAAAGGCTTTCTCGATCAAAGAGGCCTCGCAGGCTTCGACCTTGAGCCCGAGCACGATCCGGAACCGCATTGCAGACGGCAGCCTTCGCGCTGGCCGCATCGGGCGCCGGGTCATCATTCGTGCTGAAGCTCTCGACGAGTTCATCACGAACGCCGCCGACGCGCGGGTCGCGTGATGCTGGCCACCCTCAGCCCGGACAGCATCCAACGCTCGATCGATATCGCCGATTGGGTCGAGGCGAACCACGAGCATCGGCCATTTTGGTGTCATCCCGAATATCTGCTCCGCTTCGCCGGCTCGACCGACGCCGAACTCAGGGCGGCCGCCCGACTGTTCGAGGCACGCAATGCTGACCGGGAACGTGAAATCGCCGCGCTCGAGCTGCTTCGCGCTGGGCTGCGGGTTATCCGCCTGGGGGCCGCGACGTGATTGGCGGCCCTGACCTCCCCAACGCGATTGCCAGCTGGATTGAAGCCGACAAGCACGACCGCCCATTTTTCCGCGACCCCGACTTTGTCAGCGCCTTCGGTCGACCAGGGCCCGCACACCTTCGCGCTGCGGTCGACGAACTTCGCCGACGCGCTGAAGCCAAGGCCCGGGCGGCGGGAATGCCGATCGCCTGGAGCGCGCGGCTTGACGTAACCACCCCAGAAAGGACCTGACGACATGAACACCGACCCAGCCGCCACGATCGCGAAGCTTTTCGACGATCTCAGTTTGACGAAGGAAAACTCGCAGGTCGAGAGCCTGCAAGGCGAGATCAGCCGAATCGACGCTGCACTCGCCATCGCCGACGACCAAATCCGGGGGGTCGAGCGCAGCCTTCAAGATGCTGGCGCTCTTGCCGGGCGACACATGGCCGACGCGCTGCTCGCGCATCGCACACCGTCCGACCTGGGACCCTCGGAAACTGAGCTTCGCGAACGCCAAACAGATCTGCAAGCTGGCGTCGACGAGCTCAACGGACGGCGAGTCGAGTTAGTCAAGTCGATCGAGGCGCTGCAATCGTCAGCGATACGATCTGCCCAAGCGAAAGCCGAAATCGCCGCATCGGCTATCTACTCCCGCGTGCAAGCCGCCGCTGAGGTGATCGTCGGAGCCTACGCCAGCCTGTCGGTGCTCTCGGAGGAGACGGGCGTCGGAAAGGCTGAGCTTCGCAAGGCGCGAACTGCGACAAAAGCGCTGATCGGCCATGATCACGTTCTGCCGCACCGCGTCGCCGTCGACGTGCCCCCCGAAATCGCCGGTGCACTCCGTGTCCTCGAGCGCAAAGGCGCCGCGCTCCCGATCAGTTTCCGCAAGTCGGTCAGATTCTGAACGATTGGCGACAGCAATTATCATTGAAAGGAAATCCGTATGACGACCACCGCGCCCCGGTTCGCTGGGCTCCAGAACGCTCTATCGAAAATCTCAATCCGCACGGCAGACGATCGCGATCGTCTCCGCGCCGCCGCGGAAGGAAAGAGTTACGAGGGTCGGCTCGCGACTACGCAGCGCAGGACCTCGGCGCAGCCCTCACCGCCCGCGGGAAAATCTGCCGCGGCTGCTTCGCAAAAACCTTCCGCCGCGAGCGCACCGCAACCGCCGGCTCGAAAGCTGGAGCGTGCTGAAGTTGTTGCACTGGCATTTAGGAACGACCCCAAAATCAAAGGAATGCAGGATATCGCGCTACACATGCTCGATGACCCCGATTTGAAGGGAATGAGCGGCGATAGCATCGTCAAACAGCTGGGGAAAATCGACGCCAGCTCGTACCGCGCGATCATGACGAAAGAGCAGGATCTGGCACGAGCGGCTCGCGCCGATGCCACTTGGTCCAAGGCGTGGGGTGCGATCGCCCAGCAGCGCGGCGTGACTGATAACGCCGCCAAAATCCTTCACAATCAGGCTCGCTTCGGACGGTCAACCGCGGGCGTGAGAGAAGTTCGTGCATCCCAAGGCGATGCCTTCCGAACCGAGAAGGCGAACCAGATCTTGGCCAATCAGCGCGCTTTTGGCTGCGGCAAGTCTCCTGCGAGCGCGAAGACCGATTCGGTTTGGGACCGAGCCTATGCGGTCGTAGCGAGCACGAAGGAGACACATCAATGAACGTGGAAACCATAACCGCCGTCTCTGACGCCCTCGCCAATCTCGATCTCGAACCAGAAGGTCTGCGTCACGCAAAGTTCAAACAGGACCTGGTCGACATCGGGGAGGCTCGAAAGACCGCAACAGCGCGTCACAATGAGATCGCCAAGGAACTGCGCGAAGATGTCGGCCCGCAGGGTGACCACGTAGCATCCGCGCTGCTTCGAGGAGAGGATCCCAGCGACGCTGCTCGGGGGTCATCAAATCGGAAGGACCTCGAAGACCAGGCGGCCGCCCTTTCCGCTGGTCTCAAAGCCCTGAACATTAGAGAGCGCGACACTTACAACGCCATCCGCAACGCTGAGTCCGATGAGCGGTCAAAGATCACCCCTGCCTTTCAACCGCTTCTCGATCTCGGGAAGCGTGAGGTTGCCGCGGCGCTCAACGTCATCGCGCAGCATTACGCTGTAGCGGAGGCCATCCATGGCGCGACCCGCTACGGCGCCGAGAAACAAGTGAACGCCCTTGGGGACATTCTTGCTACGGCGATTGGCGAACATAATCTCGTGCCGTTCGAGAATGTCGACGTACCCCCCGAGGTAGTTGGGCTACTGGAAATGCTGAAGGACCGCTGCACCGCGCACAAAGTCTATGTGCTCACCGCCGTCCCCAATTGCCCTGAGGCGAAATTCCCGGTCCAGATGGCGATCGCCGTCGATACCGCGCGCCGGGCGGCGGCGGCTTAGCTGTTCGCAATGCAATTCGGGTCCGAGCGGGTGTCCTTTTCCCGCTCGGTTTCGGGGTGATCGGGCCGTTTGGGCTTCCGGCCCGGTCCGGCGGTCGGCTTTTCCTTGGTCGTTCTGGCCGACCGCCGATTCACCTGATTACGAACTTCCGCGTGCCACCTAAATCACGGGCGGCAATTCGGCGCGGATCAACTGGCCGGCTCCCGCAATTGCGCGGGGCCGGCTTTCTTTTTCCATCCAATCGTTCTGGCTAGGTCGCGTCATTTCCGCTCGCCGTCTTTGTGAAGCGCGATTCGGCGTAGTCTGCGCCATTGGTGTGAAAGCGAAAACAAGTCATGCGCTCGCCACCACCGGCAAGCTCATATCGAAGGCGGCCGTCGATAACGATGCTCGCGCGCCCCGTAGTGAGAGACTCGTGCCATTTCGTCAAATCTCCGATTACCTCTGTATGCGGCGCACTAATCTCGCCGGGCGGCAAATCTGACAATAGCCTCGGTATTCCCCAAATCGCTGGGTCAATCTCGTCCACATCGCCCTCTACGTACAATGTTCGGATATTGAGCCCGATCTTTTTCGCAGGAGACTGTCCATAGCATTTAAAGGTCAAAGAAATTTCAGCAGTGTCTGCGATAAGATCATAACTCAGCAAGTGACCGAAGACCGCATTGAGTTCATGCACATAAAGGTACGGGCGAAGCTGAGCGATCTGGGATTCTCGAGCGATTCGATTCCCTTCCATCGCTTGTTTTGTACCGACAATGGCGGCTTCAGCCGCCTTGGCCGCATGGTCGGTAGCGGTCTCAGCGGTTTTCACGGCATCTTCTGCGGCTTTGGCGGCACGTTTCGCATAGACAGCTGCAGCTATTGCCGCCCCCATCGTTATCGCGCCTAGCAGCAAACCCAGCCCAGTCAGGGCCATCTGCCAGAATGACCAACGAGCAGCTTCTTCAGCAGCGTCGGCCGCCTTCCATTGCGCGCACAAATCGCTGGTCCGGTCTTCAGTGCCAGGAGCGCAAGGACGATCAGCATTCTGGGTTGACCCGAATTTGCGAACTGAAGCGTTCTTGGCAGACGATTTAGCGGCCTCGCTGATGACCGGGGCAGTAACTTCTGGAGCACTCACTGCGGGCGGTTTTGCCTGCGCTACAGCAGCAATGAGAAAACAAGCCGCGAGCGGGATCACTGCGTTTCGCTCCGCTCGATTACGTCCTGACATACCGCCCCCTTAGACCCTCATATCTGACACTAACTATGCGGAAAGCAGTCGAATGTCAGGGCAAACTGAAACGACAAACTGTTGCGAGCTCCGAAAATCGGGGCTGAAGCGAATTTCGCGGTTCCACAGCGCATATGAGATCGAAAACCCGCAGGTAGGACCCGTAAAAAAATCCGCAGTTTTCCGCCGTTTTTCGTTGATGTTCGGCGCCTGATCGCCCATTCTGCGTTCATCGACATGGGCGCATGTTCGCCCGCCCGCTCACGAGGTGGCCACGGATGACCCGCAATGACATTCCCACCCCAGAAGCCCTCCACGTCCTCTTGGCATATGACCCGGCCACCGGTGCCCTGACCTGGCGCCCCAGGGACGCCGAGACGCTGGCAACACATGGCCTGTCCGTCCCTGCTGACCTTGACCAGTGGAATGCGCGCTATGCGGGCACCGACGCCGCCCACACTGACGATGGCCAAGGTTATCGCACCGTGAGCATCGCGAGCCGCTCATACAAGGCTCAGCGCATCGCTTGGGCGATCCATCACGGCGCATGGGCCGCGGGGCAAGTGCGCTTCGTCGGTACCGATCGCCGCGACCTGCGCATCAGCAACCTGCGCGTCCCTTCACCTCCCCGACCACGGGGCGGCATGCGTGTCGACAATCGCAGTGGACAGACCGGCGTGCACTGGCGCCGAGCCAAGAGCCGCTGGCGTGCGCGCATCAGCGTCGATGGAGAGCGGGTGGAGCTCGGCGAGTTCGCCCGCTTCCGTGACGCAGTGCTTGCGAGGCGCGAAGCTGAGGCGCGGTATGTGCGCGCAGGGGCACGAGAACTGCAATGAAACTCGTCGGCTTCACAGATCGAGAGGGTAGCCCGGTATACGTCAACGTCGAGCTCATCCAGTGATCGACGGCGATACAGACGACGATGGGCCGCTGACCGATCTGGCGTTTTAATGAGAGCCACACGGTTAGCGTTCGAGGTACGCTCGACGATACGGTTGCATTGATCGCCGCCGCACTGCAGGAGTCATAACGATGGCTATCTACAAACGCTGCCCGTCGAGCAGTTGCCGTGCAGCGCAACCAGCACAACGGGAGCTGACCGAGCTCGAAAAGGCCGAGTTCAATCATGCCGATTGGACAAAGTACGCAGAGATCTGCATGTATTGCCAATGCGTGCATACTCGCGACGATCGCGGGCAGCCCGTTGTTCGTCGCCCCTAAACAGATGAATGCCCTCTCTTGGGCCGGCGTGAAGCATAGGCGAAAATCCACCCGCCAACGCATACCGCTTGCGCGCTTTAATTTTCTCTGCCACAAATGCGGCAGGGAAAATTAAAGGAGCGGTCCATTGCACGCAGTTCGCATCTATCGTCAGCCGGCAGAAGTCTCCGAGCGCCTCGCCCCGTTCGGTATCACCCCGGCCGAGGTGCAGCCGCTTATTGAAGCGGTGGTTGCGGCCCGGAACGATGTTGTTTCGGCTGACGCGCGCACCGCCGGCGGTCTGAAGGCTTATCTGGCTGGTGTTCGTCATCTTCGCTTCCTTTTCCTGCCGAAAGGCTGGACCAGCGATTGCACTGACGGCGTAGAATCGGTTGTTCACGACGCCACGGGAATGCGGATCGTGTATCAGTCCGTCGACCAGGCGTGCATTGGAGTTCGCGGCCCGCAAGCCATAAGCGGCAAAGGACCCGCTGCAGAAACCGCAATTAAATTGAGCCAAGGCGTTCTATTCAGCGAAGAAGAGCTGCCTGAGGTCGCTCCCGAGAAGATTGCCGATTTGAACTCAACCCTATGGTTCCTCTGCGTGTCGGTAAACGAAGAGGACGAAGACGACGTGCGCGCCGAACTTTCGTTGCCGGCAGCGATCAGAGGCGGGAATTTCAAGGGGTTCCTCGAACGGATATTCATCGTCCGGGACGGCGACTGGAAAGCCCGTGGCCCGGCTGTGAGCCTGCCCGACGACGATGGTGCATATGAGTTTTCGATCGCACGGAAGTGACAATGCAATTCAATCCGGCACGACTGGATTTGGCCATGGATCGGCGCCGATTGACGGCGCGCGCTTTGGCCGAGCTGGCCGACATCACCGTTGTCAGCCTCTCGCAAATTAAGACCGGCAAGCAGGTTCCGCAGGAAGCTACCGTCCTCCGAATTGCCGAGGCGTTGGAATACCCGGTCGCGTTCTTTTACGGGAATGATCTAGACGTCCTCCCTGCGGACGCTGTCAGCTTCCGCAGCCTCTCGTCTGTGACGAAGCGGGAAAGTAACGCCGCCATCGCGGCGGGTGGAATTGCCTATCTGGTGTCTGACTGGTTGCATTCAAAATATGAATTGCCTTCACCCAATCTGGTCGACGCTGGTCCGGAGCGCGATCCCGCCACCGCTGCGCGTGCGCTGCGCCAGGCGTGGGGTCTGGGCGAAAAGCCTATTTCCAACTTGATCAAGCTTCTTGAGGCGAAAGGCATTCGTGTCTTTTCGCTGGCCGAGAACACGAAGAACGTCGACGCCTTTTCGTGCTGGCGCAACGATGAGCCCTTCATATTCCTCAACACGTTCAAGACGACTGAGCGCAGCCGGTTCGACGCAGCGCATGAGCTCGGACACCTGGTGCTTCATAAGCATGGCGGATCCAATCAAGGGCCGCAGGCGGAATCCGAAGCGAACGCCTTTGCCAGCTCATTCCTTATGCCGCGGGCCGACGTAATCTCGGAGGTACCCCGCGTGAATTCGCTGCGCCAGATCCTCCACGGAAAGAAGCGGTGGGGCGTCTCTGCTGCTGCCCTGACCTATCGACTCCACAAGATTGGCCTCATCACGGATTGGCAGTATCGGTCGTTCAACATCCAGCTGCGGACAGACTACGGCAACAATGAGCCCGACAGCATGGAGCGCGAAACGTCGACCCTCTGGAAGATGGTGCTGAACGATCTGTGGGAGCAGAGGCTTACTCGAGCGAACATCGCGGATGAGTTGAATATTCCGCACGGCGAACTTGAAAACCTTCTGTTTGGCCTAACCAATGCGGCAACATATCAGCCCGACAAGAGCTCACCGCCCACGCTTTCCGTGGTGTAGATTTCTGCGATTCGTCGGATGCCTAGCTGAAGCTCAAGCGGCTGAGCGTCGATTGAACTATTGAGAACTGCTAATCAACCTCGCGACATTGAGCATCTCTGTTTCACAATCGCAATCGACGGATTTCTGCGCGTCTCACCCTCTTCGAGGCTATGGGCCGGGCCGCGAGACTGTAAACGGTTGCCGGAAGTTCGCGATACCCAACCGGCTGCGGATGAATTACCGTCTTGCTATGCGCGCAACGGCACTCGCCATACTTATCCTGCTTGCCAGCTGCGGCGCAGAGCCCAAGGTCGACCAGCCTATCGCCACGGATGTCGCTGCCGCCGTCACGCCGCTTATTGCCCTGTCGAGCCCGGTCCCTGCCCGCGCTGAGCTTGTAGCGACCGAGGCCGCCCCCGAGCCGTCTGTTGGCACTGAAGCCGCCGGCGACGAGCAAGAGGCAATTAGCGAGTGCTGGGCCGACTATTGCCCCTGCGACACGTCCGACCCGGATTATGGCTTAGCCGACGTTCCGATCTGCCGAAACCTCAGGATGGGCGTGGCGGTCGAGGATGAGATGTTTGCGGCTGGCGCAATGTCTCGTGATGCCCGGCGCGCCATCCGTGAGCGCAAAGAACAGTATGGGGAATTCTGAAGACCCGCACTGACGGCTAGGAGGTCCGATACACGTCGGTCGCGCTTCCTGCAGAAGTCGATCCAAGTAGGCTCTGTTCCCACCAGCAGCCGAACATCGCAATAGCATAAAGAATGCGACCGTGGTTCGCGGCGCCGACACGATGCTCCTCGAACAAGGCATCCACGCCCCTAGAATCGAGAAAGCCGCTACTCGACGCGCCGCTGTCGTACCAGGCCTCACGGGCGAACTGGCTAAAGTCGCCTCGAAACCACTCAGCGAAGGGAAGCTGGAAGCCAAGCTTTCGGGTGCTCAGACCTCCATTCTCCAGCCACGGCGCGACCGCCTTCTTAAGCACATATTTGCCGGTTTTCCCGCGAAGTTTCATGTCGTTGGGGATCGACATCGCCCAGTCGACGAGGCCGTGAGAGAGGAAAGGCACCCGCGCTTCCAGCGAATGAGCCATGCTGGTCTGGTCCAGTCTGTTGAGAAGGGACGATGGCATGTGCACGACGAGATCGGCCAGCATGAATTGTTGCAACGGATCGAGCCGATCGATGCCGAAATCGGAAAGATGTTCTTGTTCCAGCGCGGCAACAGACCTGGCGGATTCCTGACGCGCAAAGAAGTCACGGTCATACAGGCGCTCACGGACCCAGGGCGAAGAGATTTGGGTGCCTGCAAAGAAGCGCTGCGCGCTGTTCTCGAGTGCGGCGGATTGCCGGAACCGCCGAATGTTAGCACGCAAATAGTTCCATCGCTGCGACGCCGTCGCTGGAAGGTGGTCGAGCACGCCGACGATGGGCCCGAGCGCATTTAGGTAGGGCGCCCATTTGGCAGCTGCCATGGCGGTCCGCTGGCGCTTGTAGCCGCCGAAGATCTCGTCTGAGCCTTCGCCACACAATACTACCTTTACATGCTGCGCGGCTAGTCGCGAGAGGTGCCAGTGGGGGACCGCTGAAGTCGCTGCGCAGGGCTCGTCGAATGCGGCTTGAACGGCCGGGAGCAAGGTTCCCGCCGCCTCCGGCTCCAGCGGCAGCACGATATGTTCGCAGCCAAGGTGACGTGCAATTCGGCTTGCTGCATCAGTCTCGTCGATGCTGGTGCCGGGGAATCCGACCGTGAACGCCTTCACCGGCTGCGGCGAAATCTCGGCCATGATCGCGGTGACAGCCGCAGAATCCACTCCGCCGGAGAGGAACGATCCGACCGGGACATCGGCCAGCATCTGCCGCTTGACACTTGCCCGCAGCCGGGTCCGCATTTCCTCGATGCACTCCTGCTCGGAGACATCAGAACGCACTTGGAAGCGGGGTTTCCAAAAGGCCTCCAGATGAGTCTCAGTATCGCGCCCCGTCCGCAGCCAATGACCCGGCTGGAGGCTTTGCACTTGCTGAAAAATTGTTCGCGGCCGTAGCACGTGGCCGTAGCTGAAAAAGTCGTGGACGGCACGTTCATCCACGTCAAAGCGGTGCCCAGGAAGGGGGCGCAGCGCCCGAATCTCGGAGGCGAAGGCGATGCCCCCATGCTGCTCGGTCAGATACAACGGCTTGATCCCGAGGGGATCGCGAGCGAGCGTGAGGCTTCGGTTAAGCCGATCCCAGATCGCGACGGCATACATGCCGTCCAGTCGCAGCCACGCGTCGTCCTGCCAGTGAGCAAAGGCGGCCAGCAACGTCTCGGTGTCGCTGCGAGTCGCAAACCGTACGCCTGCCGCCTCCAACTCTGAGCGCAATTCCAGATGATTATAAATCTCGCCGTTGAAGACAATCGAGTAGCGTCCATCGGGCGTCGAGATCGGCTGATGTCCACCGGCGATATCAATGATGCTGAGCCGGCGCATTCCAAAGCCGAAATTGCCATCGACCAAGGCGCCGTGATCATTGGGGCCCCGATGAACAATCGTGTCGCATTGACGCGTCACAATTTCTAGCGGAACCGCCTCGCCACCGCGCCTATACCATCCCGCGATACCGCACATGGCAGGCTCAATCCTTTGCTACTTCCGCTCGCTGTCCTTGAGCGGCTCACGCCATAATAGCCGAACCTGCTAAAGTCGAGCGGCGTGCGCAAGGGACAAAACTCCTGAAATTTGTGCACGATCCGCACCACCCCCAATCTCTCAATTTTTTGCTGGGTTGCGGTCCGGATGTCGACTGAAGGCCTTTCACTCACCTTGTCGCAAAAGCTGTTTAATTCGGAAATGTCCGGTTGAGCGCTGACCTGGTAAAAGGCAACGAGGGCTTCGATCGACTGGCACGCCCGCTAATGGCGTTGTGCGATCAGGATCCTGTGCAGCGCAAATGATCAGAATTAGCCCGTGCCGCTGATCAGGCGAGACCAGCTGGAAAGGTGCCCCAGATACGTTCAACCCGTGGCGGACGGACGCAACGGGGTGAAATACTTACAGTCGCTTGGGCGAAATCATTGACTACGATTGCGTCTCCAGAATAGCCCGCCAGCTATTACCAGCGCTCCCCCCAGCACTCCCCCGGCGACCAAGGGAGATATGCCGCTGACCTTCTTGGGAGCCGGTTTCTCGATCGCAAGGGTGTAGGTCATCGCCGTGTGCTTGTCCTTATTAACAAAGGCCTGCGTGATTTCGTAGGTTCCGTCCGCCAACTTCCTAGCTTTGCCGAAGCCCTTCATTTCGTTCTGAGCATACACCGTGGTGTAGCATCGGCCGCCCATATCTTTGCGACACCAGCCCTCGCCGGTTACGTTTTGAATCTTACAATAGACGTTCGTTGTTTTCCCCGGTGGAGGTGCGGGCAGAGACCAATAGAGATAATCCTCGCCAAGGCGCGGGATCGTTCGAGAGGGCCCAAATTCTAAGCGGTCAGATGCCGGAGGGGGATAAGCGCAGATGTTAAATGCCCCGTCGTCGGGCGTCGGAGCGCCCGGTATCTTGCAACTTGAGGAACCCACACTGTCGATCTCCCCACTTGGGCAATCCCGCAAGCATGCTTGCCGGGCCTTCAAGGGACTTTCGCCACAGGCAACCGAGGAGCAGATCGGCTGATTGTTGGTGTCCCTGTATGAACACGTCGCCTGATAGTTCGCTTGGGCCTGAGCGCTCCACGCAAGTAAGATCACGGTGACTGCCGTTCGCATTGGCTCGCTCCCCTTCGTATGATCCCGAGCAACTCCGATTCGCGTAAGCACGAACTCTAGCACAATTTCTGCAACATGGGATTTCCGCCACTGCGGGCACCGCTGACCGCATTTCGACATGGCAGAACGCAACCCACCTTCCCGGCCGCACGTTTGTTGCTCGAAGGGGATGGGCAATGGCTGATACAGCGACGTTCGCGAGTTTATCCGAAGACGGCGCGATCGATCGCAGCGACCGAACTGCCATGCTCGCTTGGTCCAGAATCCGCGGCGTTTGTCAGGAGCAGATACTAATCGCCGTCGCCGTCGTTGGTCAGGCCTATGATCGTGTGCGAGACTATCTCAAGGCCGGGAAATAGCAGCCCAGCCATGATGCTGCGGCGGCCTCCATGGTTGCGCGCCAGGCTTCGGCCTATCGCCTCCCCAGCTGCTGATCGATCAGACCCGGCAACGACGCCTGCGCTTCCCGCATGATCACCGCCACGTCGACCCGAGCCGCGCGAGAGGTGCGCCGGATCCCCACGAAGGCGACGATCGTCTCTGCTGCGATCTGCCCCTTCCGCAAGCCGCCATTCTTGCGAAGCGACTTCGCCGACCGTGATTTGCCCGAAGCGCTGAGGCTCGCGCCCTTCACGACCAGCAACGCGCGGCCGCTGGGGGCCAACACGAACACGAGCGGACCGATCCTGTTCGCCAAGCCGAGCCGGGTATAGGTTTCCGGCGTGACGCTGCGCCTGCCGACCCGGGCGGGAATATCATCGGTCGGAATCCATAACCACCTGCCCTTGCGCGGCGCGATCTCGGCGCCCGCGGTATAGGCTTCGATCGCGCCCACCGTGCGCTCCGACCGGCTACGGACGTGCACCCACCCCGACGCTGACCAGCCCCCGCCCTGGCTGCGCACCGCGCCGCGCTTGCCCAAGTCGCCACCGTTCCCGATGGCGTTGCCGAGCCTGCCCAGCCCAGCGCTGCGCATGCCGCCCTGAACCTTTGCCTTTGCTCGCCCAGCCGCGATTTGGGTTGCATTTAGAGATGCCGTCTTCAGC
>NZ_JAIBES010000003.1 GCF_019459305.1 Sphingopyxis sp. | reverse complement strand
AGGCGCCTCATCGCAAAGCTCATATTCGCGGCTCAACACCATCCCGCCTTCATCTGGGCTTGGTCCCGATGGCGCCAAACCCACCAAGCGATCGCGGCTCAATGTCACCGAAGAACACGACATTAAATGCAACTGTAGTATTAGAGCGTCGCGTTATTAATCTGAATCGCGGGGATTCTCTTTAGTGCGGATTTATGATTCACCGTTGTTGGAGGTGGATCATGGGCAAGAGCAGTTCGGTTGATCTTCGGGATCGGATCGTTGGCGAGATAGAGCGAGGAAGCTCGCGCCGTGCTGCGGCGCGTCGCTTTGGGGTGAGCGCGGCGACGGCGGTTCGCCTGGCGCAGCGTAAGGCGCAGACGGGATCGGTGGCGCCTGCATGTCAGGGCCGTCCGAGGGGGAGCGGTATGCTTGATCGCCATGCCGATGTGCTGATCGGTTGGGTCGAGGCGAATGGAGACATCACGATGCCCGAGTTGGCGGCGCGTCTTTTTGCGGAACGGGGGGTGAAAGCGCACCCGGCATCGCTATCGCGGTTGCTGCTCCGGCACGGTTTTACCGTCAAAAAAAACACTGCTGGCGAGCGAAGCCGATCGCGCTGACGTTGCCCGCGCGCGGCGGGTATGGAGCGGATATCGCCAGCCCTGGATGAAGAAGCGGCCCGAAAGGCTCGTGTTCATCGACGAAACCGGGACGACGACGAAGATGACCCGCCTGCGCGGCCGGTCGCGCCGGGGGCAGCGGCTGCGGATGACCGCGCCGTTCGGTCATTGGGGAACGCAAACCTTCATCGCCGCGCTGCGTCATGACGGGCTCACCGCCCCTTGGGTGATCGACGCTCCGATGAACCGGCGTCTCTTCGAGACCTATGTCGAAACCCAGCTCGCGCCGACGCTGCGGCCCGGCGACATGGTCATTCTTGACAATCTATCGAGCCACAAGAGCGAGAAGGCCAAGGCCATCCTCAAGGAACGCGGCGCGTGGTTCCTCTTCCTGCCGCCGTACAGCCCCGACCTCAATCCCATCGAAATGGCCTTCGCCAAGCTCAAGGCTCATCTGCGAAAAGCCCAGGCACGAACCATCGAGGCCCTCTGGCAAGCCGTCGGCTCGATCTGCGAACTCTACTCACCAGAAGAATGCCGGAATTACCTCAAGGAAGCTGGATATGTTGCAGATTAAAAGCACGACGCTCTA
>NZ_JAIBES010000019.1 GCF_019459305.1 Sphingopyxis sp. | reverse complement strand
GGGCGCGAAACAAGCGCCCGCCGGTTCCGTCTGGACCCGGATCCGGCCAAAGGCATAAACCTCGCCATAGGGAGTGACTCCGCGCAGATGATTGTCGACCGTGTCTTCATACTGGTCTTCACACACGATCAGATGGCCGTTGGGCGCGACCGTCAGATTGTCGCCAAAGCTGTATTGCGCGGGATCGGTCGATTCGAGGAACAATTGCAGCCGCCCGGGATTCGATCGTTCCTGCGGCGTCCCCTCATAATGCGAGGGGCGATAGCGCATGATCTGGCCTTGTTTTGCAGGGCCGCCCGACGTGCAGGTGAAATAAAGCTCACTGTCGCCCCAATGGATGCCTTCGCCGCGCGCAAAGCGGGCAGCGCCCTTGGTCGCACCGCGCAGGCGCAGGTCGTCGGCGGGGCTTTCGGGGTCGTCGAGGTCGATCCAGTCGGCGAAATGCCAGCTTCCCGGCTGCATCACCGGCGTAGTCCAGTTGCGGCTGTCGCCGATGCTCTTGTCGAAAAAGGCCAGCGCCTGCAATCGCCCGCCGCGGTGGAGCGACCCCGGAACGTCGGGCAGGAAACGGTAGAACAGGCTGTCTTCGCGATCCTCGGTCATATAGACGATGCCGGTGCGCGGATCGACTGCCGCGGCCTCGCGCACAAAACGGCCCATGGCTTTCAACGGCTCGGCCTTGACAAGCTTGCCGGCGTCGGCGGGCACATCGAAAATCCAGCCATGCGGCTGTCCGACGCCATCAGCAGGGCCAGCGACGCTTTCCTCGCACGTCAGCCAGCTGTTCCAAGGCGTCACCCCGCCCGCGCAGTTGCGGATCGTGCCGAGCAAGCTGAGATATTCCTGCTCAACCTTCAGTGTGTTGGCATCGAGCACCAGCGTCGTCGTGCCGCCCGGAATGGCCGCGCGGCCAACGCGGTCGAATGTGCCTTCCGGCACCGCCGCGCCAGCATTCAAAGGCCCGCTGGCGATATGCTTCGGTCCAAGCTCGTGATTGCGCACCAGCGCCAGCTTGCCGTTATCGAGGCGGAAACAGCCCATGCCGTCAGCGCGATCGGGGACGCGGTACCCGTCGCTCATCGCGTCGCCAAACTGCGAGACAATCTGGTAGGAAAAGCCGGGCGGCAGGTCGATCAGCCCCGCGGGGTCGCTTTGCAGCGGGCCATAACCGGGCGCGGTCGCCATCAGTCCACCCGCCGCGGCGCGGCTCTGCATGGCAAGGCCTGCAAAGGCAAAGGCGGTCATGGAAAACTGGCGGCGATTGAGCATTTTGGGAAACCTCTCCGTTCGGAATCAATGACGCGCTAGAATCGCATTGGGACACTTCAAAGACAATCGGGCCGCACTCGCCGTCCACCATCGAATATGAGCAAACAGGGAGCAAGATATGTCAGGTCCGTTGCGCGGAATCAAAATCATCGAATTTGCGGGCATTGGTCCCGGTCCCTTTTGCGGGATGATGCTCGCCGATCATGGCGCCGAAGTTATCCGCATCGACCGCCCCGGCGGTTTCATGGACCCGCGCGATCCGCTCAGCCGCAACCGGACCTCGATCGCGCTTGATATGAAAAACCCGGAAGCGGTCGCGATCGCGCGTGACCTTTGCAAAAACGCCGACGGGATCATCGAGGGCTATCGCCCTGGCGTGATGGAACGGCTCGGCCTTGGCCCCGATGTGCTGCTCGCCGACAATCCGAAGCTTGTTTATGGCCGCATGACGGGCTGGGGCCAGTTCGGGCCTTATGCGCAGGCAGCAGGGCACGACATCAATTATATCTCGCTGTCGGGCGTCCTTCACGGCATCGGCCGCGCGGGCGAAAAGCCGGTGCCACCGGTCAATTATGTGGGCGATTTCGGCGGCGGTGGGATGATGCTGGCGTTCGGCATGTCGAGCGCGCTCGTCCATGCGGCGCGTACCGGCGAGGGTCAGGTGATCGATTGCGCGATGACGGACGGATCGGCGCTGCTCGCCGGGATGAGCTGGTGGTTCCACGCGGCGGGGCGGCTTAAGGACGAGGCCGGGGTCAACATGCTCGACGGCGGCGCGCATTTCTATGACAGCTATGTCTGCGCCGACGGCAAATTCATCTCGATCGGATCGATCGAACCGCAATTCTATGCGCTGCTGCGCGAGAAGACCGGACTGCAAAACGACCCTTCCTTCGATGCTCAAATGGATCCTTCGCAATGGGTATCGCTCAAGGAAAAACTGACCGCGATTTTTGCGACCAAGACCCGCGACGAATGGTGCGCGATCATGGAGATGACCGACGTCTGCTTTGCGCCGATCCTTTCGCTGAGCGAAGCGCCGCAGCACCCGCATAACGTCGAACGCGAGACGTTTCTGACTATAGGGGGGGCGGTCCAACCCGCTCCCGCGCCGCGCTATTCAGCAACGGTCAACGACACCCCGCGCCCCGCCCCTGCTGTCGGCGCCGATGGCGATGCGGTATTGGCGGGCCTCGGCTATGACCCAGCAAGGATTACGGCGCTGCGCGAAGGTGGCGCGGTGCGGTAATTCTCCGGCCTCCGTTCGTGCCGGGCGAAGCCGAGACACCTTGGCGTGGCGCAGGGCCCAAAAGCATCTCGGCTTCGCTCGATGCGAACGGAATATCTGGTGGGAGCTCAACGCGCGGTTAGTGCTTCCCACAGCCCCTCACCGCCAAACTCCGCAACCTGCCGCCCGAGTATCAGCGCCCAATACGCATCATTCCCATGCGCGCCGCGCCAGCGCATCAGCGGGATCGTCACCCGATTAAGATCATATTCGCGCGTAAAGCCGATCGCACCATGCACCTGGTGCGCGATCGCGGTGACGACCCCGACCGCGCGGTTCGCGCGCAGCTTTGCCGCAGCGATCTCGAAATCCGCTGCAGCCGGATCAAGCCCCACCGCATCCAGCCGCGTCGCCAGCGCCGCCGCCGCCGCCTCGACCGCGCGCACCTCGCACGCCATCACCGCCAGCGATTGCTGCACCGCCTGAAATTTCCCCAGCGGCCGCCCGAACTGTTGGCGCGTGTTCACATGCTCGATCGACAGCGCCAGCGCCTGACCCATCGCTCCCGCCATCAGGCTCACGGTCGCGGCGGGTTGCAGCGCCTCACTTACGATCAGCTCGGCAACCGGCAGGTCGGGAACCATGGCTCCGGCAATCTGCAGCACCGCATTCACGTCGCCCCAGTCACCGCCAAACCCGCCCTCGTCTTCCGGCACCAGCAACAACGCAAAACCGGCTTCCGCAATGGGCCCCATCCCCGCTGTCGCCGCCTCGGCGAACACCGCCCGCGCGGTATCACACAGCATCTCACGCGCCGCGCTCATCGCAGGCCCAGTCCGCGTGCGATGATCCCCCGGATCACTTCGCGCGTCCCGCCGCGCAGTGAAAAGCTGGGCGATGCGATTAGCAGCGCGCGGAGTAGGCGCGCCAGATTGTCCGGCTCGTCCCAGCCGCTTGTCACGATCGCTTGCACCCGGCGCGGCATGTCCTGCTCGAACGCATTGCCCAATTCCTTGACCACCGACGCCTCGACCATCGGATCCTCGCCCGCTGCCAGCTTCGCCGCGGTCGACATCGACAGTTGGCGCAGCGTCCACATTTCGGCCGCCAGTTCGCCGATCAGCGCCGCAACCGCCGGCTCGGGTTGGGCGCCCGCCGCATCGATCAGCGCGACAAGCAGCGCGTGGCTCGACAGATAGCGCTCCGGCCCGGATCGTTCGAGACCCAGCTCGGCGGTAACCTGTTGCCACCCCTGCCCGCGCATCCCGACCAGCGCGCCATGCGGCACCAGCACATCGTCGAAAAACACCTCGTTGAAATCATGATGACCCGCCATGTCGATGATCGGGCGGATCGTGATGCCGGGGGTATCGAGATCGATCAGCAGCTGGCTTAATCCCGCGTTGCGCTCGCTGCCCTCTTCGGTGCGGACAAGCGCCAGCATGATGTGCGAAAAATGCGCGCCGGTGGTCCAGATTTTCTGGCCGTTGATGCGCCAGCCCTCGGCGGTTTCGCGCGCTGTCGTGCGCACCGCGGCCAGGTCGGAACCCGCACCAGGTTCGGACAGGCCGATGCACGCGTAAAGCTCGCCCTTGGCAATCCCCGGCAGATAGCATTCGCGCTGCTCTTCGCTGCCATAGCGCTGGATCAGCGGCCCGGTCTGGCGGTCGGCGATCCAGTGCGCGCCGACCGGTGCACCCGCCGCGAGCAATTCCTCGATCACCACATAGCGTTCGAGCGGATGCCGGTCGCCGCCGCCATAGCGCTCCGGCAGCGTCATCCCGATGTAACCGGCAGCGCCCAGCGCGCGGCTGAAATCGGCATCGAAGCTTGCCCAGCAATTGGCGCGCGCGACGATGTCGCCCTGCGGTTGGTTCACCGCAAGCCATGCCCGCAATTCGGCGCGCAGTGCCGCAACATCGCCAGGTGGATCGAAGGGATAGAGCGCAAAGCCTTGCATGTCCCGACAGCCATGCAATAGCCTTTGCCAACAGGAAAGGAATTTTGATCATGGGCGAGTTTTTGAGTGTCGAACGGCGGGGCAAGATCGCGATCCTGACCATGATCAAGCCCGAAAGCATGAACGCGATCGGCACCCATGAGGACTGCCAGGACATCATCGACACGCTCCGCACCCTCGGCGAAGACCGCGGCGTCAGCGCAATCATCCTGACCGGCAGCGGAAAGGCCTTCAGCGCCGGCGGCAACCTCAAAGGCATGCAGGATCGCACCGGCATCGGCGTGCTAGACCAGCCCGACTCCACGCGCGCCAATTATCGCAAGGGCGTGCAGGCGGTGATCCGCGCGCTGATGGACTGCGAAGTGCCGATGATCGCCGCGGTCAACGGGCACGCCATCGGCCTTGGCTGCGACCTTGCTTGCACCTGCGACATCCGCATCGCCGCCGAGAGTGCAAAATTTGCATGTAGCTTCATCAAGGTCGGGATCGTTCCCGGCGACGGCGGCGCCTGGCTGCTCCAGAAGGTCCTCGGCTATCCCCGCGCCGCCGAACTGTTCCTGACCGGCGACCGCTTTGACGCGCAGCAGGCAAAGGAATATGGTCTCGTCACGGACGTCGTCCCCGACGCGGAACTGCTCGACCGCGCGGTCGCGATTGCCGAACGGATCGTGTGCAATCCGCCGCGCGCGCTGCGCCTGACCAAAAGGTTGCTGCGCGAGGCGCAGCATAGCCGGATGAGCGACATCCTGGAGCTCAGCGCCGCTTATCAGGCGATTGTGCACGAAACGGCCGATAACCGGGAGGCGATCAATGCCTTCGTCGAAAAACGCCCACCGGTGTTTACAGGAGAATGACCATGATTGCCGAGCGTGTCCTGCCCCTGACCGGCGTTCACAATTTCCGCGATTATGGCGGCTATGCGGTTGAGGGCGGCGGGCGGCTGCGCAGCGGCATGCTGTGGCGATCGGCGCATCATCAGGACGCTGACGACGACGATCTGGAGGCGATCGACAAGCTGGGGATCGAGACGATCATCGACCTGCGCGGTGACGACGAACGCGCTCTGCATCCCTGTCGGCGACCTGAAGGCTTTTCGGCGCGCGTTCTCTATGCCGAAGGCAATACCGCGGGTCTCGCTCCTCATTTGCAGGCAGCGGGGGGGACGATCGATAACGATACGGCGCGCTCGCGGATGATCGATGTCTATGCCGGGATGCCTTATCGCCCCGTGCTCGTGAACACCCTGCGCCTCTATCTCGCGGCGCTCGCCGAATATGACGCGCCCAGCCTGGTGCATTGCGTCGCGGGCAAGGACCGCACCGGCTTTGCGGTTGCGGTCGTCCACCGGCTGCTTGGAGTGCATGAGGATGATCTGATGCACGATTATCTGCTCACCAACAGCGCGGGCAAGATCGAGGAGCGGATTGCGCAGGGCGGCGATGTCATCCGCGCCCGTTACAATTCCGAAATCCACGACGACGCGATCCGCACCCTGATGTCGGTGAACCCGATCTTCCTCGACGCCGCACTGGCGACGGTGCGCCGCGATCATGGCGATGTGGCGACCTATGCCGAGGCGGTGCTGAACTTCACCCCCGAGATGCGCGATGCGATCGTGGACAAGCTGGTGGTGTATTAAGCAACCAGATTTCCCTTCGCCCTGGGCTTGTCGAAGGGCTGTCCATTCCTTCACCGTTGCGGCGAAGACGTACGGTGCTTCAAAAAATTATGGGTCCGATGCGTAGCATCGCGGCCCTGCTTTGCTGTCGGCCATAACGGCGGTCAGCGCAGCAGCTCGCTCACCAGCGAGGGCTTCTTCGCAAGCATGGCGAGCAGCACCTGGGCGGGGCCGTTGGGGTGCCTGCGGCCATGCTCCCAGTTGAGCAGCGTGCCCTTGGAGACGCCGATGCTGCGCGCGAAGGCGCCCTGCGACAGACCCGTGCTGGCGCGGATCGCGGCGACATCGACGCTGGGCACCTCGATCCGGTGAACGCGCGCGCCGACATTCTTGCCCTGGGCATGGCCCAGCGCCTCGCTCAATCCCTGCATGATTCTCTCATAAGCGCACATCTGCGAACTCCATAGGTTGCGACCAGGGTCCTTCGCCGCGTCGGCCGAAACCGCCCGCAACCCACCGATGCGTCAGGAGAAAACCACCCACGCTACGACCTGGTGCGTCGGGGTGCTGTGTTGCTTCAAAAAGCTCAGTACGAACGGCTTCAGGTGGGCGTGACTACTCCCCCTTCACCAGCACCCCACCCTTGACCACCGCGTCAACGCTTTCCAGCTGGCGCACATCGGTCAGCGGATCGCCTTCGAGGACGACCAGATCGGCATAACGCCCCACTGCGATCGCGCCGACGTCCTTCTCGCGCCCCAGCGCCTCGGCGGCGTTCTTTGTCGCCGCCTGAATGGCTTGCAGCGGGGTCATTCCATATTCGACCATGACGCGGAACTGGCCGCCGACCTGGCTGTGCGGCATCACTCCGGCGTCGGACGCGAAAACCATCCGCACCCCGGCGCGGTGCGCCTTGCGGAAATTGTCGCGCTGGATCTGCGCGATCTCGCGATCCTTGCGCAGATTATCCTCGAGTACCCCGTTCTTGGCGCCTTCGGCCTGGGTATATTCGGTGTTGAAGATGTCCATCGCGAACCACACCGGCTGCTTGCGCGCTACCGCCATGCGGATGCCTTCGTCGTCAACCAGGCTGGCATGTTCGATCGTGTCGATCCCGGCAGCAATCGCGGCGCGGATGCCAGCGCCGCCATGCGCGTGAGCGGCGACGCGCAGCCCCCACTGATGCGCCTCGTCGGCGATCGCCTTAAGCTCGTTCTCGGGAACTTGCAGCTGGCCCGGTTCGGTGTTGCGCGAGAAGACGCCGCCGGTCGCGCACACCTTGATCACTTCGGCGCCATATTTGCGCTGGCGGCGGACCTGGTAACGCAGCTCTTCCGGATTATCGCCGATCCCCTCTTCCTTGCCGTCCTTCTTTTCCAAGCTGGGGGGCAGAAAGGTACTGTCACAATGACCGCCGGTCGCGCCCAGCGCATAGCCCGCTGGGACGATACGCGGCCCCACGGCATAGCCGGCGTCGATCGCCTGTTTCAGCCCGATATCGTTGCGATCGCCCGCCCCGACGTTGCGCACGGTGGTGAACCCGGCATCGAGCATGTCGCGCGCGTTTTTGACCGCGGTCATGCCCCAGAAACTGTCGGTGAATTCCAGCCCGCGATAGCCGCCGATGTCGGCGGGACCGTCGAGGTGGACGTGCATGTCGATCAGGCCGGGAACCAGCGTCTTGTCGCCCAGATTGATGTGCTTGACGTCGCTGCCCCATTTGATGACCCGCGCATCGGCGATATTGGTGATGCGGCCATCGGGGCCGACGAAGATGGCGGGATGTTCGACCGTCTTGCCGGTGAGCACATCGACATAGCGTGCGGCGGTTATGACCGTCTGCCCGCCGGGTGCCTGCGCTGCCGCTGATGCAGCGAAAAGCGCCGCCGAGCCCAAACCGATTCCCCGCAGAAAACTGCCGAACTTCACTCGCGATTGCATGTTTGACCCGCCCTGTTGTTGGTGCCCGCAAACTAGATGGCAAAGCGGGACTTAATAGGACAGCGGAAAATGAAAACGGCGTGCATTTGATTTTCCCTGTCGCGCAGCGATGGGGAGGTGGCGGCGGCGTAAGCCGCTGACGGAGGGGCTTTGACGCTGCCGTTGCCGCCCCTCCACCCCGTGCTTCGCAAGAGTGCTGGCTCGTCCAGACCCCCGGACTGGACCTGGATTGCCGGGGTAATCCAACCCCGCACTCACCCTCCCCACCGCTTCGCGACAGGGAGGATTGAAAAGGATCAGGCTTTGATCTTGTGCTGCGCCAGATAGTCGTAGTCGGGCCGGCAGGCGTCGGCGACGCTTTGGGCCTGCGACGTCAGCTCGGGCTGCGGCGTGTCGGGCGCGCCAAAGCCGGTGCTCGCCGCCACTGCGTCATACCAATGGCTCGCCCATATGCCGTCGGTCGGCCGCAATCCGGCCTCCCAAGACAGCATCGCCGGATCCCATACAATCCCCAGCGCCGCGCACAATTTCTGCAGCATTCCCGCTGGATCGCGCAGGATGTCGGCGCTATCGATCACCGGCGGCGCATGACCCAGCCGATCCGCTTCGCGGTCGAAAAATTCGACCTGCTTGTCGGTACCGAGATGGTCGGGCCGC
This sequence comes from Sphingopyxis sp., assembly GCF_019459305.1. Lineage (GTDB taxonomy): Bacteria > Pseudomonadota > Alphaproteobacteria > Sphingomonadales > Sphingomonadaceae > Sphingopyxis. The sequence goes on along the minus strand of NZ_JAIBES010000019.1, from coordinate 5,011 downwards.
ACCGCGACGCGCTTGGCCGCATAGCTCGCAACGACGCGCACCGGATCGCGGATCAGGAAGGCGTGGCGCAGGCTCGGCAGGTCATCATGCGCGATCGGGCCGACCATATGGTGCGCCATATGCTTCTGATACCAGATCGCCGTATCTGCCGGGTTCGGCCCGGTCATGCTGCGCGCGACGCTTTGCCAGTCGCAGTCCATGGAAGCCAAGACCTCCTCCGCCATCGGCTGCGGATCGCCGGTCGATTTCAGATAGGCGCCGTAGAAAGGCTCGTCGGTGACATGGGTATCAGCGCGGCTGCCGAAGCTGCGCATCATCGCCGTCGACAGATTGCGCGGTCCCGACCACATCGCGATGCGGATGGTCATTGCAGCATCCCCGAACCTCCGTTCGTGGCGAGCGAAGTCGAGACACGCGCGGCGCCAACATGTCTCGACTTCACTCGACACAAACGGGCCTGGGAGGACGGCTTATCCATCAAGCGCGTCGCGCAATATCACGCTCGATCAATGCCTTGTACAAGCCCTGCAACCGCTCGACCATCGGCCCACGCCCCTCGGTCAGTACGCGTCCGTCGATCGTGTGCGCCGGGACGACCCCGGCAAACGTGCCGGTCACAAACGCCTCATCAGCGCCATGAACCTCGGTCAGCGAGAAATTCTTTTCGAACACCGGAATATCATTCTCACGGCAGAGGCGGATGACGTTGCTGCGCGTGATCCCGGCCAGGCAATAATCGCCGCTCGACGTCCACACCTCGCCCTTGCGCACAATGAAGAAATGGGTCGAGTTGCATGTCGCGACAAAGCCGTGCGGGTCGAGCATCAGCGCCTCGTCGGCGCCCGCCTGCGCGGCCTGAATGCACGCGGTGATGCAGTTGAGCTTCGAATGCGAATTAAGCTTGGGATCCTGCACCGCCGGGTCGCCGCGGCGCACATGCACGGTGAACAGCGACAGGCCTTTCTCAACCGTCGATGGCAACGGATCCTTATATTCGGCAATTATCACGATCGTCGCGGGCGAGATGACGACGCGCGGATCCTGATAGGGCGTCGACCGGATGCCGCGCGTCACCATCAAGCGGATGTGGCAGGCGTCCATGCCATTGCCTTCGATCGTATCGTAGAGCCGCTGGGTGAGCGTCCCACGATCGATGCCGATGTCCATCGCGATCGCCTTGGCCCCCTCCCACAACCGGTCAAGATGCTGGTCGAGGAACGCCATGCGCCCCTTGTGGACGCGAATCCCCTCCCACACCCCGTCGCCGAGCATGAAGCCGCTGTCGAACACCGAAACGCTGGCCTGTGCACGCGGTACGAGCGTGCCGTTGACGTTGATCAGGATCGCGTCATTGCGCGGATCGGGGACGAAATCGTGGGTGCCTTGTGCCATGCCATGTTCGTAACCGATGGCGCGCGGCTGTCGAGAGCGAAGCGGCGGCTAAATCGCCTTGCGGCCAAAGCTGGCGGGGCGTGCTGGCACGTCTTCCAGGGGATCGACCGACACGTCGCCTGCCAGCCCCGCTTCGCGTTTGCGCATGTAATTGGCGAAGGCGGCATCGGGATCGAACGCCGGTTCAACGACGACCTCACCGGGTTTCAGCTTCGCTTCGAAGCCCACACCTGCCGCGTCATCGCTGCCAGCAGAGGTGCGCAATTTTCTGATGATCAGCGGCAGCGCAAGCAACAGCCCGCCGACCAGGCAAAATATGATGACAGGGGAAATGTCCATACCGAAGCTCCCGCGATTCCGCGGGCCTCGATAACAGCGACAGTTTACGATTCCCTTAGTGCGCCGCCGTTGCGCTGGCCGCGCGCGCTGACCCACCACGCCCCGAGCAGCGCAAAGACCGTCCCGAGCAACGTCCCGCCGACAATGTCGCTCGCCCAATGCACGCCCAGCATGATGCGCGAGAAAGCGTTGAGGATGATGATCGACACCGCGAGCGCCGAGGCCGCATTGCGCCAGCGGGGTGGCGCTAGCCAGGCGAGGAGGAGATAGACCACCGCCGCGCTCGTCGCATGGCCGCTGGGGTAGGCAGCGCTGCCGACATGATCAAGATGCGGCACCAGATCGGGACGCGGCCGCCCGAAGGACATTTTCAGCACGCTCGAGGCAAAATTGGCGATCAACGACGCCCCGCCCAGCGCCACCGCGCAGCGCGGCCCGCACCAGTGCCAGACCAGTGCGCAAAGCAGGATGACGATCCCCCACCGCGGCAGCCCGCCGCCGATCCAGCTGACACTCTGCATAAACAGGATCCACCAGCTTGGCGCAGTGTCCACGGTCATCACCAGCGCGGCGCTGATCTGCTGGTCGAGGCCATCGACCAAGCCCGCCGCGACCACGGCGCTGACCATCGCGAACAGCAATAGCGTGGCGATCAGGGCGTTGCGGATGATGGCGGTGCGGGTGGGTGCAGCTTTCACGCCGTCGTCTATGGCCAAAGGCCATTCATAGCGCAATCAACGACGGTCAGCGGCGGCCCCCACGCTCGATCGGCGTCGAATGTCGGCCTGCGCGGCAAAGCCACGGATTTGCGTCAGGATCCGGCACGTTGAAAGGCGCGGGCGACGGAGGCAAGGCGCGGCGGCGCACCGGTCCATCGTCGCCCGCCCTGACGTTAATTGCTAGATATGTAGCGGCCGTCCAAACGCCGCCAGCACGCCCTCATGCATCGTCTCGCTCAATGTCGGATGCGGGAAGACGGTGCCGATGAAATCATCCTCGACCAGCTCGGCGGTCTTGCCGATCGTATAGCCCTGGATCAGTTCGGTGACCTCGGCGCCGATCATGTGCGCGCCGAGCAGTTCGCCGGTCTTGGCGTCGAACACGGTCTTGGTGAAGCCTTCGGATTCGCCGAGCGCAATCGCCTTGCCGTTGCCAATGAAGGGGAAGGTTCCGGCCTTGACCTCGTAACCGAGTTCCTTGGCCTTCGCTTCGGTCAGCCCGACGCTGGCGATCTGCGGGCGGCAATAGGTGCAGCCGGGGATGTTGCGCGGGTCCATCGCGTGCGGGTGATTGCCCGCGATCGCCTCGACCGAAATGACCGATTCGTGCATCGCCTTGTGCGCTAGCCACGGCGGCGCGGTGACGTCGCCGATCGCCCAGATGCCGGGGACATTGGTGCGGCACATCGCGTCGGTGTCGATATGGCCCTTGGTCGTCTTCACGCCGAGCGCCTCCAGCCCGATATTCTCGGTGTTCGGGACGATCCCGATCGCAACGATCGCGTGGCTGAATTCGGCGCTCTCGGTCTTGCCGTCCTTGGTCTTAATCTTCGCAGTGACGCCGTTGGCGGTCGCCTTCAGTTCCTCGACCCCGGCGCCGGTGAAGATCGTCATGCCCTGTTTCTTGAGCTGTTTTTCCAGGAAGGCCGACACATCGGCATCCTCGACCGGGACAAGCCGATCGAGCATTTCGACGACGGTCACGTCGGCGCCCATGTCGCTGTAGAAGCTCGCAAATTCGATCCCGATCGCGCCCGATCCGATGACGAGCAATTTCTTGGGCATTTCGGGCGGGACGAGCGCGTCGCGATAGGTCCAGATGCGCTTGCCGTCGGCGGGCGCGAACGGCAGGTCGCGCGCGCGGGCGCCGGTGGCGACGATGATATTCTTGGCGGTCAGGGCTTCGGTGCCCTTCTCGCCTTTGACGTCCAGCTTGCCCGGCGCGGTCAGCTTGCCCTCGCCCATATGGACGGTGATCTTGTGCTTCTTCATCAGGAAGGCAACGCCTTGGCTTAGCTGCTTTGCAACGCCGCGGCTGCGCTTTACCACCGCGTCGATGTCGGCGCTGATCTGCTGCGCAATCAGGCCGTAATCGCCCGCATGCTGCATATAATGATAGATTTCGGCCGAACGCAGCAGCGCCTTGGTCGGGATGCAGCCCCAGTTGAGGCAGATACCGCCAAGATTTTCGCGCTCGACGATCGCGGTTTTCAGGCCCAGTTGAGCCGCGCGGATCGCCGCCACATAGCCGCCGGGCCCCGAGCCGAGGACGATGAGGTCGTAGTTGGTGTCAGCCATGTTTACGCCACCAGTCCCAGCGGGCTTTCAACAAGCTCCTTGAAGGTCTTCATCAGCAGCGCGCCATCCGCCCCATCTATCGCGCGGTGGTCGAAGCTGCCGGTCGCCGACATCACGGTAGCGATCGCGAGCGCGTCGTCGACCACATAGGGGCGCTTCTCACCCGCACCGATCGCCATGATCATCGCCTGCGGCGGGTTGATCACCGCGGTGAATTGCTTGATCCCCATCATGCCCATGTTCGAGATGCTGGCGGTGCCGCCCTGATATTCGCTGGGCTGGAGCTTGCCTTCCTTGGCCTTCGCGGCAAGCTCGGCCATTTCGGTCGAGATTTTCGACATCGACTTGCCGCCCGCGTCGGTGATGATCGGGGTGATCAGCCCGCCGGGGATGCTGACCGCGACCGAGATGTCGGCGCGGCTGTACTGGCGCATGACATCGCCGCCGAACGACACGTTGCACGCCGGGACGCGTTCGAGCGCAACCGCGAGCGCCTTGATCAGCATGTCATTGACGCTGAGCTTGACCCCGCGGCTTTCGAGGCTGGCGTTGAGCTCGCCGCGCAGCTTGAGCAGCGCGTCGAGGCGGATATCGACGGTCAGATAGATATGCGGCGCTTCCTGCATCGACTGGGTCAGGCGGCGAGCGATCGTCTTGCGCATGCCGCTGAGCTTCGTGTCCGCGTGTGGGATGCCGAAATCGGGGATCGGGCCAGCGGCAGCAGGAGCAGACGCGGACGCCGCGGCTGTTGCGGCGGGAGCGGCTGCACTGGGTGCGGCTGCGGGCGCCGCAGCACCTGCCGGAGCACCGTCGAGATCGTCCTTGACGATGCGGCCGCCGGGGCCGGTGCCGCTGATCGCCGACAGGTCGATACCGCGTTCGGCGGCGAGGCGCTTGGCGAGCGGGCTGGCCTTGATGCGGTCACCTTTTGCCGTCGTGCCAGCGGAAGCTGGGACCGCTGGCGTGGGCGTGCTGACGGGAGC
>NZ_JAIBES010000114.1 GCF_019459305.1 Sphingopyxis sp. | reverse complement strand
TGCTATGGGGATGGGCTTAAAACTAAACCCTTTAAATCTGGCTTTTTTTTGCCTATTTTTATATTGCCAAAAAAAAATGTGGGGCGGGATTTGGGTCCGGGCCCAGCCTTTCAGGCTCTCCCCTCCTGAAACTGTTGACGCAATGAATGCCATATTAATGTCATGTTGGGAAGGCCTAAATTTGCGGCAAGCCTGCCTATTTATTGTGCAGTGCAGCGTGCAGCAAAAGGGGCCGGTTCGTCACTGAACCGACCCCTCCTTTTGCTCCTATTGACGATCAGAAGGTCTTGCGCGCGGTAACGCCAAAGGTGCGCGGCTGGCCGACCGTATAACCGAGCCGCGCCCGCCCGCCGCGTTCGCGATCGAACGACAGCAGCGCATTTTCGTCGAACAGGTTGTTGACGTAAGCGATCAGCGACAGGCCATTGTCGAAGTCGACCCCGGCGCTGAGATTGACCAGCTGATAATCGGGCAATTGCAGGTCGACGGTCGTGGACGAACCCGCCGGAGCGCCGCCGAACGGCAGGCCATGGACGAAGGTGCGCGGGTTGTTTTCCTGGTCCGCGGGCTGGGTAAAGCGTGTACCGACATGCTGCACCGACGCCGCAACATACATGTTCGCGGTATCGCCGATCGGCCATTCATAACTGCCCGACGCCGACAGCTGGAATTTCGGCACCGACGGTAGTCGATTGCCTTCGCGGATACCGGTCGTGGCAGCCAGCACGCCAGGCAGCGTCGAATCGAATTCGGCCTCGATGATGCTGCCCGACAGGTTGAGGTCGAGACCGTCGGTCGGCGACAAGCCGAGTTCGAATTCGACGCCCATCGAATGCGCCTTCGGCACGTTGAAGACGACGCGCGACGAACAGCTGCCGGCATCGAGCGTAACCTGCAGATTCTTGATGTCGTTGTAGAAGCCAGCAGCATTGAAAGTGAAACCGCGACCCTGCGATTTTACGCCGAGTTCGTAGTTCCACAGCGTTTCATCGTCATAGTCCTGGAAGCCGCCGAACAATGCGGCATCGGCGGGCGAACAGAGCGGCAGGTTGAGCGGATCGTTGACCCCGCCGAGGCGGAAGCCCTTCGATGCCTGCGCATTGACAGTCACCGCATCGCTGAGGTCGTAGGACAGCAGGAAGCGCGGGGTGAAACCGCTCGACTTGGTGCTGTCGGTGCGGTTGTCGCCATTGGCGAACAGCCCGCCCGAGACGAAGCTGCGCGTTTCCTTGAAGTCGTAATAGCGCCCGCCCGCGGTCGCGGTGAAGGCGTCGCTGAGATCATAGCTGACCTCCCCGAACAGCGCGAACTGCTTGATGTCGTAGGGCAGGAAAGCGTTGTATGGCGAATTGGCGCCAAAGCCGTTGGCGACCGCTGCCGACGTTCCGGCACCGAGCGTCGCATCGGTGACCGCATCATAACCGGGGGTAGGCAGTGTCTGGGTATAGACGCGGTCGACCTTGGAATAAAAACCGCCGATCACCCACTGGAACCGGCTGTCATTGTCCGACGCCAGCCGCAGCTCCTGCGACCAGGTTTCGAGGTCGGTTGTGTCGACCAGGTTCGAAGGCAGCAACACCCCGGCGTCGGGATAGCCTAAGTCGACCGACACCGATCCGGTTAGCGCGCTGGCGTCGCGGCTGACCAAAATGTCGCGGTTGATATAGCTCGTCACCGACGTCAGCTTGGCGCCGCCGAGCCCGACATTGAGGTTGAGATCGGCGATCAGCGTTTCGTCCTCGAACCCTTCGCGTAGCAGTAGATACTGCTCGCGCTCGTCATAGGTGACCTGCGGGCGCGTCGTCGTGAACTGGTTGCCGTAGAGGTTATAGATGTCCTGGCGGTTGAAGCCGTCGGCGGTGACCTTTTGATACACGACGCGCGGGGTAATCGAGAAGTTGTCGCTGGGTTCAAAGGTCAGCGCGAGGCGACCGCCATAGCGTTCGCCGCTATTGACGTCGTCGCCGCCCGCCGGGCCGACCGCGTTGATAAAGCCGCCATAACGGGTGTAATAGCCGACCGCCCGGATCGCCGCGGTGTCGCCCATCGGGATGTTGACCGCACCCTTCAAATGGCCACCAATGTCGTCGCCGTCGACGAGATTGAGGTTGGCCTCGACGCTGCCCTCCATCACCCCGATCTTGGGCTGGTTGGTGATGTAGCGGATCGTCCCGCCGACCGAACCCGACCCGAACAGGGTGCCCTGTGGCCCGCGCAGCGTTTCGACGCGGTTGAGGTCATACAGGTCGATGTCGGGGGTGAACAGCGAGAGCGAGATGACGCTTTCGTCGAGATAGACCCCGACCTGTTCCTTGACCCCGGGCTGGTCGCGGACGACCTGCCCCGCGGACACGCCGCGCACCGACACCTGGCTCTGCCCCGGGCCGAGGTTCTGGACCGACAGGCCAGCGACGTTGCGCGACAGATCTTCGAGCGTCACGGCGCCCGATTTCTGGATATCCTCGGCCGTCTGGGCGTTGATCGAAAAGGGAATGTCCTGAAGATTGGCGTCGCGTTTGGTCGCGGTGACGATGATGATGTTGCTGTCGTCTTCGGCGGCGCCGGCCTCTTGGGCGAGCGCGGGCGTGGCAACAGGAACCAGCGCGAGCGTGGAAAGCCCGGCCAGCAGTATAGTGCGAGCATGCATGGTGATATCCTCTCTGTAACGCGCGTGGCTATGTTGCCGCGTCGCGCCGCAAAAAATGCCTCTTTTGTCACAAATCCGCAATGACGCATGAATCTTGCGCGACGAATCGCAGCGTTATGTTGCGCGGCGGCCACAGTCCGGAAGCGCTCGGGCAAAGGGGCGCCACCAAAAAAATGGCCGGGACATATGTCCCGGCCAGTGGTTCGCAGGAGGAACCTGGTGAGGATCCCGCCGCCGTCTTTGAAAGGAGAGAGACGTGCGGCGACGGGTATCCTGTCTCGCGGATCAGTAGTTGTAGGCGCGCTCTCCGTGCTCGCCGAGGTCGAGGCCTTCGCGTTCGACCTCTGCCGAGACGCGGCCGCCGGTGACGGCCTTGGCGATGTAGAAGGCGATGGCAGAACCAACCGCGGACCAGAGGACGGCGACGCCGACCGACTTGATCTGGATCCACAGCTGGCTGCCGAGGACATAGTCGTCGCCGGCCGGACCGCCGAGCGCGGGCAGCATGGTGACCGCGGTCAGGATCGAACCGATCAGGCCGCCGACGCCATGGATGCCGAACACGTCGAGCGAGTCGTCAAAGCCGAGCTTGGCTTTCAGCTTCATCACGACCCAGCAGCAGACGACACCCGCGATGGCGCCGAGCAGGATCGCACCGAACGGACCCGAATTGCCCGCCGCCGGAGTGACCGCAACCAGACCGGCGATCGCCCCCGAACAGGCGCCGAGCAGCGACCCCTTATGACCGAGGGCACGTTCGGTGAGCATCCAGAACAGGATACCGGCAGCGGTGGCGGTGAAGGTGTTGATCAGCGCGAGGCCAGCCGAGCCATTGGCTTCAAGCGCCGACCCGGCGTTGAAACCAAACCAGCCCACCCACAGCAGACCGGTACCGATCAGGGTCATGGTCAGCGAGTGCGGCGCCATGATGTCTTTCTGATAGCCGTTGCGCTTGCCGATGATCAGGCAGCCGACCAGCGCCGCAACGCCCGCGTTGATGTGGACGACGGTCCCGCCGGCAAAGTCGAGCGCGCCCCAGCCGAAGATCAGACCGGTGGCTTCGTCGGTGCCGCCCAGATACCAGACCATGTGCGCGATCGGATAATAGACGATCGACAGCCAGACGATCGCAAAGACCATCACCGCTGAGAATTTCATGCGCTCGACAAGCCCGCCAAGGACCAGCGCGACGGTGATCGCCGAGAAGGTCATCTGGAAGGCGATGAAGACGAATTCGGGAATGACGACGCCGTCGGTAAAGGTCGCGACGGTCGAATCCGCCGTAACCCCGGCGAGGAAGAGCTTGCCCGCCGATACGAACTGGTTGGCGTCGCCGCCAAAGGCGAGGCTGTAACCGAACATCACCCACATGATCATCGCGAGTGCGGCGACCGCGATGATTTGTGTGAGGACCGACAGCATATTCTTGGTGCGGACGAGGCCGCCATAGAACAGCGCGAGGCCGGGGACGATCATCGCCATGACCAGCACGGTCGCGGTCATCATCCATGCGGTGTCGCCCTTGTCGGGCGTCGGCGCTGTGGCTTCGGCGACGGCGGGCGCCGCTTCCTGCGCCCAAGCGGGCAGTGCGGCGAACAGCGAAAGGCCCACAGCCCCGGCGCCCGCCGCAAATTTATTTGCGAACGTCATAATTTCCCCCTTCGTCATTACAGTGCCGCCTCGCCGGTCTCGCCGCTGCGGATGCGCACGGCCTGACCCACGTCGAGAACGAAAATCTTGCCATCGCCGATCGACCCGGTTCCGGCGCTTTGCTGGAGCGTTTCGACCACCCGCGGTGCGAGCGCGTCGTCGCAGACGAGCTCGATTTTTACCTTCGGCACCATGTTGGTGGCGTATTCGGCGCCGCGATAGATTTCGGTCTGCCCCTTTTGCCGACCGAAACCCTTGACCTCGGTCACGGTCATGCCAGCGATACCCAAGCCGGTGAGCGCTTCGCGCACCTCGTCGAGCTTGAATGGTTTAATGATTGCCAGGATCAATTTCATGATGCCCCCTTTTGCCCAATAGCATCATGCTGCACTGCAACAGCCGTGCCAGATTGCGCGGGGGCCGGAAAAGTTAACATTTTGTGACGGTTTGAGGCGCGCACGGCGAATATTCGGTCGTTTGCTGGGCAGAGGACGCAGATTCTTGCCTAAATTTTGGGCAAGTTGACACGCGTCGCCCCCGCGAAGGCGGGCCGCCAGAGGCTCAAGCCTGCCCAGATGCAGAACGATGACAACAGCCCCCACCTTCGCGGGGGCGACGGTTCTTATCCCGCCGCTTTAAACCGCGCCCAGATCGGCAGATGATCCGACGCCCGCGCCGCCAGCGCGCTGCGGTGCACCCCGGCGTCGACGGCTTCAAGGTCGGGCGAAGCGAAGATGCGGTCGAGTTTCGCAACTGGACGGCGGCTGTGAAAGCTGTGGCCGGTATCGACCAGCCGGTGGCGCTCGCCGAAGTCGTGCAGGCAGCCGCCGGTTGCGCGCCATTCGTTGCAGTCGCCCATCAGGATCGTCGGCAATTCCTCGCCGTTGGCGACATGGTTCAGGATCGCGCGCGCCTGATGGCGGCGGCGCAGCCCCGAAATGTCGAGGTGCATGCCGACGACGCGCAGCCTTGTGTCACCGATGCGGATCGTCGCCGCGACCGCGCCGCGCGGTTCGAGTGTCGGCAGGTGCAGCGCATGGCTTTCTTCGACCTCGGCGCCCTTGCGGACCAGCAGCGCATTGCCGTGCCAGCCGATGCTGTGCGGGCGATTGTCCAGGGTGACCGCGACATAATCGCTATGTTCCTCAAGCATATGCGGCGGGATCGCGCTGGCGCGGGTGCCGAAACGGCGGTCGGCTTCCTGCAACGCGACGATGTCGGCGTCGAGCTCGCCGAGCACCGACAGCACCCGCCCGGGATCGCGGCGCCGGTCGAGCCCGATGCCCTTGCGCATATTGTAGCTGGCGACTTTGATCATGGGAGAGTTCGAATACAACCTATCTGCCGATCGTGCTAAGCTTGTCGAAGCACCGTTCTTGTCTAACCGATGAAGAGGAAAAACAGTCTTTCACAAGCTCAGGACGAACGGATGCGGGGTTGGGTTGCAGCTAGCCCGCTTCAAATTCCGCCAGCAAAGCCCGTGCTTCGTCCAGATCCTCGTCGAGCACCATGATCCGCACCGGGATCATCAACCCGACGCTTTCGGCGATGTTCATGCCGGCGTCGAAACACACCGCATGGACGCCGGCGCTTTCGATCCGCCCGCGCAGCAGTTCGGCTTCGGCGCCGTTCGGGATTCGCACCAGTTCGACCAGCGGCATCAGGCGGACTCGCCTTCGATGAAGCGGTCGGTCGGTCGCGTCGGTAGCCCGTCGATGCTCTTGGTGCGCCCCAAAGTCTTTTCGACCCACAGAGCGCGGTCGGCTTGGCGGTGATATTTTTGCAGCGTGTCGCGTTCGTGCTGCAGTTCCATCATCGGCACTCCCCAGCCGCAGCTGGTTTGGACGCTCTCAACGTCAATGACGAAAATCTGGCGGGTACCCGGCAGCAGGGTGAAATGTGCCGAGAGCGCGTCCCAGTCGGCGTCCTGCGGCAGCACCGGGTGCCCGCGGCCATAGATGCGCAGGATCAGCGCGCTGCGATCGAAAGCACAGAACATGATGGTGATGCGCCCATCGGCGGCGAGATGTGCGTGGGTCTCGTTGCCCGATCCGGCGAGGTCGAGATAGGCGACCTGGCTTTCGGACAGGACGCGAAAGCTGTCGGCATAGCCCTTGGGTGACAGGTTGATCCGCGCATCGGCGGCGGCGGTGGCGGTGAAATAGACCGGCTGCTTTTCGATGAAGGCGATATGTTTGTCGGTCAGCGTGTTGGTGAAATCGGCCATGGCTGCGCTCCGCGGATGGAATGCGCCCGCCCTATCACCAATTCTTCCCTTCCTCCACCGCCGCTTCTTCCTCGGGGCGCGTTGCCCGGCCCAGCACGGCGTTGCGGTGCGGGAAGCGGCCGAAGCGGTCGATCATGTCGAAATGCTGCTGCGCATAATCGTGGAACATCGGATCGGCGAGTTGGGTCATCAGCCGCAGCGATTCGCGCTGGTCGGCGATGTCTTCGCTATGCTCGAACGGCAGATAAGCGAACTGGCGCCGTTCGTCCGGCCATTGCTGATCCCACCCCTTCTCGACGATGCCGCGCGCAATGGCGCGTGCGAGGCTGTCGGTCGCGAAGGCATCGGCATGGCCGCGAAAGCTGTTGCGCGGCACCTGATCGAACAGGATCGCCGCGGCGAGCGCGGTATCGGGATCGGTGAGGAAGGTTTCGGCGGGGTGTGAGCGCAATGCCGCGTGCCAGCCTTCGGCAAGGTCGCGCACCTCGGCGTCAAAATCTGGACCGCCGCCGTACCAGTCACCCATGCCATGCGCGTCGAACCAGAAGGTCAGCAGCTGCTGCGGCCAGTCGGTCGGTGGGGTGTCGGGTGTTTCAAAGAAGTCCGTCATTGCGAGTGCAGCGAAGCAATCCAGTGCGGTTTACGCAAGTTCTGGATTGCCGCGTTGCCTTGCTCCTCGCAATGACGAAGAAAACAGACTCACTCGCCTTTCACGCGCCGGTACGGCACGAATTTGCCGAGCGATACAAAGCCGCTGTACATCCGGCTGCTGCGATCGCGCAGTTCGACGGTATCGATGCTGCACAGCTGACCGGTCGATAATCGGGTGACCAGAATATCATCATCGTCGAGCGATTCGGCGCCGCCCTCGGGCCGGTTGACCCACAAGGTGCTGCCGATGCGATAGACGATCGCGGTGCCGTCGATGACCTCGCTGCCGCGGGCGCTCGCCAGGCGGATGCAGTCCTGCGGCTCTCCCGCGACGCGGCCTTCGAGCAGCTTCGCAAGTTTGGTCTCGCCTGTCAGTCGTTCCTTGGCGAATGGCGCGGCGGGCATCGCCGTGATGGCGGCGGTGGCAAAGATGGCGGCGATCAGTGGGCGCATGGTTCGACTCCTGTCTGGCGCAATACCCTACCCGGAACGCACTCTGCGCCAGCCCGCGTGAACACGGGCTGACTCATGGTCGCGTTCCCCGATGTCAGCACGCCCCGTCAGGCAGCGGAATTCCCAGCGGGCCTTTGCATTTCTTCTTTTTCGCCGGAGCTTCCGAGGTGCTGTTACCGGGTCCCGACCCGCCCATGCCACCGAAATCGGCGCCGATCAGCAGGCTGGTGTGCGAGCGGAAACGGACCTTTGCGGTCCAATCGATATTCCACACCGCATTGCCCGCGGGCTTGGGCGGATAAGAGAAATTGGCCTCGGGGCCAAAGGCGTTGAGGTTGCCGAACATCATCTCGCCCGACGCCTTTTTGACCTCGGCCGGGATCGCGCAGCTCGTCTGCGCGGGCGGCATCACGACCTTTTTCGCTACCAGCCCCGCGACCGTCGACGGCGGCAGCCAGTCCCACAGCCCGCCGCCGAATTCGCGCGCATTGCTGCTCGTCCACCACACCATGTCGCCGCCGGCGCTGCCGCGGTCCATGCCGCCGAACGCCCATGCGACATAGCCGGTCGCGGGAACCAGCTGGTTCCAGCGGATCATCACCGACCCGTCGCCCTGCATCGTCGTCGATGCGTTGAGCCCGGGCATATAATCCTGCGCGAGGGTGAAGTTGATTTCGGGGCCGACATTGCCCGCGATCCGGTGTGCGCCGAGCAGCGACGACCCCGACGACGGTTGCTTTGACGATTTGCTGTTCGGCCAGCCGGCATAGGATCTGCTGTTCGTCGTCATCACTTCGCGGATGCGCGGCACGGTGGTTGTGTAAAGGTTTGGCGGCATCTGTCCCGCCGCAATCTTTGCAAAATCGATGATCACTGGCTGCCCCGGCCCGGCCTTGGCGCCGCAGCCCCAGAACAACAGCAGTCGGCCCTTGGGACGCTCAAAATCCTTGGGCATTTCATTGCCGTCTTCGCGCTCGCGCGGCTTGCCGGGTTCCGGGCCGAGCAGCGGTACCGATTTGCCGAGCTTGGCCTGCGGCAGGAAGAAATGATCGGCCTTCACCGGCGGTGCGGTCGGCGCCTGCGTTGATCCCAGCCGCAGTTCCAGCGTGTGCGCGACTTTGCCGTCGGGGCCGCCGCCGAACATCATCCCCATCATGTTGCCGATCCCGCGCCCGCCCGCCGCCATCGCGGCAAAGCCCGACGCGGTCGCGACGTCCATCTCATAGCGTTCGACAGGACCGGTGGTTTTTTGTGCCGAACCCGGCACGGCGACGAGCATCGCGGCGACGGCGGCGACGGAGATAAAACGCAGACTCGAACGCATGAATATCCTCCCTGTTGCCGGGGGAGACCCGGCGGATAATGCGGCCCGATTTCTTTTCTGTTTGGACGACTATAGGCGCGAGAAGGCGGCGCGCCAAGTGAGGTGCGTCACACTTGCAAATCCGCCCCCTTGATAGGGAAGGCCGCGGGACTTGGCAGGCTGCTGGCTCGTCGCAGCGGTGGGGGTACGGTCTCGGCCTGAGACGAGGGCGGATGGACGCGCCGTCACCATCATCCAACTTCGCCTGGCCGCTGCGCGGCAAGGTTGCGTATCCTTCTCCCATCAAGGGAGAGGAATTTACGCCGTCCCGCCCACCGTCAGCCCGCTGACCAGCAGTGTCGGCTGGCCCACGCCCGCGGGGACACTCTGGCCGCCCTTGCCGCAGATGCCGATGCCTTCGTCGATCGCCATGTCGTTGCCGATGCCCATGACCTTGGTCAGCACGCTCGGCCCGTCGCCGATCAGCGTCGCGCCCTTGATCGAATCGCCCAGCTTGCCATTCTCGATCTTGTACGCCTCGGTGCAGCTGAACACGAATTTGCCCGATACGATATCGACCTGTCCGCCGCCAAAGCTTTTCGCGAAAATGCCGTTCTTGACGCGCGAGAGAAGCTCGGCGGGATCGTCATTCCCGCCCTTCATGAAGGTGTTGGTCATCCGCGGCATCGGCGCGTGCGCGAAACTTTCGCGGCGCCCGTTGCCGGTCGGTTCGACCCCCATCAGGCGGGCGTTGAGGCGGTCCTGCATATAGCCTTTGAGAATGCCATCCTCGATCAGAACCGTCTCGCCGGTCGGGGTGCCTTCGTCGTCGATGCTCAGCGAACCGCGACGGCCGCCGCCGACCGGGCTGTCCATCGCGCCGTCGTCGACGACGGTGACGCCGGGCGCCGCGACGCGCGGGCCGATGCGGCCCGAAAAAGCGCTGGTGCCCTTGCGGTTGAAATCACCTTCCAGCCCATGGCCGACCGCTTCGTGCAGCAGCACCCCGGGCCAGCCGGGACCGAGCAGCACGGTGAATTCGCCCGCCGGGGCATCGACCGCGCGCAGATTGACGAGCGCCTGCGCCAGCGCCTCGTCGATCGCGCGGTTCCACTGTGCGGGTTCGAACAGGTGATCGTACATATAGCGGCCGCCGAGGCCGAACACGCCGGTTTCGCGGCGGCCATTTTCTTCGACGACGATCGAGACGTTGAGGCGAACGAGCGGGCGGATGTCGGTCGCGAGGAAACCGTCGGCGCGGACGATCTCGACCACCGACCAGCTGCCCGCAAGGCTCACCGACACCTGCGCGATGCGCGGATCGCGCGCGCGCGCCGCGGCGTCGATTTCCTGGCACAGCGCGACCTTTTTCGCGAAGGGGATCAGGTCGAGCGGGTTTGCTTCGTCATACAGATGGCGGTTGGTGCGTGGCGGCGGTGCGGCGTGCGGCTGGCTGGCGGGATCGAGCAAGGCGAGCGTTTCGGCGGCGCGGCGGATCGCCCCGGCGCTGATGTCGCTGGCATGGGCAAAGCCCGTCATCTCGCCCGAAACGGCGCGCAGGCCGAAACCGGCATCGGTCGAATAATCGGCGGTCTTGAGGCGCCCGTCGTCGAACCCGAAGCTCTCGGTCGCGCGATATTGCAGGTAAAGCTCGCCGTCGTCGGCATTCGCCAGCGCTTCGCGCGCGAGTGCCTGCGCGAGGTCGGGATCGAGCGCGTCGGCGCGATAGAGGAAGCGGCGGGGGTCGGTGGGACTGGTCATCCGCCCGATATAGGCACGGCACGCCACACGCGCAAACCGCTGTCAGAGATAATTGACGGTGAGGATGAAGGTGCCGCTGTAATCGCCCGCGGGCTGGTTCGCCGGGACGGAGAGAGTGCCGCCGATATAATAGGTCTGCAAGCCGCTGGGGAACAGTGTTGCGTTTATCAGAGTGACGCCACCGCCACCCGTGCTTGCAGCGCGGGTTAGACTGGCGGTCATGTTGGCTGAGCCGCCCCCGGCGCGCGTCAGCGTCACCGACGTGCTGCCCGAAACGAAGATCAGGAAGATACCGCCCGTCCCCAGGAATTCGGCCCGGCGTGCGCTGCTGCCGACCAAGGTCACGCCGCCGCCCGACGTGCGCGCATTGGTCACCGGGTTTACTGTCACGGTGCCGCCGGTCGCACCGCTGATCAGCGACCCGAAATCGAGATCATCGGTCTTGATCAGCGTGTTGGGGCGAACAATTGCGGCATTGGCGGTGACATTGGTGTCGGCCGCATGGACCGGCGCGCATAGCATCGCGCTCGCCGTCGCGACCGCGATGGTCAGGGCGCGCAATGCGTCCCGACAGTCTCTGGTCCCTCGAATCCCCACAGATTCTGCTCCTGTCTGGCACATCTATGCCAACGGGGCGTGAGTTGAAGATGCATGGGCGTGGTAAAGCAGCTGTTTACGTCTGACCGAAGTCAGGCGCGATCGGTGGCTCGCCACCGCTTAGCTTTTGTCGGCCACTCCGCCGATCAGAATGAAACGCCGGTCGCAATAGCCGCAATCGACGAACCCCGCGTCGGGGTCGATTTCCAGCCACACGCGCGGGTGGCCGAGCGCGGCATCGGCAAGGCCGTCGCCGGTGCCGTCGCAGGCGATGCGGGTTTTGGGGGTGCGGATGGTTTCGGGCGCAGGCTGGGTCATCGACCGCGCCCATAGCAAGCGCGCGGGGCGGGAGCAATCCGGGTCTGCGCTGCTGGGTGAGCGGGTGGGGTCATGCGGCACCGGCAAGCATTCATATGAATACAGGTGGTCATCCGGTGCCGCTTCTTCCCCCCACAGAAGCTCTAGAGATAGTTGAGTGTGATCGTGAACGTGCCGCTGTAGTCGCCCGGGGCCTGGTTGGCACCAACCTCGAGCGTCGCGCCGACCGGGAAATTATAGTTGCCGAGCGGCGAAGTGATCCGGAAGCGTGTCGGCGATGTCGACAGCAGCGCGGTCGGGGTGCTGCCAATTTCAAAGGTGCGGGCGCGCATTCGCACTCCCGGCCCGGTTAGCCAGATCGTGTTCGACCCTAGCGAGATATTGACCTGACGGTTGAAGCTGCCGAGCCCGGCAAAGCGCGCCGGTTCGCCGCCGTTGCCAGCCAGCGTGACGCCGCCGGTGCGCGTGCGCGACCCATCGGGTTCCAGCGTCACCGTTCCTGCGGTGTTCGACGGGATGATGTCGCCAAAACTCAGGTCGTTGACCTTGAAGAAAGAGAGCGGGCGCAGCACTATGGCTTCGCTTTGCGCCTGCGCCGTTTGCTGGGCATGGGCCGGCGCTGCGATGGCCGGGGCCATCATCAGCGCGCAGGCGGCGATGCCGCGCAGCAGGGGCTGCGGGTTCTGGGTGTGTCTGGTCCTCACATCCCCGGTCCTATCGATGAATTTCCAACATAGCGTTAACGGGGTACTGGGCAAAAGGCGGCGCGGCGATGGGGGCTTTTACGCGCGCTGGCGCGCGGCTATGGCACGGGCCATGACAGAAGCCGCCATCCGCATCGACGCCGTCT
Source organism: Sphingopyxis sp. (assembly GCF_019459305.1). Classification (GTDB taxonomy): domain Bacteria; phylum Pseudomonadota; class Alphaproteobacteria; order Sphingomonadales; family Sphingomonadaceae; genus Sphingopyxis. The sequence continues at coordinate 19,617 of NZ_JAIBES010000114.1, read as the reverse complement.
CGAAAACCTATGCCGGCGGCAAGCAGGCGCTCGACAATGTCAGTTTTGACGTGCCGCGCGGCCAGATTTTCGGGCTGCTTGGGCCGAACGGCGCGGGCAAGTCGACGTTGATCAATATCCTCGCGGGGCTGGTCAACAAGACCGCCGGATCGGCGAGCATCTGGGGCTTCGACATCGACGCCGACCCGCGCAACGCCAAATATTCGATCGGGATCGTGCCGCAGGAAATTGTCTTCGATCCCTTTTTCACGCCCTATGAGACGCTGGAGAATCAGGCCGGGCTTTATGGGGTCCCGAAAGCAAAGCGCATTTCGGACGACCTGCTTGCTGCGGTGCATCTGTCGGACAAGCGCGATGCCTATGCGCGCACGCTGTCGGGGGGCATGAAGCGCCGCCTGCTCGTCGCGAAGGCGATGGTTCATTCGCCGCCGATCATCGTCCTCGACGAGCCGACCGCCGGGGTCGACATCGAACTGCGCCAGCAGCTCTGGTCCTATGTCCAGTCGCTCAACGATCGCGGCGTCACCGTGGTGCTGACGACGCATTATCTCGAAGAAGCCGAGGAGCTGTGCGACCGGATCGCGATCATCAACCATGGCAAGCTGATCGCGAACAAGCCGACACGCGAGCTGGTCGATATGGCGCGTGAGAAGATCGTCGTCGTGACGCTGGACCAAGACATCACCGACCTGCCGACCCACCCCGCCTTCGACAAGATCGAGCGCGAGGGGACGCGCGGCCTCGCGATCAGCTACAACAAGGACCGGATGAATGCTGGCGAAGTGCTCGCTGCGGTAAACGCGATGGGCCACGGCATCGTCGACGTGTCGACGCGCGAGGCCGATCTGGAAGACGTGTTCCTCAATTTGACGCGTAGCGCCGCCTGACCGCTCAGCGCCGCGTCAGGCGCGCTGCGACCCCGAAATGGTCGGACGGATATTCGCCGTTCACCGCCTGATCGCCGATGAGCCGTGCGGCGGTGGCCGCAAAGGCGGCGGGTTCGGCGAAGATATGGTCGATCACCCGCGGTTGGTGGCCGCGGACTGGGTTAAGCGTCGTCGGCGCCGCCCCCTGCGGCAGCGCCGATACAAAGCGCGACGGCCCCATCGCGCGCAGCGCCGGATCGTCGAGCGGTGCGTTGAAATCGCCCGTCACAACCAGCGGCACCCTGTCGGTCGGCAACCAGGCGAGCAGGTCGGCGAGCTGCTCGGCGCGCACCGCGCCTGCGTCGGCATGCCAAGCGAGATGGGTGCCGACGATGTCGACCGGTCCAGCTGCCGTCCGCACGCGCACGCGGATCGCGGTGCGCGAATCGGACAAGGGGGCGAGCTTGCGGCGCGCCACGTCGATCACTGGCAGGCGGGTGAGGATCGCATTGCCATAGCGTTTTGGTGCGCCCTCGGGCTCCACCGCGACGAAATGGACGTGGCGATAGCCGCGCGCGCGGGCAACCGTATCGGCCTGGTTAGGTAGCCCCTTGCGCTGATCTTCCAGCACTTCCTGCAAGACGACGACATCGGCGTCAGCTTCGCGCAGCGCCGCAGTGAGCAGCGCGAGCCGCGCCGGCCACGGTGCGGCATCGTGCCAGATGTTGAATGTAACGACGCTCAGGTCGTCCGCCGCCCGCCGCCCGCCGGTCGCGCAGCCGACAAGTGGCAGCGCCGCAATCGCGGCGATCAGGCTCCGCCGCCCAAGCCCGGCTTTATTCCTGACGACAATTCCCCTTGGCGGCGACCATCGATCCCCCCTGTCACGCGGCGCCATGCTGTGCAACAGAGGCGCCATGAGTGAATATGATGTCATCATTGTCGGGTCCGGCGCCGCCGGGCTGACCGCAGCGATCGCGCTGGCCGACCATTGCAAAGTGTTGGTGCTGGCCAAAGGCGAGCTGACCGGCGGATCGACCGCCTGGGCGCAGGGCGGGATCGCCGCGGTGCTCGACGCGGGCGACACCTTCGAAAATCATATCGACGACACGATGGTCGCGGGCGCCGGGCTCAACCGGCGCGAGACGGTCGAGTTTGTCGTCGAGAATGCGCCCGCCTCGATCGAGCGGCTGGTCGAAATGGGAGTCCCGTTCAACAAGGATGCCGAGGCGCTGCACCTGACGCGCGAGGGCGGGCATTCGCACCGCCGCATCGTCCATGTCGACGACGCGACCGGCTGGGCGGTGCAGGCGGCGCTGCTCAAGACCGCCGATGCGCATCCGAACATCACCCTGTTGCCGGGGCAGGCGTGCGTCGACCTGATCACCGGGCGGCACGAGGAGCGCTATTCAGGCTCGGGCCGCGTGTGGGGCGTCTATGCGCTCGACGAAAAAACCGGGAAGGTCCACGCGCATGTCGGCCGCGCGACGATCCTGGCGAGCGGCGGCGCGGGGCGCGTCTATCAGTTTTCGACTGCCCCCAGAGGCGCGACCGGCGACGGCATCGCCATGGCGTGGCGCGCGGGTTGCCGCGTGTCGAACATGGAAATGATGCAGTTCCACCCGACCTGCCTGTTCAACCTCGACGTCAAGAATTTCCTGATCACCGAGGCGGTGCGCGGCGAAGGCGGCATTTTGAAGCATCCCGAGACCGGGCATCGCTATATGCCCGACTATGACGCGCGCGCCGAACTCGCGCCGCGCGACGTGGTGGCGCGCGCCAACGATGATCAGATCAAGCGCTCGGGGCTCGATTATGTCCATCTCGATATCAGCCACCTCGACCCCGATTTTGTCGCGGGGCACTTCCCGAACATCTATGAAAAGCTGCTCACGCTCGGCATCGACATGACCCGGCAGCCGATCCCGGTGGTTCCCGCGCAGCATTATACCTGCGGCGGCATATTGATCGACCTCGCCGGGCGCACCGACCTGCCGGGGCTATATGCCGCGGGCGAGTGCACCGAAAGCGGACTGCACGGCGCCAACCGCCTCGCGTCGAACAGCCTGCTCGAATGTTTCGTGTTCGGTGAAGCGGCGGCAAAGGACATCATCGCGCGCTGGGACCAGCTCGAACCGCCCCCGGCGATCCGCCCGTGGGACGAAAGCCGCGTCACCGACTCCGACGAAGAGGTAATCATCAAGCAGAACTGGACCGAAATCCGCCGCTTCATGTGGAATTACGTCGGCATCGTGCGGACGACCAAAAGGCTGGAACGCGCCCAGCACCGGATCAACATGATGACGGGCGAGGTCGAGGACTATTACGGCCACTTCCGCGTCACCACCGACCTGATCGAACTGCGCAACCTGCTGCAATGCGCCGACCTGATCGTGAAAAGCGCGCTCCACCGCAAGGAAAGCCGCGGGCTGCACTATACGCTCGATTATCCCGAGATGTTGCCGCAGGCGGTCGATACGGTGCTGGTGCCGTGAAACTGAAGCTTTAAGCATTGGCTCGTAACGAGGAACCGAGAGATTCTCTCGCGCTTCAACAAGCCTTGCGGGGCTTCTCATCGCGAATTTGGAACCTGCCTCGGACAAGTCATTGCCTCCGCAGCAGCGGCTGGCACATTGAGAAGCGGAAATTCTATCCGACAAGCTTATCGAGAATTGGACGCGGTGCTTGAACACTCAATTGATGATTGTTTGACGCTCGCATCGAGGAAGACGCAACCCGCCAGCAGAAAGCGCAGGTGGCTTCTGGAACAGCTAAAAGTTCAAGTTCGACACCATGGAAAGCATATAAACGACCGGAACAGACGAAGTGCTTTGGGCGGTTTGATAGCCGCAGGGAACAGCGCGGCGGCGGCAGTAGGGCTGCTCGGCGAGTCTTTGGCAATCGCTGTCGATAGGGTGGACAGTTACCCTGATGGGTTGACGGCGCCGGATGACATTTCTTGGCCAGAGCGTCATCCGATGCTTGCGGGTTTGGCACTCGCAACGGTGACGGCAATTGCTGCAGAAGCATGGGCTGTTGTAGATTTTATCCCTTAGCGTTAGCCGCCCACGCCCAATAACCGTCCGACCAAAATCAAAACAATCGCGCCAATCACCGACGCCAGACAGCCCGCGCGGTGAAAGTCGCCGCGGCCGCGTGAGGTCGCCAGCCCCGCGAGCAGCGAGCCGCCGATGCCGAGCAGGATCGTCGCAATCCACCCCATCTGCACCGCCCCGGGATAAAAGAAGCGCGCCAGCGCGCCGATGATCAGGCCCGAAATGATCGCGCCGACGATATTGATCATGTGCCAAATCCTTCATGCAAAAACCGCTCGGCCAGCGCCGCATGCAGCGCCGCGCCGCGCGCCATCACCTTTTCGTCGAGCACCATATGGTTCGAATGGAGCCCGCAACAGGCGCGCCAGTCGCTGCCCTCCGCGCTCGCGCCGAGCCAGAACATCGCGCCGGGAGCTTTTTCGAGGACGTAGGAGAAATCTTCGGCGCCCATCACCGGATGGTCCATCGTCAGCCACGCCGCCTCGCCGAACGTCGCCTCGACAACCGACTGGCCAAAGGCGACCGCGCGGCTGTCGCAGATGGTGACGGGGAAGCCCTCGTCGATCTGGACCTCGGCGGTGCAGCCATGCGCCTCGGCGATCGCGGGCGCGAGTCGCTTCAGTTCACGCGCGACCATCGCGCGGCGTTCGGGCGACAGAGTGCGGATCGTGCCGAGCAGCTCGGCGGTTTCGGGAATGATATTGTTCGTCGTCCCCGCAGCGATTTTGGCGATCGTCACCACCGCAGGATCGAACACCGACACGCGCCGCGTCACCATCGTCTGGATCGCGGTAACGATCGCGCAGGCCACCGGGATCGGATCGACCGCATCGTGCGGCATCGACGCATGGCCGCCCGCGCCCTTGACGATGATCGACAGCACATCGGACGAGGCGAGCAGCGGCCCCGCGCGCGACGCGAAAATGCCGTGCGGCGCGTTGGGCATGATGTGGAGCGCGAAGGCGGCATCGGGCAGCGGATCGATGATCCCGTCGTCGAGCATGAAGCGCGCGCCATGATGCCCTTCCTCCCCCGGCTGGAACATGAACATCACCGTGCCGGGCAGCCGGTCACGCGCCGCACACAGCAGCTTCGCCGCGCCGACCAGCATCGCGACATGCGTATCGTGCCCGCACGCATGCATCGCGCCGCTGATCTCCGACGTGAAGTCGAGCCCGGTGTCCTCGACCAGCGGCAGCGCATCCATGTCGCCGCGCAGCAGCACGGTGCGCCCGTTGGCGGGACCGCGCAGGATCGCGACCAACCCGGTGGTCGACGGCCCCTCGCGAAATTCGAGCGGCAGCCCGGCGAGCGCATCCTTGATCTTCACGAGCGTCTTGGGGTTCTGCAATCCCAGCTCCGGCTCGCGGTGAATCGCGCGGCGCAGATCGACAAGGCCGTCGAGCAGCGTTTCGGCCTCGGCGGGCCAGCTAGGTAATGATGTGTCCATGCGGCGAGTGTGCCGCCAAGCCGGACTACTGTCGAGGGGTCTCGTCGGCAGCGCTTCCCTAACGCTTCCCCCCGAACAACTGTCGCCCAGCGAGGTCGAGCATGATTTCCTCGCTGCCGCCGCCGATCGCGTTGACGCGTACCTCGCGGTAGATGCGCTCGACCTTGCTCCCGGTGATATAGGACGCGCCGCCCAGCACCTGCGCGGCCTCGCGCGCGACCGCCTCGAGCATCCGTGTCGCCTGCACCTTCAGCATCGCGAAGTCGGCGGGGCGGTCCTTGCCGTGCTTGACCTGCCAGGCGCACAGGTCGACCCATGCCTGCGTGGCTTCGATCTGGCGTTCCATGTCGGCCAGCTTGATGCGGATCGACTGGTGGCCGACGAGCGGCTTGCCGAACGTCACGCGATTTTGCGCCCACTCGGCCGCCTCTGCCATCGCGACGCGCGCATAGGCGCAGCAGCCCATCGCCATGCCCAGCCGTTCGCTGTTGAAATTGCGCATGATGCCGATGAAGCCGCCATTTTCGGGGCCGATCAGACTGGATGCGGGGACGCGGACGTCGCTGAAGTGGATCGCTGCGGTATCGCTGCACCGCCAGCCCATCTTGTCGAGCCTTGTGCGTTCGACGCCAGCGCTGTCCATGTCGATAAGCAGCAACGAGATGCCCGCCGCGCCCGGCCCGCCGGTGCGCACCGCGCAGGTCAGCCAGTCGGCGCGCATGCCCGACGTGATGAACATCTTGCCACCGTTGACCACATAGTGATCGCCATTCCTGACTGCGGTCGTCTTGAGGTTCGCGACGTCGCTGCCGCCGCCCGCCTCGGTGATGCCGAGCGCTATGATCTTGTCGCCCGCGAGCACCGGCGGCGCGACGCGCTGTTTCAGCTCGTCGGAGCCGAGCGCGAGGATCGGCGGCAGCCCGATACCATGCGTCATCAGCGACGCACCCAGCCCTCCCGCGCCGACCGCGGCAAGTTCCTCGGTCAGCACCAGCCCGTGGAAATTGTCGAAGCCTTCGCTGTGTCCGCCATATTGTTCGGGGTAGCGCAGCCCGAGGATCCCCGCCTCGGCGGCCTTTTTGTGCAACTCGCGTGGCAGTTCGCCTTCGGCTTCCCAGCGGTCGATATGCGGCGCGATTTCGCGGCTGACAAAACGGCGGACGCTCTGTGTCAGCGCCTCATGGGTGTCGTCATAATAGGGCGAACGGGCGCGCCAGTCGTCGAATGCTGTCATGAGACGATGCTGCGCGCGGTTGACGTAAACGTCAAGATCGGTGCTCCGCAATGTAGCTGCAAGACGAATCTCTCGAGCAAAGACACAAAGACGGCGGCTCCGTCGCGCGAGCAAACTGCCATCTTTGTGTCTTTGTGTGAGATGAATATGTCGCGACCTGTGCCTCGCGTAGCTGTGTTGTGGGGTTGCGCCTTCCGTCCAAGCACTTAAGGTCGCGCTCCATGAACAAGTCACACCTGCTCGTCGGCCTCGCCGCTCTCGCCCTCATCACCACCCCCGCCGCGGCGCAGAAATCGCCCGAAGCGATTGCCGAAGCGGCGCTCCAGCGCGCCCCGGTGTTCGACGGGCATAATGACGTGCCGTGGGAACTTCGCGGGCAAGTCGGCAATGTGATCAACGACTTTGATTTCACCGACACGACCAAACCAAAGCCCGACGGAACGGTGATGCACACCGACATCCAGCGGCTGCGCAAGGGCCGCGTCGGGGCGCAGTTCTGGTCGGTCTATGTTCCGTCGAACACCAATGAGGCCCAATCGATCCAGCAGACGATCGAACAGATCGACGTCGCGAAGCGGCTGATCGCGCGTTACCCTGCCGACCTGTCGTTGGCGTATAACGCGGCCGAACTGCAAAGCCAGATGAAGGCGGGCAAGGTCGCCGGGATGCTGGGGATCGAGGGCGGCCAGTCGATCGGCTCGTCGCTCGCCGTGCTGCGCGAGATGTTCGGCATGGGGGTGCGCTATATGACGCTGACCCATGGCAAGAACGTCCCCTGGGCCGACAGCGCCACCGACGCGCCGAAGCACGATGGGCTCACCGATTTCGGGCGCCAGGTTGTGCAGGAAATGAACCGCCTCGGCATGATCGTCGACCTCAGTCACGTCAGCGAAGCGACGATGAAGGATGCGCTGGAGGCGACCAAGGCGCCGGTGATGTTCAGCCATTCGGGGGTGCGCGCGGTCAACGACCATCCGCGCAATGTGCCCGATTCGGTGCTGCCCGCGATCAAGGCCAACGGCGGCGTGATCATGGTGGTATTCTATGCCGCCTTCGTCGATCCCAATTTGCGCGAACATGGGCTGAAGCGGACGGCGGAACGGGCGCGCCTCGATGCGCAGTATCTGGGCAATCCGGCGGGCGCCGCCGCGGCGCTGAAGGCATGGGACGCCGCCAACCCGCCGCCGTCGACCCCGCTCGGGCTCGCCGCCGACCATATCGACCATATCAAAAAGACGATCGGCGTCGATCATATCGGGATCGGCGGCGACTATGACGGCATGGACGCCACACCGGTCGGGCTCGAGGATGTGACAGGCTATCCGGCGCTGTTCACCGAATTGGCGCGGCGCGGCTATACGCAGGCCGAGCTGGAGAAGATTTCGAGCGGCAACATGCTGCGGGTGCTGAAGGCGGCGGAAGCTTATTCGGTAAGCCAGAAGGGGCAGCCGCCGATCGAGACGCCGGTCGCTAAATAAAGAACTTCGTCATTGCGGGGAGCCGAAGGCGACGCGGCAATCCAGAGCGCGCGTAAACCCGCGCTGGATTGCTTCGCTTCGCGCGCAATGACGGATCAGGTTTTGCGTACCCCGAACGGCCAATCCACCGCCCCGCTCGCCCATAGCGCCCACCAGATGATCACCGGCTGCAGCACAAGCCGCGGGCCATGGTACCACCAGCTGAGCGCCTCGCCGCCGATCGCGATATTGGCGAACGCATGGTGGATATTCGCGGGCCACACGCCCAGCGCATAAAGCGCGAGCCCCCACCCCGCCGCTTTGCGCGTGGCAGGGATCATCAGGCCGATCGCGCCCAAAATCTCGGCCACCCCGGTGACGGTGACGACCAGCTCGGGTTGCGGCACCCATGGCGGGGTGATCGCGAGAAACGGTCCCGGCCGCACGATGTGGAGACAGCCCGCATAACCATAAGCGAGCGCCAGCAGCCAGCGCAGCGCCGAGCGGATCGGCTGCTTCAACGCTCGATCGCCTCCAGCATCGCCTCGACGCTGACGAACTTCTCACGCGGATTGCCGTCGAGCGCCGCGGCGACCTCGGCCGCTTCGATCCGGCGCCAGTCGGCGAAGGTCACCGGCGTGACCCCGCGGCTCGCCAGCAAAGTGTCGAGCCCCGGCCGCCCCGCCTTGCCCGCCCCGCGCCCGACGTCCTCCAGCACCATCTCGGCGATCCTCGCGCCATCGGGCTTGTTGGTACCGATCGTCCCCGACGGCCCTCGCCGCGCCCAGCCGACGCAATAGAGGCCAGGCAATATCCGCCCGTCGTCGTTGGCGAACCGCCCGCGGCCATGTTCATAGGGGACGCCGGGGATCGGCGGCGTCTGGTAGCCGATGCAGCTGATCACCAGCCCCGCATCGATCGCATAGGTTTCGCCAGTGCCATGGCTGCGCAGCTCGGCATCGAGCGTCGTGCGTTCGACGATGATCCGTTCGGCATGTCCATCCCCCTCGATCGCGACGGGCATCGCGAAAAAGTCGAAATCGATCGTCACCGGCTTGGCGACCGGGTTGGCGGCGAAGCTGCGCAAATGCGTCACCGACTTGCGCATCCCGGGTTCGAGCAGCGCATCGTCGCCCTCGGGCGGCAGGTCGGCAGGGTCGACGCGCGGGCTGGCGCGCTCGAGATGGCCAAGCTCGCCGAGCTCCTTGGGCGTCATCGCGATCTGGTGCGGCCCGCGGCGGCCCAGGATGTGGACATGCCGCACCGCGCTCGCCGCGAGCTGATCGCGCGCGTGCGCGACGATGTCGCTGCCGCCAAATTCTTGCGGAGTCTTGGCCAGGATGCGCGCGACGTCCAGCGCGACATTGCCATTGCCGATCACCGCGACCCCGGCGGCGCCCAGCGGCGGGTTCAGGTCGGCGAAATCGGGATGGCCATTGTACCAGCCGACAAAGGCGGCGCTGCCGATCACCCCGGGCAGGTCGGCGCCGGGAATATCCAGCGGCCGGTCGTTCGGTGCCCCGGTCGCCAGCACCACCGCGTCGTATAATTCGACCAGCTCGCCGATCGACACATCGGTGCCGACCGACACATGGCCGACAAAGCGGACATTGTCGGCCAACGCAGTCCCCTCATAGCGCCGCGATACCGCCTTGATCGATTGATGATCGGGCGCGACCCCGGTGCGGATCAAGCCATAAGGGACGGGCAGGCGGTCGATGACATCGACCGCAATATCATCGGCTTTCTGAAGTGTTTCGGCGGTGTAATAGCCCGCGGGGCCGGACCCGACGATCGCGACGTGACGCATCAACCCACTCCTCCGGGTGCCCGCGCGGGCGCGCGGCCCCTTGTCTGTTATCGGACGATGCTAGCGGCGAAATGCAGCAGGGCAAGCGACCTTGTGCGGGCAGGCAGAGCAGCCTTGACAGCGCGGCCCCGCAATCATATTGCGCCCGCCTCACGATTGCCCTGTCGTCTAATGGTAAGACTGCGGTTTCTGATACCGCCTATCGAGGTTCGAATCCTCGCGGGGCATCCACTACCCGTTCTTAATGCACTGAAAAAAGCAATTTTCTGAATTTGTGGCCGGGTCTCCCGCCATATTTTTGAGCCGTTGGCGTTTTCAGAGACCTCATTTTTTTGGGGCTCCCGACAGACCCGAATTGCGCTGCGCCTGAGGGGCCGGGTTCGAGACTGTGCTCGGTCGCCGTCATCCTATCAGGCCTTTCGACAACCAAGGGCCGTGGCGGCAAAATAGGACGGCTCAGCCCTTTCCTACAAAATCCCGGGCTGTCATCCCCGCCGGATGAACTGCGAACCAGATTGGAAAGATCGCGCTGAGGCGGTCAATTACTGGCTACTGACCGTCGTCGTCGCTGGCGCCTTCATTGCGGGGCTGATTTCTGCCGAACCTTATCTCGTTGGCTGAGCAGTGGGTTTGCAAACGACAAAACGCCATCGAGAACCCAGCCAGCATGTTGCTGAAACCGCCAGTATATGGCGGAGCCACACCGCCATAGCAGTGAATTTCGTCTAGCTTGCCGCTTCAATGCACTGGTCAGCGAAGATCAATTTCGAGCAACGCGACCGTCGCGTCCCCTTCATAATCTGAAGACCGAAATCCGAGTGCGCGCTCGACCTCAATCGCATCGCTGTTGGCTCGGCTCTCGATACAGCGCAGGCGCCGAATACCTCGTTCGCGAGCCAGTTCAACTGCGTGATGCAGGAGGCTCCAGCCGACGCCGCGCCCTTTGTAAGCCGACGCCACCGAAACCGCGACCTCGGCCACGTCGAACGCCTCATCCGCGGCGATCAGGAGGCTCGCGACAAGCTCCCCGTTGTCCGGGCGAAACGCCAGCAGATGTTCGCGATGTCTATGATCGACTGTCACCATCGCCGTAAGCTGCGCGGTCGAAAGATGCGCCTGGGCGCTGAGAAAGCGAAACCGCATATCGTCCGGGGATAGCGAATCGTAGAAGCGGGTGAGCAATCCGGCGTCTTCCTCGGAGACCGCCCGCAGGGTGAGTGCGACACCGTCGTGGGTAACGATATTTGTTTTGCCCGCCTCGGACAGCGTGATGTCGAGAGATTGAGTCATGTCATGGATCCTTCTTTGATGCAGGATTGTGGACGTCGGACCGACGTAGCGAGAGCGTACCTGCGATCCGGCGCCGCGCTCTTTCCGGGTCCGCGAACTCCGAGCTGCCCCGTAGAGGAGCGACATTTGGCAAGAGCCCGGTTGGCGCCATCAGACCATGCATCGAGGTTGCAGGGGGCGTCTTCATCGCCATCGTCGAACTCCTTCGACACCGCAGCCTAGTGCGCATCGACAATCGCGCATTGCGTAATCTTACGGAGGATATGGGAGCCCGGCATGAGATGAGCCCAGCCAACCCGTTTCGCGGATATTAGGTCAAGGTCGTCTGGTTGTCGGGCCCACGCGCATGGGCAAGAAAAAAGGTTACGCCCAGGACAAGCAGGTCGGCTGCAAGCAATTTGATTGCCGGTGCTATGAGCGCGAAGGGCCAGGCGAAGCCGATCGCCATGGCCACCGACAGCGTCATGAGTCCGGAGAGAAAATAGCATATGCGGCAGTTCTGCTCCTCCCCCAGGGCGAAGGAGACCCGTGCGAGACCCGCCGCAGCGAGGGAAACAGCAAGCGCGGCGGCCATTCCTCCCTTCCCGAGGAGAGGATCGGCGATGAGAAAAGCCGCGCCGACGATATAGGCCAGGCCGGCTATACGCCAGGCAAGCCGCCCCATGCGGTGTGAAGTCGACTGAGCCTGGCGCATCTGGATCAGGGCCGCCACTCCCATCAGCGCAACCAACCACAGGATCGCTGCAATGGTGGCCAAAAAGGGCCGCGGCGTGAACTGAAGGACCAGGAGTATCGCGCCGGCGCCGATACCAAGCAGTAGCGCCCAGACCATATTGCGGTCCAACGTCGTCGATTCCCGTCCGGTCCCTCCCGTCATGGTCATCGCGTAATCCTCGTTTCTAGCGGGTAGCGATGTCCATAACGCCCTTTCGATCGGGGCGCCGTTGGGGAAACTACGGATGCCTGCCGTGGCGATGAGAGACTATCACGCTATAGCCTCGGCATACCGCCCGGTCCTTCAACGCGAGATTGTATATGAAAGCGCTTGTCTATCACGGCCCGGGCGCGAAATCGCTCGATGACGTCGTAAAACCCGCGATCATCGAACCAGGCGATGCGCTTGTTCGCGTTACACACACAACAATCTGCGGAACCGATCTGCATATTCTGAAGGGCGACGTGGCAAGCTGCCCGCCCGGCCGCACGCTTGGACATGAGGGCGTCGGCGTCGTCGAGCAGATCGGATCGGCGGTATCTTCCTTCAGGATCGGCGATCATGTCCTGATTTCATGCATCACGTCTTGCGGTCGATGCGAGAATTGCCGTCGCGGCATGTACTCGCACTGCGCATCGGGGGGCTGGATGCTCGGCAACACCATAAACGGCACCCAGGCCGAATATGTTCGCATTCCTCACGCCGACACCAGCCTTTACCCGATACCGGTAGGCGCCGACGAGGAGGCGCTTGTGATGCTCAGCGACATCCTTCCGACCGGCTTCGAATGCGGGGTGCTCAACGGAAAGATTGCGCCAGGTGGCACCGTGGCGATCGTCGGCGCAGGACCAATCGGTCTCGCCTGTCTGCTCACGGCGCAATTCTACTCGCCGGGCGCGATCTACATGGTCGATATCGACGACAAGCGGCTTGCCGTGGCGCGCCGTTTTGGCGCGACGCATCTTATCAACAGCGCCACGACCGACGCCGCTGCTGCGATTGCAGAGCTGACGGGAGGAAGGGGTGTCGATACCTCGGTCGAGGCCGTCGGCATTCCCGCGACCTTCGAACTGTGTCAGGATCTTGTTGCTGCTGGCGGCGTCATCGCCAATATCGGCGTACATGGGGTCAAGGCGGAATTGCACCTCGAGCGGCTCTGGTCGCACAATATCACGATAACAACGCGCCTTGTCGACACGGTCAGCACTGCGATGCTGTTGAAGACAGTGGCGGCCGCAAAGCTCGATCCTGCGCCGCTGATCACGCACCGCTTTTCGCTCGCCGAAGCCCTGACGGCCTATGACGTCTTCGCGCGCGCTGGGGAAACCGGGGCGCTCAAGATCATTATCACGCCATGACGCGCCGCCGACGCGAGACCGTTCGGCAATGACGGCGCGGATGAAGGAACTCGCGCGTGAGATCGTCCGCCTCCAGACGGAACTCGACCGCGAGATCGAGCGGCGACGTGGCGAGCTCGGCTGGTCCCTCAAGGAGCGACTGGTCCATTTCGAGCAAGGCCTCGTGACCCAGCAGCGGCAGTTCCGCGTCGGCGTGCTCCGGTTGATGAAACGCGCGCCGCTTGCAACTATCGTCACGGCGCCGGTTGTCTATTCGATGATCGTACCGCTGGCGCTGCTCGATCTTTGGGCAAGCCTCTACCAGGCGATCTGCTTTCGGGCCTATCATATCCCGCGGGTGCGGCGCGCCGACTATATCGCGCTTGACCGAGGCCGCCTTGCCTATCTCAACTGGATCGAAGCGCTGAACTGCGCCTATTGTGGCTACGGTAACGGCGTTGTCGCCTATCTTCGCGAAATTTCGAGCCGCACGGAACAATTCTGGTGCCCGATCAAGCATGCGGTTCGGATTACGGACCCGCATCAGCGCTATTATGATTTTCTCGAATTCGGCGATGCCGAGGGCTATCGGACGCGCCTCGAACGCTTTCGGGCAGATTTGCGAGAAGAGGCGAAAGAAGAAGGCCCGAAAATAGCGAAGGCCGACCGAGGCTCCGGTCTCCCTAAACCACCCTGACGTTTCGGGGTGATCGATGGGCGCGCTGCTATTTGACGGTTTCGGCAATCGGTGTGAGTTCTGGCGGGCCCGGTGTTTTGATGTAGGCGCGCGCGGCGAGGGCGAGTCCGACCGCCTGTTCGCTGCCAGCGAGCGAGAAACGCAACCGGCTCGTTTCTCCGTCATCGCGGGAAATCGCAAAACTGACCAGATCCTGCTTGGCTATCAGCATCAAAAACCGCTTGTCGTGCGGCATCATCAGTAACAGCGTTTTGTCCGCTGGCTTGCAGGTCATCACGGCCCTGTAGCCACCGGTGCCCGCGGCGATTTCGACGATATAATCCCGGCCCTCGGTGCAGGAGGTGCGGCTTTCGATGTAGAAATAGCATTCGGGGCCGCAAACGAGACCGAAAGCAGTTTCTTGATCGTCGGTCGTGAGCGCGAGCGACATCGTGTCGTCCGCCATCACGATCCAGTTGCCATAGGCTCCCGTCAAATTTTGCGCCACGGCAAAGCTCGGCGACCATGCCAGGGAAAGCAGGCCGGCGAGCGCCGCTCGTGCCAAAATGGAAGTGGATTGAACCCGGCCGGATCGCATGGAACCACCAATCACGAAAGTCAGAGTAACCAGCAGCGAAAGAATCTGCGGGACGGTGAGGACCAGGTTCGGCCAGTCGGCGACAGCGACGGCGGGGTGTTCACGCGGAACCGGGAGCGATGTCTCCATCGCTCCCGGCCCTTTTGTCACCTTGGCCGAAACCCCGGCGACATCTGTGGTCTAGCAGGGGCTTTTGGGGGACAGAATACGCAATGATCCGTAGGTATCCGCGCGCGGTCGGTCCCTATCGCCCTGCGCGACCGCGCGCGGTCATCTCGTTCAGCCAATCGTCGCGAATATCGTGATTGCCTTCGACATTGCCGATGATACTGCGGCGCACGGGCGTTATGCCGACAAATTTCAAGATGTTGCGTTCGAGGCTCTTGAGACTGTGCGCGCCGTAGAAGATCCGATAAACAAGTGCCGGCATACCCATCGTCACCACGATATGGGCGGTGCGGCCTTTCAGCTTTTTTTCGGGCAAGCGACCTTCGCGATACCGAAATGCGAACCCAGGCCGCAGGATCTGTTCGAAAAAAGCCTTGAGCAGGGCGGGAAGATCGCCCAGCCAAAGTGGGTAGAGCAGAACGATATGCTCGGCCCACAGGATATCTTGCTGGCCAGCGGCAATGGCCGCTGGCGGATCGCCCTGTTCCCATTCGCGGCGCGAGGCGAGCGGAGTGAGTTCCATAGTTGCGATATCGAGCCGACGCACATTGTGGCCACCGGAGGCGGCTCCCTCGGCATAACGGTCGGCGAGCGTGTGAACGAAGTGGCTGCGGTCGGAATCCGGGTGACCGTCGATGATGAGGATGCGTTTCTCCTTCATGAGGCGACCATTTCCGTTGTTGGTTCGAAGGTCCGGCGCAAAATGCGCAAGGTGGGGTCGTCGGGGTCGGTGTGACACGTGAATCCCATTTCCCGTTCCATCCGAAGCGCAGCGTCATGGTCGGCGAATTCGAGCGCTTCAACCGTCCCGATGCGTTCCGCGTCGGCGTAGCGCAGGACATGTTCGAAGAGACTCCAGCTGATGCCGCGACCTTTCATGTCGGCGCGGGTGACGAGAGCAACCTCGGCGCGCGTGCGATCAGGATCGGCCGCGAGCATTGCTGCAGCGATCAGCGGCCCGTCGCCCGGCTCAAAAGCGAGAAAGCTGATCGTCCGGCGATAATCGACACGAACCATGGCCGCGAGGCGCTCATGATCGACGCGGTTCATCCCGCTGAGAAAGCGGAAGCGAAGATCCTCGGGAGATACGCGCGTGAAAAACTGGGCCAGTTGCGGTTCGTCGTCTGAGCGGACGGGCCGGACGTGGAAGGCAAAACCGCTTCGGGTCACCAGATTCGTGCTCCACGCCAGCGGGGGCGGCCGGATCGCGAGCGGGGCCGTCGCCAACGGGGCT
This sequence comes from Sphingopyxis sp., assembly GCF_019459305.1. Taxonomy (GTDB): domain Bacteria; phylum Pseudomonadota; class Alphaproteobacteria; order Sphingomonadales; family Sphingomonadaceae; genus Sphingopyxis. Next base: position 3,726 of record NZ_JAIBES010000114.1, on the reverse strand, counting down.
TCCGTCAGCACAATGCGGGCGTCGAGCGCGACGACGCCGTCAGGGTCGGCGAGCAGCGGATTGATGTCGAGTTCGGCGATGTCGGGCAAGTCGACGACCATCGCCGACAAGCTGTCGATGGTAGCGGCGATGGCATCGAGCTTTGCGGCCGGCTCGTTGCGATACCCCGCCAGAAGTTTCGATATCCGGGTCGCGGCGATCATCGCATGGGCTTGGGCATTGTCGAGCGGCGGCAGCGCCAGCACCTTGTCGGCCAGAATCTCGACGGCGGTTCCGCCAGCGCCAAAGACGAGCAGGCGCCCGAAAACCGGGTCGGTAGCGATGCCAACGATCAGTTCGTGCGAGTGCGGCCGGTCGATCATCGTCGCGACGGCGTAGCCGAGGATGCGCGCTTCGGGCATTTTGCTCCGGATCCGGGTTTCCATGGCGCAGGCGGCTCCCGCGGCCGCTTTGCGGCTGGTCAGGCCAAGTGCCACCCCGCCGACATCCGACTTATGACTGATGTCGGGCGAGATCACCTTTACGGCATAGGGAGGGCGGAGGTTGCCAATGGCATCGTTCATCACTTCTGGCGAAGCGGCAAAGCAGGTAGGCGCGACCGCTATTCCGTAGGCGGCAAGCACGTCCTTCGCCTCGATTTCTGTCAGCAGCCTTCTGTGTGCGCGGCGCACGTCGGCCAGGATGGCCTTTGCCTTACCGATGTCGGCGCCCGTTTCGCGCTGCCGGGCGGGTGCGTCATGCAGCATCGATCGTGCGCGCGTGGCATCGAGAAGATAGCCGAAGCCGCGCACCGCCTCCTGCGGCGTGGCGAACAGAGGTATCGTTGCGTTCTTGAGTGTTGCGCGCGCGGCGGAGCGGTTGCTGTCGCCCAGCCAGCACCCGAGCACCGGCTTGGCGATCCCCTCAGCGCGTGCTGCTGCAACGGCGTCGGTCACTGCCGCGGCAAAGCTTTCGGCGGTTGCCATGGCCGTGGGGCAGTTCATCACAAGCAAGGCGTCGACGCCATCGTCGCGCAGCACCGGACCGATGGCATCATGAAAGCGCGAGGGTGGAGCGTCGCCGATAATATCGACGGGATCGGCCTGCGACCATCCGGTGGGAAGACATGTGTCGAGTTCGGCAATCGTCGCCGCCGACAACGAGGCGAGTTCAGCGCGCGTGCCGCGCAGCGCGTCCACCGCGAGAATCCCGGCGCCGCCACCATTGGTCACGATCGCCAGTCGGCCGCGCGGGCAATGACGATAGCAGGACAAAATCTCGGCGGCGTCGAACAGTTCGGACAGGGTATCGACAGTCACAATGCCTGCGCGATCGAAGGCGGCGCGATAAACTTCATAGGACCCCGCAAGCGCGCCGCTGTGCGACAGCGCTGCGGCGGCGGCCGCGGCGGAGCGACCTGCCTTGATCGCAATGACCGGCTTGTTCAGCGCGGCGGCCCGCGCCGCCGACATGAATTTGGCGGCATCGGTGATCCCCTCCAGATAGAGAAGAATGGCATCGGTCTGCGGATCGACCGCGAACAGATCGATGAGGTCTCCGACGTCAACATCGGCCATGTCGCCTGCCGATACCACTCCCGAAAAGCCGATGCCGCGAGCGTCGGCCCAGTCGAGGACGGCGGTCACCAACGCGCCACTCTGCGAAATGAGCGCAAGCCGCCCGGGTCGGGCCCTGGTGCGGGCAAATGTCGCATTGAGCCTGGCGTGCGGCGCCATGATCCCGAGACAATTTGGCCCGACAATGCGCAAGAGGTGCGGCCGCGCCGCATCGAGCATCGCTTGCCGAAGTCGCGGGTCGCGCGTGATCCCCGCGCTTAAGACGACCGCACACCGGGTGCCCAATTTTCCGAGATCGGCGATGATAGCGGGAACGGCGATGGCGGGAGCCACGACCACCGCCAGATCGGGAGGCGTTTGCAGCGCATCGAGAGATGCCACCCATTGCGTTCCCCGAACATCGACCGGATGCGGATTTACGACAGTGATCCGACCTGCAAATTCCTCTTCCAGAATATTGGTGAGCACCAGCGACCCCAGCGATCCGGGCCGCGCTGACCCGCCAACCAGGGCCAGACTGCCTGGGTGGAGCAGCGCTTGCAGATTTCGAACGGACATTGAAGATTGACCCTGGAGGCAGCAAAATGCGGCGGCCCTTGATGGCGCCAGGTCGGCGGTGATGGCTATGAGTAGAATCCCTAACGACCGGGGAGCTAGCCCGCCTTTCCTTTGTGACGCCATGACGGGTAAAAGAAATCACCGGCCCATCTGTGGCTGTGCTATGGCATCTGCCAACAGGCGTGCGGTCCAGAGCCAGAACGTCGGGGGAGTCGGCAGATGGCAAAATTGCACCGACCATTTGGGGTTCGGGTTGCTGCCGCCATGGCGATCGTCTGCGTGGCCGCACTCGCGCGTTATGCCCTCGACCCCTGGCTTGGCGGTCAGGCTCCGTTCCTGTTCTTCACACTTGCCATTCTCGGCGCCTCTTACGTCGCAGGGTCGCGGGCGGCCCTTGCGGCAATCATTCCGGCCCTTTGCTTCGGGCTCTGGTTTGCAAAACGGCAGGGCGAGCTAACGACCGATCTGGTCGAAGCCAGTGCCTTTTTGCTGGTCGCGCTCGGAATCATTCTCCTGAGCCGGGGCTTGCACAAGACGCGCGTCCGCATGGCGCTCACAGAGAGCCGCGCCACGCGAAAAGCCGCCGAAACGGCCGTCATTGCCCAAGAGCTCAACCTGTTGATCGATGGCGCCCAAGGCTATGCCATCTATCTGCTCGACGCCGAGGGCAAGGTTTCGATCTGGAATCATGGTGCGCATCGCCTGATCGGCTGGCCGAGCGATGAGGTCATGGGGCAGGATGCCGCAATCTTCTATCCCGCCGATGCCGTTGCTGCGGGCAAGCCTGCCGCTGATCTGGCCCACGCCGCGCGCGAGGGACGGTTTGCAACCGAGGACTGGCTGGTCCACAAGAATGGCTCAGAATTTCTGGCCGAAGTTTCGATTACGGCGCTGCGCAATCCGGACGACAGCCTCCGGGGGTTCGCCACGATCGTGTCCGACATCACGCGCCGACGTGCCGCCGAAGATGCGCTGCGATCTCAGGAGAGTCATCTGCGATCGATCCTGTCGACGGTTCCCGACGCCATGATCGTAATCGATGACCAGGGCATGATCTTGTCATTCAGCGCCGCTGCCGAGCGATTGTTCGGCTACACCGAAGCAGAATTGCGCGGCGCGAATGTGAGCATCTTGATGCCGTCGCCCGACCGCGAGCGGCACGATAACTATATCCGGCGCTATCTTGAAACCGGCGAAAAGCGCATCATCGGGATCGGGCGGGTGGTGTTTGCGCAGCGCAAGGACGGATCCACTTTTCCCATGGAGCTGTCGATCGGCGAAGCGACCGGCGAGGCTCATCCGCTTTTCACGGGCTTCATCCGCGATCTCACCGAGCGTCAGAAGACCGAAGAACGCCTCGAATCGCTGCAATCCGAACTCATCCATGTCTCGCGGGTCAGCGCGATGGGAACGATGGCCTCGACCCTCGCGCACGAAATTAATCAGCCGCTCACCGCGGTCGCCAATTATGTCGAGGCGATCCGCGACATGCTGGCAAAACCCGAGCCCGAAGACCTGCCGATGATCCGCGAGGCGCTCGACGACACCGCGAAAGAAGCGCTCCGCGCCGGGCATATCGTGCGCCGCCTGCGCGGCGTGGCGCCGCCAGAAG
>NZ_JAIBES010000082.1 GCF_019459305.1 Sphingopyxis sp. | reverse complement strand
GGGGGGGGGGGCGCGCTATGGCCCCCCCCAACCGTCGCGCCTCGAAACAATCCGCCTGACCAGCCCCGACCCCGACGACCTAACCCTCCGCGCCGCGCGCCTGCTGGGCGAGGCCGACCATATATTCCACCCCGCCGACGTTGCGCCCGCGATCATCGCCCGCGCTCGCGCCGATGCCGTGCGGCATGTCGCGGATGCGACGCCGCAGGAGGCTCCGGCAGGTTTGTCGCTGTGGCTGAAAATGCCGGACGACTGCTAGCGACCGGAAATGGATGTTACTCCTCCCTATAGCGTAGTGGCAGCGCGAAGCGCTGACGGACGGGCTTTGGCGCCTAAGTTTCTGCCCATCCACTCCTCGCTTCGCGAGCGGCCTCCTCCCCTTCGCTCCGCGACAGGGAGGCTCGGCTTCGTCGGCTCACCACCCCCGCACTCTCGCCCCCTAAGGCGCAATCGCCAAACCATCCCCCTGCTTCCCAGCAGCGATCCGGCGCAGCACCGTGCCGCTCGCAACCTCGATCTCCGCGACCTTGTCCACCCCTGTCTCCGCCGCATAGAGCCGCTTCGAATCGGGGCTGAACAGCAAGGTCACCTGCCGCGCCGCGTCGCCCTCCGACACCTGGATCGTCCGCACCGGCGCGCGGGTTTCGGCGTCGAACAGGCTGATCGTTCCCGCACCGATATTGCTCGTCGCGATCAGTCTGCCGTCGGGGCTCGCCAGCACGCGGATCGCGACCGGATCGACCGGCTGCTCGGCCACCCTACCGCCGGTCGCCACATCCCACACCGATACCCGCGCCGCCGCCAGGTCGCCGACCCAAAGCTCGCGGCCGCCCTTCGCTAGCGCCAGCCCTTCGGGCCGCCCGCCGACCGCCAGATCGCGCAGCTTCGTCCCCGCGTTGAGGTCCAGCACGCTCACCGTCCCCGACCCGATATTGGCGACATAGGCGGTGCGGTTGTCGGGTGCGACGACGACCATGTGCGATCCCTGCTGCCCCGTCGCGATCGACGTCACCTTGCCATCGGGGGCGACCACCGCGACCGACTGGCTGCCCTCGGTCGTTGCGATCATCCGCCCGTCGGCCAGCCACAACAGCCCGTGCGGCCGCTGGTTCGGGCTAAGGTCGATCGTCTTGACCTTCGCCCGCGCCGCGACATCAAACACGTCTATCGTCGTCCCGCCATAAGCGACCACAGCCGCCTGCTGGCCGTCGGGCGACACCGCGATCTCGTGCGGCATCTTGCCCGTCGGCAATCGCGCCAACTCCTCGCCCGACGCCAGCGCGACCAAACTCAACGTATCCTCGCCCTTGTTGCCGATCAGCAGCGTTTCGGCGGCGGCGGGCGCGGACAACAGCAGGGCGAGAGCGGTCGCCAGAGCGGTGGTAAGCGTGCGGCGCATAAAAATCTCCCGGTTCGATCCCCGCCATCCTATGCCGCGCCGGCGCCGGGGCAAGCCGCGTTCGACCAGCGACATTACGGTAAGTTAACCGGCACGCCGCGCCCCGCCGCCTAGCCTCGATCCCCGGCGACAGGCCCCGAAAGCCTGTCGGTCAGCCTGAACATCCTGGTCGAGGGCGAGCATCTCCCCTGACGCGACAATATAGTCGTCGCCCTGGGCCGGGAAGCGGGCGAGCGCGCGGGCAAAGCCCCCACCATCGCCCGCCGCCCGGCGCTGACCAGCAGCGAAATGCACCTCCGCCGCGCCGTCCACCTGAGCGCCGAGGCGCACGACATCGCCGACCATGTCGCGCATACGCACGCCGTTCCCAGCGTCCGCGCGGGCGCCATTGCCTCGCTGGCGGGGTGAGGGATGGCGCGGGCCGGGCCGCGGTGCTGGAGCGGGGGATGCGGGATCGCGATGCGCGGGTCCAGGACGATTGCGCGCGGTGGCTGGCAACCTGATCCTCCCTGTCGTCGCGCGACAGGGAGGATTGATCAGCCCGGATGCGCTTCGTCGCCGACCGCCGAGCGGAGCAGGCCGCGAAACACGTCCTGCGCGCTGCGTTTGCCCTGCGTCACGTCGAAGACGTCGCGCGCGATCGGCATGGCGAGATCATAGCGTTCGGCGAGCGCGATGACGGTCGGCGCGCTCTTCACCCCCTCGGCGACCATGTTCATGCCCGCGATGATCTCGTCGATTGGTCGGCCCTTGCCGAGCTCGACCCCGACGTGGCGATTGCGGCTCAAGGGGCTGGTGCAGGTCGCGATCAGGTCGCCCATGCCGGTGAGGCCCGAAAAGGTTTCGGGGCGGCCGCCCATCGCGACGCCGAGCCGGGTGATTTCGGCGAGGCCGCGCGTCATCAGCGCCGAGCGGGTGTTGTCCCCTGCCCCCAGCCCGTCGCCCATGCCGACCGCGATCGCGATGATATTCTTGAGCACCCCGCCGAGCTCGCAGCCGAGCAGGTCGGTGTTGGTGTAGACGCGGAACAGCCCCGAATGGAACACCGGCTGGAGCGCGCGGACGACGATCTCGTCCTCCATCGACAGCACGCTGGCCGCCGCCTGCCCGGTCATGATTTCGCGCGCCAGATTGGGGCCGGTGAGGACGCCGACGGGGTGGCCGGGGAGCACCTCCTCGATCAGTTCGGTCATGCGTTTGCCCGAGGAAAGTTCGAGGCCTTTGGTCAGGCTGATGACGGGTACCCAGGGGCGGAGGTGCTCGCGTGCCTCTTCGAGCACGCTGCGAAAGCTGTGCGAGGGGACGCCCATGATCAGGACGTCGGCACCGGCAACGACTTCGGCCATGTCGCCGGTCGCGCGCAGCGTCGTCGGCAGCTTGATGCCGGGCAGATATTTGCGGTTCTCGTTGTCGCGGTTGATGCCCTCGACCGTCTCGGCATCGCGCGCCCACAGGGTGATCGGCGCATTGCGCGACACCACCGCCGCGACCGTCGTCCCCCAGCTGCCCCCACCGAGCAGGCCGACCTTCAGGCGCATATCTCTCTCCCCTGTTTATAGGGCAGAGTGGCGGGGGAATGGCGGGTTGGCAAGGTGCTCATCCTCCCTGTCGCGCAGCGTTGGGTAGGTGGCTGCGCGACGCGCTGACGGAGTTGTTTTGGCGCGAGGTCGCGGCCCCTCCACCATTTGGTTCCCAAGCGCTCCCCCCATGGCTTCGCCACAGATAGGATTAGTGTTTGGCAATAAAAGCCTTCATCACCGCAGCGGTCGCCTTGGGATCCTCGATCATCGGGACATGGCCGACATGTTCGAAAATATGGCTCTGGCTGCCCGCGATGCCCGCTTCGAGCACTGGCACACAGCTGACGTCAAGCAGGCGGTCGTGGCGTCCCCAGATGATCAGCGTCGGCGCCTTGACCTCGCCCAGCCGGTCGTTGAGCGGATGGTCGCGGCCTTCGTTCGCGATGACCCAGAAAATGCCGTCGAGCTGGTCGCGATATTTGAGCGCGTCGGCGTAGAGCGCGGGTTTGAGGCGCGCCGGGATATAGGGCGGTTTGTGGACGACCATGCCGACCAGCCGGTCGGCGTCCTCCAGCCCCGCAAGGACGAGCGGGTTATAATCCTCGTTCGCCGCCTGTTTCTGCAGATCGCTTTCGTTGGCGCTGTTGACCCCGGCGTTGTTGAGCAGGATCAGGCTGGCGAGCGCGCCCGGATAGTCGATCGCGTAACGCAGTGCGATCCAGCCGCCCATACTGTTGCCACCGACATGCGGGCGGTCGAGACCGAGGGTATCGGCGAATTGCTTGAGCCGCGCGGTCTGCGCGCCAAGGTCATAGGCGAGGTCGGGGTTGCGCTCATTCTCCCCGAAGCCCGGCAGGTCGGGGGCGATGACATGATAGTCGCGCGTCAGGTACGGCGCGATCATCGACCAATTATCCTTGTCGCCGGCAAAGCCATGAACGAGCAGCAGCAAGGGTTTCGCGGGGTCGCCGCCCTCCAGATACGGCCAGTTGCGGCCATCGACGGTGACGCTTTTCTGCACCATCCGCCCGCGCTGGCGCAGCAACGCGCGACCGAGCGCGACGAGGCGGCCAGGGAAGATGAAATACATCAGCGCCAGCGCGATGAGCGGAGCGAAGAGGAGGATGAGGAGGATTTTCATAGTGCGGTCCTTTGGCCCCTCCCCTTCAGGGGCGGGGTTATTCTGCTTTCGACACGTGTGCGTCGAACCAGCCGATCAAATCGTCCAGCACCGCATCGCGTTCCGGCTCGTTGTAAATTTCGTGGAACAGGCCGGGGTAGATTTTGAGCGTCTTGTCGGCTGAGGCGATATGGTCGAACAGATATTGCGAACCCGCCACCGACGCGAGGCGGTCATCCGAACCATGCTGGAACAGGATCGGTAGCGTGATGCGGGGGGCGCCCGCCTGCGCCGCGGCCATGGCGTCCATGAACTCTTTGCCCAGCCGCGCGCCGATCTTGCCGGTGTAAACGAGCGGGTCGGCGAGATAGGCCGCGACCACCGCGGGATCGCGGCTGACGCCATTGGCGTCGAGCGACAGCACGCCGAGGCGCGGGAAGAAGCGCGACAGGAAGCGGCTGATCCAGACGGTGAAGCGCGACGGCGGCGCGGCGGGGACGATCGCGGGGCCGGAGAGCGCGGCGGCGGCGAACGCCTGCTGGCGCTCGACCAGGAACAAAGTCGAAATCAATCCGCCCATGCTGTGGCCGAGGAGCAGGCGCGGGGTGGTGCCATGGTTGACCTCTACCAGAGTCAGCAGTTCGGCCATGCCGTCAGCAAAGGCCGAAAAGCGCGGCACGAACCCGCCCTCGCCGTCTGACAGCCCATGCCCCCAATGGTCGATCGCATAAACCGCGTAACCGGCGTCGATTAGCCGCTTGGCGACATGGCCGTAGCGCCCCGCATGTTCGGCATAGCCGTGCGCGAGCAGCACCACGGCCTTGGGCAGGCCTTCGGGCAGCCAATGGGTGATGTGAAGTCGTGCCCCGGCGCCCGCGGATTCGGCGGGCAACTGGATCGTACCCACCGCCATATTAGCGAACCGCCTTCTTCAGCGCCGCGGTGCTGCGGTGGCCGGGGCCGTCGTCGCCGGCGCGGTCGATCCTGGCCAATATGCCTTCGAGTGCGCGGCTGATCGCGGTCTGGGTGCGGACCATTTCGACCTTGGGCCAGGCGGTGCGCTCGCCGGTATCGATCAGCTCGTCGATATCCTCCTGCCCGAGATCGCTCAGGATCTTTGCGGGCGACCAGAATTTTGGCGGGCGGATGATGTTGATGTCGCCGGTATATTCCTGGTTGATCACCGAGCGCGCCATATTGGCGAGGCTGTTCAAGGGCGGCACCCATTCAAGTGGTTTCTGGAAGATGATCATATTGGCGTTAAGCCACGCCTTGAAGGTCGCCATCGACGCATGCTGGATCGCCTCGATCGGCGCCATCTGCTTGCGCGTGTCGGTCGCGAAGGGCAGCGCGATCGGGTTCGCTTGGCTGACGATGTGGTGGTTGACCCCGTACAGGCGTTCGAGCCGCTTGGTGGGGATGTCGTGCGTCACCGATCCGTCGACCCAGCGCCGATCGGGCTGGTACGGGATGCGGTTGCCCGAATCGTCGCGCGCCATCAGCATCACCGGCGGGAAGACGCCGGGCACCGCGCACGATGCAAGCACGGCTTCGCGGATCAGCACATTCGGCGCGGTGATCGCGTTGAGCAGGCGGCCGTTCTGATGCTTTTCGGCGGGGGCGACCGAAACGTTGAGGTGGCGGCCGCTGATCTCGAACGCTTCCTGAAATGTCAGGTCGGGGATCAGATCGGCGAGGCGGTCGCGCACTTCGTCGGATGCGAGGCGCTTCCGTTTGGGGTCGCGCGCGGGATTGGCGAGGCGCTCGCTTTCGAGCAGCGCGCCGATCTCGCTGTCCTTGCGGGTGCAGACGACCGCGGCGACGATCGATCCGCCGCTGGCGCCCGACATGATCGCGGGCAACACGCCTTCGGACCAGAGCGCCTTGACCACGCCGATGTGGAAGAAGAGGAAGCTGCCCGATCCCGAGAGCAGCAGCGCCGAACGGCCGTAGCAATGCTGGGCGCGGCGGAAGAAGTCGCGTTTTTCTTCGCGGGGAATGCTGCGCGCGGCGGCGATCTTGTCGAGCGAGGCGACAACCTCGGCGACATAATCCTCGATCAACGCCTTCGTGCCGAAGCGCGCCTTTTGATAGAGGCGTTCGTGGCCCATGCCGTCGATATTGCCGTGGATGCCTTCGTTGAGGACGAAGAGCAGCCCCTTGACGTCACCCGCCGCCGACAACTTGCGCAGCCGTTCAAGCCGGGCGCGGATCGCCTTGTAATCGAAATGCTTGCTTTCGTCGGCGTCGCGCCACGTTTGCAGCCCCGATTTCTTGTCATGCTCGCGCGCGGCCTGGGCCCAGGCGATGTAGTCGGGCGCGGTCACGAGATCGCGGTCGGCGCTAAGCGTCGGGGTGAAAAGCATTCAATATTCCTGCGAGACATGGTTATTTTTTCGGAGTCTTGCGGGTTGCGTTGCCTTTGGCAACCGGTTTCGCCCGCGGTTTGGCGGCAGGTTTCGGGACGGCTTTTGCTTTCACCTTCGGTTTTGACGTTGCTTTGGCCGCCGGTTTCGGCGTTGCCGTAGCGGCTTTGGGCTTTTCGGCTTTCGGCACCGCCGCCATCAAATCGGCGAAACTTTCCTCGATACATTCGCGGAAAAAGGCGATGTCGGGCATGATTGCGCGCTCGCAGATGATCGAAAAGGCGATGCGGCCGTTGTAGCTGGGGGTGGCAACGAACAGCCCCATATTGTTCGCGAGCGGCGCCATGCCGTGCTGCATGACGAGCTGTGCGCCCGCAAGGTACAACGGCACCTGCGCGCCGGGGACGTTCGAGATGAACAGGTTGGTGCCGCGCACTGCAAAGCGTTCGCTGGTGACGAGCCGCGCCACCGCGGCCATCGTCGCGCCCGGAATATGCTGCGACAGGTCGGTCATGATCCGCGCGCTGACGCCTGCTTTGGCTTCCTTCGCCTCGACCGTATAGTCGCGGATCGCGGCGAGGCGCGCAAGCGGGTCGTCGATGTCGCTGCGGACGGGGACGCTCATAGCCGAGACCTGATTGCCGGGCGTCGAGGCCTTGCCCGCTCCCTTGTCCTTGCCGCGCAGATTGATCGGGGCGACCGCGACCAGGCTGTCTTTGGGCAATTCCTTGTGCTTCGCCAGATATTTGCGCAGCGCACCGCCGACCGTCGTCAGCACGACGTCGTTGACCGTCGCGCCCGGCACCTTCTTGCGAACCAAGGCAACGTCGGACAGCGCAACCGAGGTGCCGTCGAACATCTTGTGCGGGCCGACCGGGACGTTGAAGCGTGTCTCGGGTACCCCCGCGGTCATCCCGCCCTCGGCCATCGCCTTGCGCGCCGACGAGATGATCGCCGGCGACATTTTCATCAGCGCGTTCATGAACTTGACCGGCGATTGCAGCGACGCCGACCAGGCGCGCGACAGCGTTTCGGCGCTCGACGGCGGATCGCCCAGATCCTCGACCGGCGGCGGTTCGGCGATCGCAGGGGTGCCCTTGGCATCGATATCGCTCATCGCGATGAAGGCGTGCGCGCCCGACGCGCCATCGACCGCGGCGTGGTGGACGCGGTGGAGCATCGCGAAACTGCCCTTCGGAATGCCCGGGATGCGGTCGAGCCCCTCGATGATATAAATGTCCCACAACGGACGGTTCATATCCATCGGTTTGGAGAAATAGCGCGCCACCGCGATGCAGAATTGCCGCCAGTCGCCGGGTTCAGGCAGGCGCGCATGGCTCATATGCGCCTCGACATCGAAATGCTCGTCCTCGACCCAATAGGGATGATCCATGTCGAACGGCAGGCGGTGGAGGCGGCGCTTGAACAAGGGCGAAGTGTGGACGCGGCTTTCGACGTGGCGGATGATGTCCTTGAAGCGCACGAAGCCGCCGGGCGCGGTCGAGGGATCGTAGATATAGACCCCCATGATATGGGTCAGGTTGTTCGCGGTCTGGGTGTAGAGGAACTGGGCGTCCTGCGCGCTGAGCTGTTTGAGCATGTTAGGTTCCTTTACAGACATCGTCATTGCGAGCGAAGGGAAGCAATCCAGGCCGGTTTACGCGACTCTGGGTTGCCGCGTCGCCTTCGGCTCCTCGCAATGACGGAAGAGAGCAAGTCATTGCTGCTCTCCCACCCCCGGCAACCGATCCGCCAGCGCGACAGTCGACAGCCGCATCGTTTCCATCACGTTCGCCAGCCCGCGCAGTTCCGCCAGCAGCGCGCGGCGCGCGGTAAGGAGGTCCGGAGTCGCTTCCTCGGCCAATCCCATGTGGCGCATCAGCGACAGGCCGTTGGCGAACAGCAATTTGCCGATCGCGGCCTCGCTGCTGATCCGGCGGAGCAGATAGGCCTGTTTGCCCTCGGTCAGCGCGGCGTCGTACAAGGCCTTTTCATCGACCGCGTCACCCGGCTTTCCGCGCGCGAGCAAGTCGGCGACGACCGAATAGGCCTCGGCAAAGGGCAGCAGGATCGCGTGGCCGACGACGGGCTGGCAGCGGCGCAGCAGCTGCGCGATGCCGCGGTCGCCGCTGGCGAGGCGGCGGTCCCACACCGGATCGATGCGGTCGAGCTCGGCGCGCAATGCGGCCATATGCTCGTCGCGCGGCGGATAGAAGAATTCGAATTTGAACAGGTCGCGGAGGCGATCGATCTTGTCCCAGAACGCCGCGGTCGCATCGCCGCTGTCGGCGTCGCGTAGTTCGAACAGCGCCAGTTCGATCATCGCGCGGTCGAGGAAATGATGCGCGATGATGTTGCGATAATAGCTCGCCATCGGATGTTTGGTGGGGTCGATCGAATAGATATTTTCGCTGCCCGCTTCGTAACGGGTGAGCAGTCCGCTGGTGACGAGCGTGTCGACGGTGGCCGAAAGCGCCGCGTCGTCACCGCTACCCAGTTCGCTGCTGATCCGGATGCCGCGCGCCCGCGCCCAATCGGTCACCGCGCCGATCGCCCCGAGCAGTTCGGCCGAGGTCGCGCCGCGCGGCGCCATGCCGAGCAGGATCAGGCACATTACCGAGGTGACGGTGAGCGGGGTGACGCGGTTCGCCTCGACCGCGACGGCAAAGGCGATCTTTTCAAGCGCGCGTTTGTCGTCGGCGCCCGGCGCGGTGTCGATCACCACCGGGTTGCCGATGTCGAGCCGAATGCGCCCCGAGGGTTCTTTCAGGCTCTTCATATAGCCGATGAACCACGCCAGACTTTCGGGCTTCTTGCTGCGCCCGGTCTGTTCGGCGGCATATTCCTCGACGTCGCGGATCAGGTCGAAACTGGTAACGAAGGGGACGAAATGGACACCGCGCGTGCCCGTCGCGTGGGCGGCGTCGAGGACATATTTCATCAGGCCATATTTGGGCGGCATCAGCTTGCCGAGGCGCGATCGGGTGCCCTCGAACGCCCAGCTCAGCGGGAAGCGCTTGGCGAGCAGCCAGGCGATATAATGGCGCAGCACGAGTTTATAGACGGGCTGATCCTGAAAGCTGCGGCGGATGAAGATCATCCCCGAGCGGCGGAAAAATTCGCCCATCACCGCGAAGTCCAGATTGGCGCCGCCGAAGCTGTGCAGCATCGGCATGTCGTTCTCATAGGTAAGGCGGCTGGGGGTGGCGCCGTCAATATAGGTTTTGTGGGTGAAGAGGATCGCGGTCGGATGTTCACGCAGGATGGCACGCAGCCGGGCGAGTTCGGCGGCGTCGACCTCCATCTCGGGCGCGTAGCCGCCGAACATCATGCGGTCGAGGCGGGCGCGGAGGTCGAGGAACAATGCGCTGGGCCGCGCAATGACCTCTTTCATTAGCGGGCGGGCTTCGCGAAACAGTTCGGCGACCGGGCGGCCGGTTGCCTCGGACAATTCGGCGAGCGCTGCACGGAATTTAGGGCTGGTGCGCAGGCCATCGGCGACAAAGCGCGGCACCTTGTAGCGGGTCCCGCGGATGCCGCGTTCGGCGACATCGAGCGCGAGCCCGGCCTGCCGCGCGACGAAGCCGGCGAACTCGGCACCATCGGGGCCAGCCGCATCGCCGCCGCCGGTTTGCGCCGCGAACCGGTCGCGCAAGGCGGCGAGCGTCGCCGCCTCGCCGACCAGTATCTGCGCGCGGCGGCGGTCGCGGAGCAGGATCAGTCGAGCGCGCAGCGAGCCGGGATGGCGCGGGTCGCCGAACAATATGTGGCGGAATTTGAGTGCGCGGTCGCGCTCGAACCCCGGGATGCGCCACGCGACGCGCAGCGGCACCACCTGCCGCGACGGTTGCCCGTCGAGCCGCGCGCGGAGGGATCCGAGCGGCAGGGCGTGGTCGTCATCCTCGATCGCGAGGCTGGCCCATTGGGGATCGTTGTCGCCAGCGGTGGCGTGGACCCAATCGAGCAAGAGCTGGCGTTCGACCCCGTTGCGCGCGTCGATGATATAGAGCCGGTCGGCCGCGTCCTCCGTTATGATGGGGGTGCGGGGCGTGCCGTCGGCCATGTCGCTACAATCCCTCCGTCATTGCGAGGAGCGTAGCGACGCGGCAATCCAGCGTGGGGTAACTCGCCCTGGATTGCTTCGCCAAGCTCGCAATGACGATGTCGGACATGCGCTAGGCCGCCCTTCCCTTTCGCGGGGAGGCCTTCTTGGTGACCGTCTTTGTCGCAGGCACCTTGTTCTTCGCTGCGGGCTTCTTCGCAGCCGACTTCCTGGGCGTAACCTTTTCGGCGTTAACCTCGGGAGAAGCAGCCTCCGGCGCGGGTTCCTTCGCCACCGACTCCGCGACGCTTTCCTCGGGCTGGCCGAGGGTACGCAGGAACATGTTGCGGACGTCGCGGACATGGCTGTTGATCGTTCGCGGGGTCCACTTCGACGTATCGACCGGCGGCAGAACAGTGACACGCACCGTTGCGGGGCGCATCACGAACTCGTTCTTCGGCGCGACATCGGTCGCATTATGGATCACGATCGGGACGATCGGCACCCCCGCCTGCATCGCCAGATGGAAGGCGCCCTTTTTGAACGGCTCGAGCTTCGGGGTCAGGCTACGCGTGCCTTCGGGCGAGATGCAGATCGACTTGCCCTCGACCTTGATCGCATCGACAAGCGGCTCCATCGCCTTGATCGCGCTCTTGCCGTCAGCGCGGTCGACGAAGACGGTGCCGCCCCATTCCATCAGCTTGCCGAGGATGGGAATATTCTTGATCTCTTTCTTGCCCACCCCGCCCATGTCGCGGCGGATGAGCTTGGCGAGGATCATCACATCGGCCTTGCTCTGGTGGTTGAAGATGAAGACGCAGGGGCGCGAGGACCAGAGATGCTTCTCGTCCTCGACCTCCAATTCGACCCCGGTGATCGCGGTCGCGAAATCGCCGAACAGCCCGATCGAAAAATTCGCCGCCTCGCGCTGCGAGCGGGTGAGCGCCCAGATCGGCAGGCCCGCGGCAAAGGCGCCGACGAGCGAGCCGGTGGCGTAGATGGTGCGGGTGTAATCGACCCAGCTCGGGGTGCCGCGGCTGCCAAAGCGTTGGACCGGCCAGCCATTTTCCTCGGCGATCGCTTTGAGTTTTAAATTCGGGTTGAGCGGGCGCGGTTTGCCGACGCGCTCGAGCAGTTCAATATCGTCGTCGCTGTCCGAGTAGAAAAAGCTCTGGTCGAGGTCGAGGCCATATTCGGCGGCCAGTTCCTCGGCGGCGAGCACCTTGCCCTCACCGAAGCAGAGCGGGCGAATGATGTCGCCGGTAAAAACGCCATCCTCGATCTCATAGGCCGAGCATTTGATGTCGGTGATGCCTAGGTCGCGCGCTGTCGGTTCGATCTGATAGATCGTCGCCGACGAGACGATCGCGACGCGGTGGCCCTTCGCCTGATGCGCCTCGATGATCGCGCGGGTTTCGGGATAAATCTTGCGCGCGATATGCTTTTTGTAGAGCTCTTCGCCGAATTCGATGAAGCTTTGCTCGTCGACGCCCTTCATGAATTTGGCGGCGCCCGACATCAGCCCTGAAAAGCCGATGGTGCCGAGGCTGTGCTGCGCGATTACCTGGGCGGTCTCGGCAATTTCTTCCATCGACATTTCGCGGCGCTGGAATTTCTCGCGCAGCATTGCGGTGGCGGAGTAGCCCGAGATGATGGTGCCGTCGAAATCGAACAGCGCGGCGATATGCGATCCGGGTTCGGACGCGAGGACTTCTTCCAAATGTGGCTGCGGCCTTGGCACGCGCATCTCCCCACCAACGGCTTGTTTGCCGCCTTATCCCTGCACGATGACAGGTAAAATGGGGTTAATCAATGGCGCGAAAGTGCGGCCGCTTCCCTTGCCAGCGTCTCGATCCGCGTCGGGTCGAGCGGCCCTGACGGGACGACCCAGCTGCCGCCGACGCACAGCACCGCTTCGAGCGCGAGCCAGTCGGGTGCGGTTGCGAGGCTGATGCCGCCGGTGGGGCAGAAACGCGCCTGCCCGAAGGGACCGGCGAGCGCCTTCAGCGCCGGGATGCCGCCACTGGTCGCCGCGGGGAAAAACTTGAAGCGATCGAGGCCGAGGTCCATGCCGCGCATGATGTCGCCGGCGTTGGCGGTGCCGGGCAGAAAGGGAATGCCGCTCGCGACCGCCGCATTGCCGAGATTTTCGGTCAGGCCGGGCGAGACGATGAACTCGGCGCCCGCATGGATCGCGCCGGCCAGCATCGCGGGGTCGAGCACGGTCCCTGCGCCGACGACCGCGCCCTTAACCGACTTCATCGCGGTGATCGCGTCGAGCGCCGCGGGGGTGCGCAGCGTGACTTCGAGCACGGTCAGCCCGCCCGCAACGAGCGCCTCGGCCATTGGCACCGCATCCTCGACCCGGTCGATGACGATTACCGGGATGACGGGGGCGAGGCGCATGATCTGGTCGATGGACTGGCTCAAATGACGGACTCCATGGCAGCAAGAACGGCCGACCCGCCCTTCTCGGCTTCGTCGGCGTGGTGGCGGAACAAGGCGAATAGCTCACGGCCTACGCCGAGCGCAGGCGGCGGGGCGACGGCGGGCGAGCGCGCGGCCCAAACCGCGGGATCGACGAGCGCGAGCACCTCGCCTTGCTTCGCACAGACGCGGACCATGTCGCCGTCGTTGAGGAGGGCCAGCGGACCGCTGACGCCATCGGCGCCAGGTAAGGCTTCGGGTGACAGGTGGATCGCTGCGGGCACCTTGCCGCTGGCGCCCGACATGCGGCCGTCGGTGAGCAGCGCGACGCGGAAACCGCGGTCCTGCAGCACGCCGAGTGCAGGGGTGAGCTTGTGCAGTTCGGGCATGCCGTTGGCGCGCGGACCCTGGAAGCGGACGACGACGATGATGTCCTGTTCGAGTTCGCCTGCCTTGAACGCCGCGAGCACCGCGTCCTGATTGTCGAAAATGCGGCACGGCGCCTCAATCGTCCAGCGATCTTCGGCGACCGCGCTGGTCTTGATGATCGCGCGGCCCAAATTGCCCGCGAGCAGGCGCATGCCGCCGTCGTGCGAGAAGGGCGCAGCAACGGGGCGCAGCATTGTGTCGTCGCGGCTTGTCGGGGGGGCGGCCTGCCATTGGAGCGCGTCCTCGACGAGCACCGGCTCGCTCGCATAATCGGCCATCGTGCCGCCGACGGTGAGCACATCGCCGTGCAGCAGTCCGGCCGCCAGCAATTCACGCACGACATAGCCGATGCCGCCCGCGGCGTGGAAATTATTCACGTCGCCCGCGCCGTTCGGATAGACGCGCGCGAGCAGCGGCACGGCGTGGCTCAGCTCGTCGAAGTCCTGCCAGTCGATGATGATCCCCGCGGCGCGGGCGATGGCGGGGAGATGGATCGCGTGGTTGGTCGAGCCGCCGGTCGCGAGCAGGCCGATCGCGGCGTTAACGATTGCTTTTTCATCGACGCAGCGCGCCAGCGGGCGGTAATCGTCGCCGTCCCAGCCGATTTCGGCTACCCGGTGCGTCGCGGCGCGGGTCAGTTCCTGGCGCAACTTGGTGCCGGGGTTGGTGAACGCGCTGCCGGGGATGTGCAGCCCCATCAGTTCCATCATCATCTGGTTCGAATTCGCGGTGCCATAGAAGGTGCAGGTACCCGCGCCATGATAGGAGGCCGCTTCGGCGTCGAGCAGTTCGTCGCGCGTCGCCTTGCCCTCGGCATAAAGCTGGCGGACGCGCTGCTTTTCCTTGTTGGCGAGGCCTGAGGGCATCGGCCCGGCGGGGATCAGGATTTGCGGCAGATGGCCGAAGCGCAACGCGCCGATCAGCAGGCCGGGGACGATCTTGTCGCAGATGCCGAGCAGCAAGACGCTCTCGAACATCGCATGGCTGAGCGCGATCGCGGTGCCCTGCGCGATATTGTCGCGGCTGAACAGCGACAGGTCCATGCCCGCCTGCCCCTGGGTCACGCCGTCGCACATCGCGGGAACCCCGCCCGCGACCTGCGCGGTGGCACCGACTTCGCGGGCGAAGAGTTTGATCTGTTCGGGGTAGCGGCCATAGGGCTGATGCGCCGAGAGCATGTCGTTGTAGCTGGTGACGATGCCGATATTCATCGCGCCGCCGGTGCGGATCGCGGGTTTGTCGTCACCCGCGGCGGCAAAGCCGTGCGCGAGGTTGCCGCAAGAGAGGTTGCCGCGGTTGGTGCCGGCTTCGCGCTGGCGCTCTATGAGGTCGAGATAGGCGGCGCGGCGCTGGGCGCTGCGGGTGACGATGCGATCGGTGACCGCGGCGATGGTTGGGTGCAGGATGGTCATGCGATCAAACCTAATCCCTTCTCCCCTTGCGGGAGAAGGATACGAAGCCTTGGCGCGAAGCGCTTAGGCGGAGTCGGATGAGGGGTTGCGAGCCAGAGGCTCGTGCGGTCCTGCGGACCGCAACCCCTCACCCAGCTTCGACTGGGCAGCAAGATGCCAGGTCTGCGCAACCCTTTCCCGCAAGGGGAGAGGGGGTTTGTCTGCTCAATCATGCCAGCTTGCCCCATCGCGTTCGATCAGTGCGATCGCGCTCGACGGACCCCAGCTGCCCGCCGTGTAGGTCTGCGGCGCCATGTCGACCGCGGCCCAGGCGTCGCGGATCGAATCGATCCATTGCCACTGCGCTTCCACTTCATCGCGGCGCACGAATAACGTCTGGTCGCCCTCGATGAAATCGAGCAGCAGGCGTTCGTATGCGATGCGGCGACGCTCGCCGGCGAAGCTGTGCGAGAGCGAGACGTCCATCGTCACTTCTTTCAGCTTCACGCCGTTGCGGTCGAGCCCGGGCTGTTTGGCCATCACCTTGACCCGGATATTCTCCTCGGGCTGCAGGTTGATAATCATCATATTGGCGTCGAGCTTGCCCGCGCCGACGCGCGCGAAGATATTGTGCGGCACGGGCTTGAACTGGATCAGCACCTCCGACTTGCGTTCGGGCATGCGTTTGCCCGTACGTAGGTAAAAGGGCACGCCCTTCCAGCGCCAATTGTCGATGAAGGCTTTGATCGCGACAAAGGTTTCGGTATTCGATGGCTGGCCGAGCTCGTCAGCATAGCCCGCGACCGCGCCGCCATTGACCGCGCCGCTGCTGTACTGGCCCTTGACGCTGTGCGCCTTCACATCTTCGGCGGTCAGCTTGCGCAAGGAGCGGAGCAGCTTGACCTTTTCGTCGCGCACCGCGGTCGACGAGACGCTCGACGGCGGCTCCATCGCGATGATCGCGAGCAGCTGGAGCATATGGTTCTGCACCATGTCTTTCAGCGCGCCGACCCCGTCATAATAGGACACGCGGCCCTCCAGCCCGACTGTTTCGGCGACGGTGATCTGGACATGGTCGATTGCCTGCGCGTTCCACAGCGGTTCGAACAACATATTGGCAAAGCGCAGCGCGAGCAGGTTTTGGACGGTTTCCTTGCCAAGATAATGGTCGATGCGGAACACATGGTCCTCGGCATAGGCATCGCCGACCTGCGCGTTCACTTCGCGTGACGAGGCAAGATCGTGGCCGATCGGCTTTTCCATCGCGATCCGGCATTCGGCGCAGGCGATGCCCGCAGCTTTCAGCCCCTGCGCGATCGGTCCGAACATCGACGGCGGAGTCGATAGATAGACACCGATCGGGCACTGCATCCGGTCGCCGAGCAGTGTCGCCAATACGTCGTAGCCCGTCCCCGCCCCCGCATCGATCGCGCAATAGTCAATGCGGTCCAGAAAGGCCGCGACACCGGCATCTTCGATACGGTCGGCGGGCAGATGTTCGGTCAGCGCCGCACGCACCTGCGCGTGAAAGGCGGCGCGGTCCATCTTCGAGCGACCCGATCCGATGATCGTGAGCGCGTCGGCGAGCAGTCCGTCGAGATGCAGATTGTAGAGCGAGGGAAAGAGCATGCGCTGCGCGAGGTCGCCCGTCGCGCCGAACAGCACCAATGTCTCGACTTTCACGCTCACGCCAATCCCCTCGGATATCCATCAGGGAAAATGGCGGAGCCGCGGCGCGATTGCAACGCGCATACGTAGGCTGACCATAATAGACGAAGGCGGGGGTCCGCGACCCACCGATCCGAAAAATCATCCTCCATGATCGCGCGGATGTTGGTTATACCTTCGGCCAGGAACGCCGGGTCGACATTCTCATTCTCGCCATGCAGGTTGTTGTCGGCGTTGACGACGGGGATTGTCACCATCGGCGCGCCGAGTTCACTCGCAAACAGCGACAGCGGCAAACTGCCCCCGGTCGACGGCACGACGACCAGCCGGTCGGGGGAGACGCTTTCGAGCAGATGCTTGACGCGCATCACCATCGGCTCGTCGAGCGCGGTGCGCTGCGCTTCATAGCCAAAGCCGGAGACGATTTTGGCGACCAGCGGATGCGACAGCCGTTCCTCCTCGGTCGGGGCGCGGTCGAGGACGCGATAACCCTGTCCTTCAACAAAACGCACCAGCCGGGCCAGCTGGCGGTCGATGCGGTCGCCCTTGACCAGCCGCATGTCGAGCCGCACCTCGGCCTCCGTCGGGATGACGTTTGCCGCCTTTGTATCGGTCGTGCCCGCGCTCAGCCCGGTGATTTCGATCCCCGGCAACAAGACCAGTTCGCCGTGGAGTTTGCCGCCGCCCTGCGTCCGCGCAATGCCCAGACTCTGCCGTGTCGCGTCCATCGACGGCGCCTTGGTGATTTCGGCCAGTTCGGCGGCGGTCGCGAGGACCGCATCGTCATAGAAGTCGGGGATCAGGATGCGGCCCTCGGCGTCCTTCAGGCTGCCGAGGAGCGCCGCGAGGCGCAGCGCCGGGTTGGGCGCCCAATTGCCGTAATTGCCCGCGTGCAGCGGCCGGTTCGCGCCGTAAACGGTGATGCCGACATCGACCACGCCGCGCACCTCGAGCACCATCGTCCTATACCCCGCGGTATGCCGCGGGCCGTCGACCATGACCCACAGTTCGCTGGCCAGCTTTTCGCCATGCGCGCGCAGGATCGCGCGAAGATGGGGCGATCCTTTTTCCTCTTCGCCTTCGAAAAAGAACTTCACATTCACGCCCAGCCGCGCGGCGGTTCCGGCAGGGTCGCGAAAGGGGTTGAGCGCGACCATCACCCCCGCCTTGTCGTCGGCCGCGCTGCGTGCCGCCAGCCGGGTGGAAACTCGGCGCCCGGCGTCTAGGGGCCGAGCACCGTGCCGCCCTGTTCGATCGGGCGCGAGATCGCGACCGGGCGGAAGGGCGACAGCCCCGGCGCCCAACGTTCGGGGTCGACGGGCTGGCCATCATAATGGGCATGAAAGACGATCGTTTTCGTCGCGCCGGCGGTCATCACCTCGCCGAAGACCGCGGGCGGCGCTTTTCTGTCGGGATCGTAGAGCAGTTCGGACGCGATGCCGCGCCGCTGCATCATCGCCTGGCCAAAGCGCGCATTGGTGAGCGCGTCGGCGGGGTTGGCGGCATCATTGGGCAGCGACAGGAAGGCGATATATTCTTCCAGCGTCGCGGCGTCGGGCAGCGTCGGCTGCGCCGCAGCGGGCGTGGTGACGACTGCGGCGACCAGTGCCACCATGCCAACCGCAAGCACTTCCTATCGTTTCGACTAACGCTGCATGATCCCCTCCCCCTTGCCCAAACCTGCGACGACCTTCGCAACCGACCGCGCTGCTGCCCACCATCGTGAATGACCCCCTGCATTGACCGCCCCGACGCACCTGCCTTAGGGAGGTCGATATGCCCGACAGCGCCCAGCCCTATGACGTCATTGTAATCGGCGGCGGCGTCAATGGCGCCGGGGTGGCGCGCGATGCGGCGGGGCGCGGGGCGCGGGTGTTGCTGCTCGAAGCGGGCGATCTGGCGCAGGGGACGTCGTCGGCATCGACCAAGCTGATCCATGGCGGGCTGCGTTACCTCGAGCATTTTGAATTCGCCCTGGTGCGCGAAGCGCTGAAGGAGCGCGAGACTTTGTGGGGCATCGCGCCGCATATCATCTGGCCGCTGCGTTTCGTGTTGCCGCACCGGCCGGGGCTGCGCCCGCGCTGGCTGCTGCGGCTGGGGCTGTTCCTCTATGACCATATCGGCGGGCGCAAGAAGCTGCCCGCGACGCGGTCGATCGACTTGCGCCACCATGCGGCGGGCGAAGTGTTGCAGCCGCAATATACGCATGGCTTTGAATATTCGGACGGCTGGGTCGATGACGCGCGGCTGGTGGCGCTGAACGCGCGCGATGCCGCCGAGCATGGCGCGAAGGTGCGCACACGAACCCGCGCCGACATGCTGCGCTGCCAGGACGGGCTGTGGGTGGTCGAGGCAAGCTGCGCCAATGGGCATAGCTATCGTTTCACGGGGCGCGCTATCGTCAATGCCGCGGGTCCGGCGGTGCTCGATCTACTGAAGCGGGCCGATGCCGAACCGGAACACAAGATGCGGCTGGTGCGCGGGTCGCACATCGTGGTGCGGCGGTTGTTCCAGCACGAGTATGCCTATTTCTTCCAGCTCCCTGACGGCCGCATCTTTTTCGCCATTCCTTATGAGCGCGCCTTCACGCTGATCGGCACCACCGATGTCGATCATGACGGCCCCGCCAGCGCGGCGCGGGCAAGCGCGGACGAAATCGCCTATCTTTGCGAAGGCGCCAGCCTGTATTTCCGCGAACCGATCACCCCGGCCGATGTCGTGTGGACTTATTCGGGGGTGCGGCCACTGATCGAGGACGGGTCGGGGCGGCCCGAGGCAGCGACGCGCGGATACCGCATCGACCTCGACATGGAAGAGGGGGCGCCGCTGCTCACGATCTATGGCGGCAAGATCACCAGCTATCGCCATGTCTCCGAGGCCGCTGTAGATGAGTTGGTGGATCATGTGCCCGCGTTGGCGGGGAAGCGCTGGACCGGCAAATCGGCGCTGCCGGGGGGTGATTTTTCGACCAACGGGGCGGCGGCGCTCAAGGCCGAGATCAAGCTCGAGCATCCATTCCTCACCGCCGCGACGGTCGATCGTATCGTCAAGGCCTATGGCACCGACGCGCGCCGCTGGCTGGGCGATGCCGACGGCTGGGACGCGCTGGGCGGCGAGATTGCGCACGGGCTGAGCGTGGCCGAGGCGGCGTGGCTGGTCGATCATGAATGGGCGCAGACGACCGACGACATATTGTGGCGGCGCAGCAAACTGGGGCTGCATTTCAGCGCGGACAATGTGGCGAAGCTCGCGGCGTGGCTCAGCGGCAGGACCGAACGCTCTTAGAGCAGAATGCCTTCAGTTAGAATCGTGTGTAACCTAAGCTCATCAATCTCTAAAGATCGGCGCCATATTGTTCGGCAAGCTTCGCGCGCCTGACCTTCCACGTTTCGGCGAGCACCGGGACATCGCGCAGCGCGCGGAGGTCGGCGGGGCGATCCTTTGCTTCGCCGCCGACCAGCAATCCGAACAGCGATGCCAGCGGCCAGTCGGGATAGGGACGCTCGACGAGTTCGAGACTGTCGCCAGCGCGTACCTGCCCGGCTTCAAGGACGCGATAGTACCAACCGGTCCGCCGCGTCTTCACCACCTGCGCCATCACCCCCTTCGTTCGGAAACGATGGTCAAGTTTCCAGCACGGCTGGCGCGCCTGGCTGACTTCGACGAGCGCAGTGCCGAGGCGGAAACGGTCGCCGAGGCAGACGTTGGTTTCGTCGAAACCGGTGGTCGAGATATTCTCCCCGAAGGCGCCGGGTGCATCGAGCAGAGCTGGGTTCCCCAGTTGCCCCCGCCACCAGTCATAGTGATCTGCGGGATAATGATGGACTGCCTTGTCGATGCCGCCATGGACGGTGCGATCGGCCTGCTCGTCGCCGGCCAGCCCCATCGGCCCGACCGCGACCGCATGCGTCACTGGCAGCTTGCCGATTGCGCTGGGTTCGTCATCGCCGCGGAACGAGCGCACCTGTCCACAAAGGACGGCAAGAATTCCGGTTTGCATGGCGGTGATTGATAAGCCGCAGGTGGGAAATGGCAATCGTCCCGGCGGGGACAAGCGGGCGGCGATGCGCTAGGGTGCCGACATGAACGACGCGATGATTGACCTGTCCGTCCAACGATTGGGCCTTGCCGAACCTGGCGACGCCGCGCTGGCCCGCAGCTTGCCAATCGAGGCGCCGGTGTCGATCGAGGTTGGCGGAATCGGTTATGCGGTGATGATGGCGACCCCTGCCGATCTGGAGGATTATGCGCTGGGGTTCGCGCTGAGCGAAGGGCTGGTCGAGGCGACCGATCAGATCGAGCGCATCGACGCGCATCCAGTGGAGGGCGGCTGGGCGCTGCGCCTCTGGGTACCGGCCGAACGCAAGGCGATGGCGCTGGAGCGCGCGCGCCAGCGGGTGAGCGAGAGCAGTTGCGGCCTGTGCGGGATCGAGAATATCGAGCAGGTCTTGCGCCCCCTCCCCCCACTGACCGCGCGGATAACGACAGACCGCACCGCGATTGCCGCGGCATTGGCGGCGCTGCGCGATCACCAGCCGCTGGGCCAAGCCACCGGCGCTGTGCATGCCGCTGCCTTTTGCACGCCGACAGGCAAAATCCTGTATGCGCGAGAGGACGTCGGGCGGCACAATGCGCTCGACAAGCTGATTGGAGCGCTGGCGCACGCGGGGACCGACCCCGCGACCGGGTTCATCCTGCTGTCGGCGCGGTGCAGTTATGAGCTGGTCGAAAAGACTGTGCGCGCCGGATGCCCGATGCTCGTCACCATTTCGGCGCCGACCAGCCTGGCGGCGGAGCGCGCGGTGCAGGCGGGGTTGACGCTGGTCGCACTGGCACGCGCCGACTCTGCGCTGGTCATCAACGATGCGCGCGGGATGATCGCGTGAAGACGCTGGGCGCGGTGCTTGCGGGCGGACGGTCCCGCCGCTTCGGGTCGGACAAAGCGGTCGCGATGCTCGACGGGCAGACGCTGCTCGATCATGCGCGGGCGGCGCTGCACCCGCATTGCGACGCGGTGGTGATCGTTGGCCGCGAGAGTGGCATCGCCGACTGGCCGCGCCCCGACATGGGACCGCTCGGCGCCATCGCGGGCGCGCTGCGGCACGCCGCCACGAACGGCTTTGGGCAAGTGCTGATCGCGCCCGTCGATTGTGTGCGCCTGCCCACCGATCTTCGCGCGCGGCTGGAACCGGCATCGGCGTTTGTCGACACCCAGCCCGTGGTCGGGCTGTGGTCGGTAACAGCGCTGGATGATTTGCAGGCGATGCTGACCGGCGAAGACGATCACGCCGTGCGCGCCTTTGCCCGGCGGGTCGGCGCGCGCGGCATCGCGGTGGATTTTGCGCTGCCCAATATCAACAGTGCCGACGATCTGGCGCGGCTGGCGGGCGATCCGGGCTAAGCCGCCATCGGCACGACGCGCACGGGTATCGCCTTCGCGGCCGGACAGCCGCTGGTCTTGTCGTAATGGCCGAGCGGCAGCAGAGGGTTAAGCTCGGGATAATAGCCTGCAACCGAGCCGCGCGACATCGGATAGTCGATGATCGTGAGCCCCTCGACGCGGCGGACGACGCCGTCGTCGGTGATCGTTTCAAGCGCGACCTTGCCGCCCGCCGCCAGCCCGCGATCGGCGATGTCGTCGGCATTCATGAACAGCACCATGCGGTCGTTGTACACGCCGCGATAGCGGTCGTTGTAGCTGTAGATCGTGGTGTTGAACTGGTCGTGCGAGCGCACCGTGGCGAGCCGCAGCATGCTCGGGTCATCGACCGGCGCGTTGACCGCGAGGCCGGGCAGGACCAAGAAATTGGCCTTGCCGTTCGGGGTCGCCCACGCGCGGCGGCGCGGCGGGATGTCGAGGTGGAAGCCGAGCGGCGCCTTGATCCGTTCGGAAAATCCCTCGTAGATCGCGGGATAGACCGCGGCGATCTTGTCGCGGATCAGGCTGTAATCGTCGATGTAGCTGGCCCAATCGACCTTGCTGTTTGGCAAGGTCGCCATCGCCATGCGGCAGACGATTTCGGTCTCGGTCAGCAGATTCTCGCTTGGCGGGTCGAGGACGCCGCGCGAGGCGGTGACGTTCGACATCGAATCCTCGATGGTGACGAATTGCTCGCCTGCCGCGGTTTCGATCCGTTCGGAGCGCGCGATGACGGGCAGAATCAGCGCGTCCTTGCCGTGGACGAGGTGGCCGCGGTTGAGCTTGGTCGCAATGCCGACGGTCAGGTCAAGCTGGCGCATCGCATCATAGGACCGATCGGTATCGGGGACCGCGCGGACAAAATTGCCGCCGAGCCCGATGAAAACCTTCGCGCTGCCGTCCAGCATCGCCTCGATCGATTCGACCGTATGATGGCCGTGGTCGCGCGGCGGTTCGAAGCCGAACACCTCGCGCACTTTGTCGAGATAGGCCTGGCTCGGCCTTTCATCGATACCGACAGTGCGGTCGCCCTGCACATTCGAATGGCCGCGGATCGGCGAAATCCCAGCGCCCGGCTTGCCGAAATTGCCCTTGAGGAGCAGCAGATTGGCGATCTGTTGCACCAGCTGCGATCCCTGCTGATGCTGGGTGATCCCCATGCCATAGCAGATGATTGTCGCGTTCGAACGGATGTAGATGTCGGCGCAGCGGCGGATCTGCGCCTCGTCCAGCCCCGATGCCGCGACGATCGCGGGCCAGTCCTGTGCGGTGATGTCGGTCCGAAGCGCGGCAAAGCCCTCGGTGTGTTCGGCAATGAAGTCTTGGTCGAACACCGCCTCGCCCGCCGCGTCGCGTTCGAACATGACCTTCATCATGCCCTTGATCAGCGCCAAGTCGCCGCCGATCTTGATATGGACAAACTCGCTGCTTACCTCGGTCGATCCGAAGGTCGCCATCTGCACGATGTCCTGCGGTTCGGTGAAGCGGACCAACGCGCGTTCGGGCATCGGGTTGACCGCGACGATCGGCGCCCCGCGCTTGCGCACCTCGACCAGCGGGGTCATCATCCGCGGCGCATTGGTCCCGGCATTGTGGCCGATCAGAAAAATCGCTTCGGCATGCTCGAAATCGTCGAGGACAACAGTTCCCTTGCCGATACCGATCGACGGCGGCAGGCCGCGACTCGTAGGCTCGTGGCACATGTTCGAACAATCGGGGAAATTGTTCGTGCCATACTCGCGCACGAAGATCGAATAGAGGAATGCCGTCTCGTTCGCGGTGCGGCCCGAGGTGTAGAATTCGGCGTGGTGCGGGCTGTCCAGCGCGCGCAGATGACGGCCGATCAGCGCAAAGGCATCATCCCAGCTGACCGGCACATAACGGTCGGTGGCGGCGTCATAGCGCAGTGGCTCGGTCAGCCGCCCCTGCATTTCGAGCCAATAGTCGGATTGCTCCATCAATTCGGACACGCTGTGCTCGGCGAAAAATTCGCGCGTGACGCGAAACTTTGTCGCTTCATGCGCCAGCGCCTTCGCGCCATTTTCGCAAAATTCGAGTTTCTTGGTACAGGTCGCGTCGGGGAAGGCGCAGCTCGGGCATTTGAACCCGCCGGGCTGGTTCATCGCCAGCAGCGCGCGCGATCCCTTGGTCACCACGCTCTGTTCCATCAATACCTTCGCCGTGGCAGCAGCAGCACCCCAGCCGCCCGCGGGGCTGGTGTACGTTCGGTATCGGGGTGCGTCGGCGCTCATCGGCGAATTAAACCACAGTGGCGCCCGGACGCCAACCGGCTAGATGTTGGCGCGCCCGGCAGGATTCGAACCTGCGACCACCCGCTTAGAAGGCGGGTGCTCTATCCAGCTGAGCTACGGGCGCTTGGCTCGCGCGAATAGCGTGGTTTGCGTGGGGTGCAAAGCGCGTTAAGCAGCGTTCCGATGACCAAATCTTCTGCCCCGATCGAAAAACCGCAGCCTGTCAGCGCGTCGGCGGTCCGGCATTTTCGCTACTATGACCTCGTCATGGCCGCCTTCGTCGCCGTGCTGCTGCTGTCGAACATCATCGGCGCGTCGAAGCTATCGACGGTCGGAACGCTGACCTTCGGCGCGGGGATCCTGTTTTTCCCGATCAGCTATGTGATCGGCGACGTGCTGACCGAAGTCTATGGCTATGCCCGCGCGCGGCGGGTGATCTGGGCCGGGTTCGGCGCGCTGATCTTCATGGCGGTAATGAGCTGGGTCGTGCTGGCGATGCCGCCGGCGCAGGATTGGTGGTGCAGCGGGACCGAGGCTTTGGTGCTCAAATCCAACGAGCCCAGCGGCAGCGGCGCGGTGTGTCAGGCGACCTATGACAGCGTGTTCGGCAGCGCGTGGCGGATCGTGCTTGCCTCGATCGCTGCCTTCTGGGCGGGGGAGTTCGTGAACAGCTATGTCCTGGCGCGGATGAAGGTCGCGACCGGCGGGCGATTCCTGTGGATGCGCACGATCGGATCGACGATCGTCGGGCAAGGGATCGACAGCTTGATCTTTTACCCCATCGCCTTCCTCGGCATCTGGGAAACCGAACAGGTGGTGATGGTGATGGCGACGAACTGGGCTCTGAAGGTCGCGTGGGAGGCGGCACTGACCCCGGCAACCTATGTCGTAGTGGCGGCGTTGAAACGCCGCGAAGGTGTCGATGTGTTCGACGAAGGCACCGATTTTACGCCATTCGCTGCCAAGGTTTGATCCATGACACTTATTGAAATCGCCTCGCTGTTCGGCGAACGAAAGGCTTCGTTGGTCGAGTTGAGCGGACTCGATAAAGACGCGCTGCACATCTATTTCGGGCTGGCGCTATTTCTGCTCATTCGCGTGTTCTGGCGGTGGCGTGGTGGCTGGGTGGTCGCATGGCTGACAGTTCTGGTCATGGCCTTCGGGGGCGAATGGCTCGACATGACGCGCGAAATGGGTGACGCGACAATCCAGCCCGACGCGGCGCATTGGCACGACATCTGGAACACGATGTTCTGGCCGACGGTGCTGTTGCTCATTGGGCGCTGGCTGCAACCGAGAGCGAAGTCCTCCGCCGGTGCGTCTGACGAAATGTCAGGCGAGGACGCCGAGCGCCGCTTCGAACAGGCGTAGCCCGTCGGTGCCGCCATGCGCGCGGTCGATCGCGCGTTCGGGGTGCGGCATCATGCCCAGCACATTGCCGGCGTCGTTGAGCACCCCCGCGATGGCGCGCGCCGAGCCGTTGACGCTGTCGGCGTAGCGGAAGGCGACGCGCCCCTCGCCCTCGATCCGGTCGAGCGTCGCGGCGTCGGCGAAATAATTGCCGTCATGGTGCGCGACCGGGATGTTGATCGTCTCGCCCGCATTATAACTGGCAGTGAACAACGACTGGCTGTTCTCGACCTTCAGCGGCACGGTGCGGCACACGAAGTTGAGACCGGCATTGCGCATCAAGGCGCCGGGAAGCAGCTGGGCCTCGGTGAGTACCTGGAAACCGTTGCAAATGCCGAGCACCGGGACGCCGCGGCGCGCGGCATCGGCGACCGCGCGCAGGATCGGTGAGCGTGCGGCCATCGCGCCCGAGCGCAGATAATCGCCATAAGAGAAACCCCCGGGCAGCGCGATGAAATCTGTGCCGTCGGGCAGGTCGGTGTCGCGGTGCCACACCATCGCGGGGGCACGGCCGGTGACCTGCTCGAGCGCGACCGCCATGTCGCGATCGCAATTGGAGCCGGGAAAGACGATGACGGCGGTCTTCATGGCAATGGCTCCTGTTACGGGCGTTCGATGCGGTAGTTTTCGATTACCGTGTTCGCGAGCAGCTTGGCGCACATCGCCTCGAGATCCGCATCACTTGTCCCGTCGGCGACGTCGAGTTCGATAAAGCGTCCGGCGCGCACATCGGCGACGCCGCCGAAGCCAAGCCCTTCGAGCGCATGGTGGATCGCCTTGCCCTGCGGGTCGAGAACCCCCGGCTTGAGTGTCACATAGACATTCACTTTCATGGGCGTGGACCTTTGTAAGCGGGGTGCGGGAGGATGGGCGCGCCTATGCCCGCGAATCACATTGGGGGCAAGAGGTGGCAGGCGGCCGGAACGGCGAAAATTGCCGCTGTTCGGATTTGCGAACTAGTCGCATCTTAACTGTTGCGAATCGCTCGCACTATCCCTACATCATACTTGTTGAGAAGGATTCGCACATGGTCGTCTGTGTCTGCAACGCAATAAGGGAAAGCCAGCTGCGCGATGTCGCGCGGACCGGCCAGTTGCGCTGCGCCAAGGCGGCCTATGCGCAATTGGGTCGCAAACCCAAGTGCGGACAGTGCCTGCCTTTCGCTCGCAATATCATCAGCGACGTCGCCGCGACCGCCTGATTTTTCTTGGTTTTCCGCCATTTTGACCTTGGCCTGATGGGGCCGGGCGGCGTATAATGCGCCCATCCCATTCCAAGACAAAATGACAGGACGACAGCATGAAGGGCGACGAAAAGGTCATCGATTTTCTGAACGAGGCGCTCAAGAACGAGCTGACCGCGATCAACCAGTACTGGCTGCACTATCGCATGCTCGACAATTGGGGCGTCGCGCGGCTCGCCAAGTTCGAGCGCGAAGAATCGATCGACGAAATGAAACACGCGGACCAGTTGGCGGACCGTATCCTGTTCCTGGGCGGCCTGCCAAATTTCCAGATGCTCGGCCGCCTGCGCGTCGGGGAGACGGTCGAAGAGATACTCAAGGCCGATCTGGCGCTGGAGGAAGAGGCGATTCCGCTGCTCAAGGACGCGATGGCGCATAGCGAGAGCGTGCGCGATTATGTCAGCCGCGACCTGTTTGGGTCGATCCTCGAAAGTGAAGAACATCATGTCGACGAGCTGGAAAAGCAGTTCGAGATGATCGAGCGGATGGGGATTGAGAATTATATCCAGCTGCAATCGAAACCCGCTGGGGACGATTGAGAGTCATCGTCGCCCCCGCGCACGCGGGCGACGAAAAAACCACGGTTTTCAGAGGCGCTTTCGGGCGCCTCTTTTTCCGCTTGCATTTGCGATTAAGTCTCAATAGCAAGATCAAGCAGTCCCCTCCTGCCGGTCGCTTCCCCATGCAGCGACCGGCATCTTTTTCAAAAGCGGGCACAGAAGACTGCAACGGCCGGGAGACGATAGAGCCATGCACAGCAGCACCCTGATCCGGCAACTGACCGAGCAACCATTGATCCGCGACCTATCGGTCGAAGCCGCGCAAGCTGTGCTGGCGCTGCGCTATTGCATCGTCTGCCGCCGCAACGACCGCGACCCGATGCCCGAGCTGGAGCGACGCTGGGGCAACATCCTGGCGGCGCGGCGCTATCGGTTGGTGGTCGAGGCGATCGGCCACAGCTGGCCCGATCCCTTTGCGGTCGCCCCGCCCTGCTGCCCACGCGCCAGTTTCGACGAGGCGCTGCTGGCAGGCATGGTTAGCGCCGCGGCGCACAGCGACCGGGTCCAGTTTGATGTGCTGACCGCGGATATGCTGGGTAGCGATGCGCGCGAGATGATCTTCGCCGCGCTGGAGAATTTCATTCAAGCGCAGGCGCCACGGCGGGTTTAGCTTTCGGCACCTTTGCGGAGCGTAGCCCAGTTATCTGCTATAGTTTGGCGCGTGCCTGGGCAAAGGCTCGAAGGAACTCACCTTCGGTAAGCGCTCCTTGGATGAGTAAGGGGCCGATCAGGTATCCTGGGGTGCCCTGGAGGCCAAGAGAGAAAGCCTCTCGATGGTTCTTGGCCAGTTGGTTAGCTATTGCGGGTCTGTATTGAGCCAAATCAGTCTCGAGCTGGCGCCAATTGCCTCCTGCCTCTTGTATCGACTGACGCAGGGCGGAATCGTCGAGACTATGCGACCTCATCAAAGAGTGGTGAACGGGCGAGTAAATGCCTTGGTACTGGGCTGCCAATGCGACTTCAGCGGCTCGTTCGGAACGTTTGCCAAAGATCGACCAATCTTTGTAAACGACCCTTATATTTCCATCCTTAGCTATGGCGGCCCGCATTGCTGGGTCAGCTTTCCGGCAGGCTGGGCACTGATAATCCGTGAATACTACCAACGTCAGATCGGCAGTGCCTGTGAGAATCTCGGGAGATCTCTTGCCCGTAAGGATCTGAACTGCAGAAGCGTTATCGCCCACGTAACGACCTAGCGGACGTGTGCTCTGTAGCAAATATGAGGTCGCCGCGCCCACCAAGACAAGGCCGAACAGGATAAGCAATTCTCTTCTGAACATTGCAACACTCTGCATGCGCCGCTCTGTTAAGCCAAGCAGAACGGTTGCAACTGGCTCGTCAGCGGACGCCCCTCACTACTTCCCCGCCTTGTCGCTCACCGCTCGGATCACCAGCGCCTTGCCGTCGACCAGATAGCGCTTCGCCAGCGTTTGCAACTCCGTCGGCGTCGCGGCCTCAACTTCGCCGATCCCCCTGCGGCTGCGGTCGAGGCGCTCGCTGTGGCTCGTCGCCTCAGCGACATAGTTCAGCCAATAGGCATTTTCACGCCGCGACTTGGTCATCGCTTCAACCAGCGGCTTGCGCGCGCGGTCGAGCAGATCGGCATCGACGGGCGCATCGCGAAGCTCTTTGGCGATGGCAAAGATCGCGGCGCGCGTCGTCGCGAGATCTTTGAAATCCACGTTGCTCGCGGCCAAGAGATGGCCGTATCCCGGAAACTCGTCCGACAGGCTGGCCGCGGCGCCAGGGCTATAGCTTTCGCCGAGCCGCTCGCGCAATTCCTCGGTCAGCTTGAGCTGCATCACCCGCGCGAGCAGGTTGAGCCGCATCGCTTCGGCAAGGTCGCTGTCGTCACGCGCAGGCCAATAGACGCGCAGTTCTGCCTGTTCGGCCGGTCCCTTGTGGACCAGCGTCCGCTCACTGCGGTCGGCCGCAAATTCGCGCACCCGTGCCTCGGTGCGCGGGTCGAAGGCAGCGCGGCGCACAGGCAGCGCGCCAAAGGACGCGGCGATGGCATCGATCGCCGCCTGCTCGTCGATGTCGCCGACGACACCGATCTCGATCGCGCCGTTGGCAAAGCTGTCGGCAACCACCGGCTTCAGTTGCGCCCAGTCGAGCGCCATCAGTTTTTCGAGCGGCGGGGTTTGCGACCGTGGGTCGTCGTTGGCCAATATGCCCCCCACATCGCGGGCGATCACCGCCGCCGGGGTCGCATCATTCGCGGCATATTGCTGTGGTAGCACGCGGCGGATCAGCGCAAGCCCGTCGGGGCGATAGCCGGGGCGGGTCAGATACGCCGCCATCAACTTTGCCTGTAGCCCGAAATCTTCGGGCGAAGTCAGCGCGCTGCCCCCGAATGCATCGGTGGCGTTGCCGAAACTTGGGCTGACCGTTTTGCCCGCGAGGATCGAACGCAGTTCATCGAGGCTGTGCGCTTCGAGCCCGCCCAGCATGAGCGAACCCGCCAGCGACACCCGAGTCGGATCGTCGCGCGTCGCGAGCAAGTTGCCGCCGTCGACGCGCAGCGACAGCATGACGCGGTCTTTCTGAAAATCGGTCTTCTTGATGTTGAGCATCACATTATTGGCGAAGCGAACCCGCCGAATACCCAGATCCTCGACCCGGCCGTCGCTGACGATTTTGCCCGGGGTACCGAAATTGTCATAGGCGAAGGCGGCATTTGCGGCTTCGGTCGGCGCCGCCCCCGCAACCGGGGTCG
>NZ_JAIBES010000067.1 GCF_019459305.1 Sphingopyxis sp. | reverse complement strand
TGTCAGGCGACATGTAAAACTGGTCCGGTAGCGACATGTAGAACTGGTCCCCCCATTTAGCTGAGGAGGGACTGATGGACGTCGATACCCGTACGAAGATTTCCGCGACAATGACGCGGAGAGAAGCGATGCTCGAGCCGGACGAGGTGACTGTGATGCTGCGGCTGAAGAAGCTGGGGTGGGGCACGAGACGGATAGCGCTGGAGCTTGGATGTTCGCGCACGACGGTGCAGCGTTACATCGAGGCTGGGGGCTGGCGGTCATACCGCCGGGCCCGCAGGAAGACGTTGCTTTCGGAGTATGGCGAGTGGCTGCGCGAGCGGTTTTTCCGTCATGGCGGCAACGCGGATGTCGTTCGCCAGGACCTTCAGCGAGAGGTCGGCGTGGCCGTCAGCCTTCGCACGGTTGAACGCGCTGTGTCAGGCTTTCGCCAGCAGCTTGCGGCTGAAGCGCGCGCGACGACGCGCTTTGAGACGCCCCCCGGGCAGCAACTGCAGATCGACTTTGGCGAGAAGGCGATGATGATCGGCGGCGAGAAGGTGCGCGTCTATGTGTTCGTTGCAACGCTCGGCTACTCGCGCAGGCCCTTTACGACGGCGTTTCGTCATCAGCGCCAGTCGGCCTGGTTCGACGGCATGGAAGCCGCCTTCCGGCATTTTGGCGGTGTGACCGAAGACGTTCTCCTCGACAATGCTGCCGCGCTCATAAAGCACCATGATGCAGTCACCCGCGAGGTCGTGCTCAATGACCGGCTGCACGCCTTTGCGCGTTACTGGGGTTTTCGTCCGCGCGCCTGCGCGCCTTACCGGGCACGGACCAAGGGCAAGGATGAGCGCGGCGTCGGATATGTGAAGCACAATGCGCTGGCTGGACACGACTTCGCGAGCATGGAAGCCCTCGAGCTACACCTGGCATGGTGGATGCGCGAGGTTGCCGATATCCGGTGCCACGGGACGACGGGCGAGCCGCCGCTCGAGCGCTTTGTGCGCGATGAGGCGACAAAGCTCAGGCCGATCAACGGTCGGCCGCCATTCCGGCAGATCCGCGAGCTTGTTCGCAAGGTTCATAGCGATTGTGCCGTCGAGGTCGACACCAACGCCTATTCGGTTCCCTGGCGGCTCATCGGTGAGACGGTCGAGGTGACGATCAGCGGCGCCCAGTTGCGCATCTTCCATGCCGGCAAGCTCGTCGCCGCGCATGCTGAGGCGCAAGGACGTCATCGCCGCCTGACCGATCCGGCCCATTTTGTGGGCGTCACCGGCTTCGGCGGCCCAGCTCGCGGGCGGCTACCCGTCATTGACGCGCCCGCACCGGCGCACCCCGAGCTGCTGCGTCCGCTCGCCGAGTATGAGCAACTGGCAGGAGGACAATGGTGAGCGCGGTTGATCACGACACGCTGGTTGGCTGGCTGACCCGGCTCAAGCTCACCGCCATCCGCGACCAGCTGGACAGCCTGCTCGACGAGGCAGCGCGCAGCGATCTGACAATGCGTGAGACGGTCGCCTTGCTGTGCGAGCGCGAGATCGCAAGGAAAGATGAGCGGCGCATCATCATGGCGTTGAAGATCGCCCATTTTCCGCATGCGCGCGATCTTGAGGGATTCGACTTCGAGGCCCAGCCCAGCATCGATCCTCAACAGATCCGCGAACTTGCTACCGCGCGCTGGGTCGCACACGGCGATGCGCTGCTGCTGCTTGGACCGCCCGGTGTCGGTAAATCGCATCTGGCGATCGCGCTCGGCCGCGAAGTGATCCGGCAAAACTACACCGTGCTGTTCACCACGGCTCAGTCCCTGGTCGCATCACTGGTGAAGGCGCACAGTGAAGGCCGCCTCGAAGAACGACTGGCCTTTCTGGCCAAGCCAAAGCTGCTCATCGTCGATGAACTGGGATATCTCCCCTTCGATCCGAACGCCGCCCACCTGTTCTTCCAGCTGGTATCGCGACGATACGAGCGAGGCGCCATGCTGATCACCTCCAACCGGAGTGTGGGGGAATGGGGAAGCGTCTTTGGAGATCCTGTCGTTGCCACGGCCATTCTGGACCGGCTGCTTCACCACAGCCACGTCATCACCATCCGCGGCGACAGCTACAGACTACGCGAAAAGCGTCGGAGTGGCCTTTTGCAAAAGGCCACTCCGACGCTTTTCGCGTAGTCTGTAGCTGTCGCCGCGGATGGTGATGACGTGGCTGTGGTGAAGCAGCCGGTCCAGAATGGCCGTGGCAACGACAGGATCTCCAAAGACGCTTCCCCATTCCCCCACACTCCGGTTGGAGGTGATCAGCATGGCGCCTCGCTCGTATCGTCGCGATACCAGCTGGAAGAACAGGTGGGCGGCGTTCGGATCGAAGGGGAGATATCCCAGTTCATCGACGATGAGCAGCTTTGGCTTGGCCAGAAAGGCCAGTCGTTCTTCGAGGCGGCCTTCACTGTGCGCCTTCACCAGTGATGCGACCAGGGACTGAGCCGTGGTGAACAGCACGGTGTAGTTTTGCCGGATCACTTCGCGGCCGAGCGCGATCGCCAGATGCGATTTACCGACACCGGGCGGTCCAAGCAGCAGCAGCGCATCGCCGTGTGCGACCCAGCGCGCGGTAGCAAGTTCGCGGATCTGTTGAGGATCGATGCTGGGCTGGGCCTCGAAGTCGAATCCCTCAAGATCGCGCGCATGCGGAAAATGGGCGATCTTCAACGCCATGATGATGCGCCGCTCATCTTTCCTTGCGATCTCGCGCTCGCACAGCAAGGCGACCGTCTCACGCATTGTCAGATCGCTGCGCGCTGCCTCGTCGAGCAGGCTGTCCAGCTGGTCGCGGATGGCGGTGAGCTTGAGCCGGGTCAGCCAGCCAACCAGCGTGTCGTGATCAACCGCGCTCACCATTGTCCTCCTGCCAGTTGCTCATACTCGGCGAGCGGACGCAGCAGCTCGGGGTGCGCCGGTGCGGGCGCGTCAATGACGGGTAGCCGCCCGCG
The DNA here is from genome assembly GCF_019459305.1 of Sphingopyxis sp. Taxonomy (GTDB): domain Bacteria; phylum Pseudomonadota; class Alphaproteobacteria; order Sphingomonadales; family Sphingomonadaceae; genus Sphingopyxis. Next base: position 1,277 of record NZ_JAIBES010000067.1, on the reverse strand, counting down.
AGCTGGGCCGCCGAAGCCGGTGACGCCCACAAAATGGGCCGGATCGGTCAGGCGGCGATGACGTCCTTGCGCCTCAGCATGCGCGGCGACGAGCTTGCCGGCATGGAAGATGCGCAACTGGGCGCCGCTGATCGTCACCTCGACCGTCTCACCGATGAGCCGCCAGGGAACCGAATAGGCGTTGGTGTCGACCTCGACGGCACAATCGCTATGAACCTTGCGAACAAGCTCGCGGATCTGCCGGAATGGCGGCCGACCGTTGATCGGCCTGAGCTTTGTCGCCTCATCGCGCACAAAGCGCTCGAGCGGCGGCTCGCCCGTCGTCCCGTGGCACCGGATATCGGCAACCTCGCGCATCCACCATGCCAGGTGTAGCTCGAGGGCTTCCATGCTCGCGAAGTCGTGTCCAGCCAGCGCATTGTGCTTCACATATCCGACGCCGCGCTCATCCTTGCCCTTGGTCCGTGCCCGGTAAGGCGCGCAGGCGCGCGGACGAAAACCCCAGTAACGCGCAAAGGCGTGCAGCCGGTCATTGAGCACGACCTCGCGGGTGACTGCATCATGGTGCTTTATGAGCGCGGCAGCATTGTCGAGGAGAACGTCTTCGGTCACACCGCCAAAATGCCGGAAGGCGGCTTCCATGCCGTCGAACCAGGCCGACTGGCGCTGATGACGAAACGCCGTCGTAAAGGGCCTGCGCGAGTAGCCGAGCGTTGCAACGAACACATAGACGCGCACCTTCTCGCCGCCGATCATCATCGCCTTCTCGCCAAAGTCGATCTGCAGTTGCTGCCCGGGGGGCGTCTCAAAGCGCGTCGTCGCGCGCGCTTCAGCCGCAAGCTGCTGGCGAAAGCCTGACACAGCGCGTTCAACCGTGCGAAGGCTGACGGCCACGCCGACCTCTCGCTGAAGGTCCTGGCGAACGACATCCGCGTTGCCGCCATGACGGAAAAACCGCTCGCGCAGCCACTCGCCATACTCCGAAAGCAACGTCTTCCTGCGGGCCCGGCGGTATGACCGCCAGCCCCCAGCCTCGATGTAACGCTGCACCGTCGTGCGCGAACATCCAAGCTCCAGCGCTATCCGTCTCGTGCCCCACCCCAGCTTCTTCAGCCGCAGCATCACAGTCACCTCGTCCGGCTCGAGCATCGCTTCTCTCCGCGTCATTGTCGCGGAAATCTTCGTACGGGTATCGACGTCCATCAGTCCCTCCTCAGCTAAATGGGGGGACCAGTTCTACATGTCGCTACCGGACCAGTTTTACATGTCGCCTGACA
>NZ_JAIBES010000061.1 GCF_019459305.1 Sphingopyxis sp. | reverse complement strand
GGCGAACAATCAGCCAGAGCGCATCGCCAAGTGCACGCGCCTCGGCCGCGAGATCACCAACGGCAAAAACCGCCAGCGGCTTGCCGCGCATGGCCGCAAGCTCGTCGCACAAGGTGAGGAGATAGGGGGTCACCGTCGCGGTGCTGCCCTCGAGCGCGCTCGCTGCCATGATCCTGCTGCTTCCTGCTGACCGTCGCTTCCGCCGACGATCTTCGGTGGGAAAAAACCCTGGCGGCGGCCATAGTTCCTCGCGCTTGATCGATGTTAATGCGATTGATCGGCGCAGCTCAGAGGCCGAAGACCGATTTGGGGATATGGGTCACGCGGCAGGCGAGATCGGCTTCGCCCGAGGCAACGACAAAATGATCGCCGGCATCGGCGATGCCGGTCGTGAACACCACGTCGCGCACATAGAGCTTGTCCTCGAGCGGGCGCGTGAGTTCGGGGTCGGCCTCGAGCAACGGCGCATGATCGCTGCGCACGATGCGTGCGGGATCGTCGCGATCGAGAAGTGACCAATAGGTGCGGTACATGCCGACGATCTCCTTGGGCTCGACCCCGTGCCAGAGCGTCAGCCAGCCATGGTCGGTCAGAATGGGCGGGGTGCCGCCGCCGATCCGCGCGGTCGCGACGGTATCGGCAGTCGGGCGGATGCCGGGCACGCGATGCGGTTTCCAGTGCAGCGCGTCGGGCGAGCTTGCCAGATTGATCGAGGGCCCCGCGCGCCACGCGGAACCCGGCGGATAAGCGAAATAAAGATCGCCGAGCGGGCGCGTTTGCGCCCAATAGTGCCCATCGATCAGACCTTCGAAGATCAGCATGTCCTTGTTCTGATGGTCGAGGACAATATCTTCGAACCGCCAGTCGAGCCCGTTGTCCGAGCTGTAGAGCGTTGTCGAATGACGTTCAGGGCTGACCGAGCAGCTGGTCATCAGCCAGCGGCCTTCGACCCGGCTTATCCGCGCATCCTCGACGCCATAGCATTGAAAATCGCCTTGCGGCGCAATCGCGCGGTCGTAATGGACCGTGACCACCTCTAGGCCATCGGGGGTAAGTTCGACCGGCAACAGCCAGGACAGCGAAGTCAGCGCCATCACCCGCCATGGACCGCCGCGGACCATGAACTTGCGGGGGTCGGCGGTGTCGCACAGATCGAGTGGCCACGCATCAATAACATATCTGCCCTCGGCCCAGCGGATGCAGTGGACATGGCCGTCACAGATGGGGCTGCGCAGCGCTTCGGCGATCCGGACGAGCATGAGCAGATTGCCGTTCGCCAGCCGCGTCAGCCCTGGGTTGAAAGCGCCAAGAACATAGGTTTCCGCCTGGAAATGGCCTGCGAGCGGCGAGCGCGCCAGATCGACGTCGTCGGGGCCAAAGACGAGCCGGTCGACAGCAAATTCCAAGAGTCCGGTCCTCCTGCTCGGTTGTTTGACGCGCGCGCCGTTGCCCCTATCAAGCCTTGGGGCGCTGCATCGTTCCCGGCGCCGTCTGCAGCGCCTGGGGACCAGCGGCGCGCAAGCATCGGCGGCGCCGATCGATTGGGTTTTGTCCCGCAACCCGCCGGGAGGCGAGCATCAGCCGAAGGAAACGCCGTCGAAAATTTGGGTCCACATGGCTATGGCGGCCATCCAAGCACGCCATTCGGCGCGTGCCGGATTATTTCAAAGGCCTGGACACGCCTTGGTCGGCGAGCTCGATCCAGACGGGCGTGTGATCGCTGCTCTTCTCCCAGCCGCGGGGCCGAAGATCGACCTCGGCGGCCTTGAGCAATTTCTTTGCGGGCTTGTTCAGCAGCACATGATCGATCCGGATGCCGGCGTTCCGCTCGAAACTTCGGCGCCAGTAATGCCAGAAGGTGTAAATCGTCTCCTTCGGGTGCAGATGGCGGATTGCGTCGGTCCAGCCCTGAGCGAGGATCTGCTGATAGGCTGCTCTGGCCTCGGGGGCGAATAGCGCATCCTCGGTCCAGCGTTCGGGCTTATAGACATCGCGATCGGTCGGAATGACGTTGAAGTCGCCGAGCACGACGACGGGTGCTTTCAGGCCCACAAGGGTGCACAAATGCGCGTCGAGGCGTTTCATCCACGCAAGCTTGTAGTCGAACTTCGGCCCGGGCCGGGGATTGCCGTTCGGCAAGTAAAGCCCGGCGACAAGCACGCCGCCGACCGCGGCTTCGATATAACGGCTCTGATCATCGGTGGGATCGCCCGGCAGGCCGCGGCGCGTCTCGTGGATCTCGCCGACGCGGCTTAGGAGCGCGACGCCGTTCCAGCGGCTTTGGCCCTGCCAGATCGCCTGATAGCCCGCCTCTTCGATCGCCGCGTGCGGGAAAGCCGCTTGCGGCGCCTTCAATTCCTGCAGCACCACAATGTCGGGTTCGGCAAGCGCGAGCCATTTCAGCAATATCGGGAGGCGCCCGCCGATGCCGTTCACATTGAAGGTTGCGATCTTCACGAGGCGGCAAGCTCCTGGGCAGCGCGGCGCCAATGGGGGAAGGCGCTCGTGTGTGCGAAGGACGCCCCGACGGTGAAAGTGCCCGCCACGGCGAGCTGGGATCGGGTCGGCGCGTGGGCGGATGGCATGCTGCAACTACTCGGTCGCAACCGCTTCGTTCCCGGCGCGCGGCGGCAACTCGGCCCCTGCACGCGCGTTTGCAATTCGCGTCAACAACGAGCAACCAAGGAGTGCGGTATGGCCGACGACAAGACCAATATCGGCTCGACCGATGGCGATCGGGTCAGCCTCGGCGAAGATTATGAAATTCTAAACTGGACAAGGAGCCTCGGGGTCAGCGAAGCGGAATTGCGCGAAGCCGTGGATGCGGTCGGCAATTCGGTGGACGCCGTCCGCGCTTATCTCAAGCCGCGCTGATCGCCAAAGTTCGCCCGGCGTGATCCCGCCGCCATGCTGTCGCCCGCCAGATTGTGCGGACGCAGCGCGTGCGCAGCGGTACCGCAATCGCGACGCGACGTTTCCTTATCGGACGGCGGGAACCGTTATCAGGGTTGCGTCGTTCTGGGAGCGGCAGATGAAGAGGATCGGAACGCGTGTGGAACGCCTTCGCAAAGCGCAGCGATAATATCGATTTTCTTCGGCACGATGGTGAAATGGGCCAGCGTATCGCGGCCTATGACTGGGAGTCGACGTCGCTCGGTCCGATCGCCGGATGGCCGCAGAGCCTGAGGGCGCTGGTCGCCTTCATCATTCATTCGCCCGTCCCGATCGTGATGCTCTGGGGTAAGCAGGGCACGATGATCTACAATGACGCCTATTCGAAATTTGCCGGCGCCAATCATCCGCGAATCCTCGGCCTTCCGGTGCGCGAAGCCTGGCCTGAAGTGGCCGATTTCAACGACCATGTCATGAAGGTCGGGCTCGCGGGCGGGACGCTGGCCTATAAGGACCATCTGCTTCAGCTCGACCGGTCGTGCGGTCTCGAGGATGTATGGATGAACCTCGACTATTCGCCGGTTTTCGGCGACGACGGAACGCCCGAAGGGGTGCTGGCGGTGGTGGTCGAAACCACCGCTGCCGTGAGGGCTGCTGCTGCTCTTCGCGAAAGCGAGGCGCGCCTGCGCTTCCTCGACGAGTTGACGGTCCAGACTGCCGCCAGCGCTGACGCCGATGACATCCTTGCGGCTACCACCCGCATGGTCGGTGAATATCTCGGCGTTTCGATCTGCGCCTATGCGGACATGGACGAAGACGGCGATGGATTTACCATCCGCGGCGACTGGACCGCGGCGGAATTGCCATCGATCAAGGGACATTACAGCCTCGCTGCTTTCGGCGAACTGGCCGTCGCCCGTCTGACCAACGGACAGCCACTCATCATCAACGACAATTTAGCCGAGATAGCACCCGAGGCGGCTGCCGCCTTCGAGGCGCTCGGGATTCGCGCAACGATCTGCATGCCGCTGGTGAAGGAAGGCCGTCTCACCGCGCTGATGGCCATCCATCATCGCCGACCCCACGCCTGGAGCGACAATGAACTTGCTTTGATGCGCGAGGTGACCGACCGGAGCTGGGCGCATGTCGAGCGAGCCGCTACCGAGGCGGAGCTGCGCCAAACCGCCGAGCGCCTGCGCGATCTTAACGAAACGCTCGAGAGGCGGGTGGCAGAGCGATCATCCGCGCTCGAGCGCAGCCAGATCCAGTTTCGTCTCCTTGTTCAGGGGGTCACCGATTATGCGATCTTCATGCTCGACAAGGACGGCGTCGTGAGCAGCTGGAACGCCGGTGCCGAACGGATCAAGGGCTATTCGCCCGAGGAGATCATCGGCCGCCACTTCTCCGCATTTTATGAGCCGGCGGAAAGAAATGCAGGGGAACCTGCACGCGCGCTCGAAATGGCGCGGCGCGAAGGCCGCTTCGCCGCCGACGGCTGGCGGCTGCGCAAGGATGGCTCGCGTTTTCGCGCCGGTGTGGTGATCGACGCGATCCGCGACGACGCGGGCAAGTTGATCGGCTTTGCCAAGATCACCCGCGACATCAGCGAGCGCGAGGAAGCGCAACTCGAGCTGGAGCGGGCCCGCGAAGCGTTGTTCCAGTCGCAGAAGATGGAGGCGATCGGCCAGCTCACCGGCGGGGTTGCACATGATTTCAACAATTTGCTGATGGTCATTCAGAGTGGACTTGAATTGTTGCGCAAGCGACCTTCGTCCGACCCCCAGATCAGCCGGCTGATCGACAATTGCCTCCAGGCGACCGAACGCGGTGCTGCCTTGACCCAGCGTATGCTCGCCTTTGCGCGCCGTCAGGAGCTTGCAACCGAGCATGTCACCCTGCCTCAGCTGGTCGGCGGAATGATGGAGCTATTGCAACGGTCGCTGGGCCCCAGCTTCGTCATCGACACGCATTTTCCATCCGGTCTTCCGGCGGTATCGGCGGACATCAACCAGCTCGAGATGGCGCTGCTCAATCTTGCCGTCAACGCGCGCGATGCAATGCCAAGTGGCGGTGCAATTTCTATCGTGGCGCGGGAGCGCGAAATCCGGCGCGGCGAAGTCAGCGGGCTTGCCCCCGGGCGCTATGTCCGGCTGACCGTCGCCGACGAGGGCGCGTGTATGGATGCCGAAACGCTGGCACGGGCAGCCGATCCTTTCTTTACCACCAAGGGCGTCGGCAAGGGCACCGGGCTCGGCCTCTCGATGGTGCATGGCTTCGCCCAGCAGATTGGCGGCGCCCTTGAATTGGAGAGCGAAATGAACCAGGGAACAAGCGCGCATATCTGGCTGCCGATCAGCCGCGCGGAGGCAGGGGATATCGCGGTCGCGCCCCAAGCTCATGGTGTTCCTACACATTCGGGTCAGCTTATTCTCGTGGTCGACGACGACGCGATTATCTTGATGAATACGGCCGCGTTGCTCGAGGATCTCGGCCATCGGGTCCTTGAGGCGAGCTCGGGCGCCGACGCGCTTGCCCTCCTGCATGCGCATGGAGATATCGATATCCTGATCACCGACCAGGCGATGCCGGGAATGACGGGGAGCGAGCTGATCGCGGCGGCGCGCTCCGAGCGCCCGGACCTGCCGATCATTCTGGCGACCGGCTATGGGGAAACGCCAAGCGATGTCGGACCGGCGCTGCAGCGTCTCGGCAAGCCATTCGGGCAGAAGGAGCTGGAAAGCGCCGTCGCAAAAGCGATGAGCGAAGGTGGGCGTCAACGGAGGGCGACAGGAGAAGCATTAGCATAGGCGCGAAATTGGGCGGCGGTGGGCCTGAGCCAATCCCGACGGCGCGGCAGTCTCGGCGCGCCTTTTTCATCGAGGTCCGGCGGGATTGTCACGCCAGCCGCCAGGCATCGAGCCTCGCCGCATCGCCTTGATAAAGAGAGAGGTCTTGATGTGCGCCGCGTCGATCGCCAACGTCGGCATCCTGTTCGATGATCCCGGCTCACGCAAGCCACGAAGGAGGATTTTTGCCGATGTCGGTTGTCCCATCCAGCGCGGACTCTGGCCGCGACTGCATCATTATCGGCGGCGGACCCGCCGGCCTCACCGCGGCAATCTATCTCGCGCGCTTCCATTTGTCGGTGCTGGTCATCGATGCCGGTGACAGCCGCGCCGCGCTGATCCCGCTCACCCATAACCATGCGGCATTTCCCGACGGCATTTCCGGAGCCGAGCTGCTGGGGCGGATGCGGGCGCAGGCCGAACTCTATGGCGCCGAGCTCTTGGCAGGACAAGCGACCGCACTGGCTCGGCACGCCGGGGGGTTCGAGGTGGCCGCCGGCGGCGCGGCGCTTCGCGCGCGTAGCGTCCTGCTCGCGACGGGAGTGGTCAACCGCCGTCCGCCGATGATCGCAGCCGCTGAACATTCGCGCGCGCTCGCCGCAGGGCGCCTGCGCTATTGCCCGATCTGCGATGGTTATGAAGTCACCGACAAGCGTCTCGCCGTTCTCGGGACCGGCGATCGCGGTCATGACGAGGCGATCTTCCTGCGCAGCTATACGGCCGACATCACGCTCGTGGCGCCCGAAGGGGCGCATGCGCTTAGCAAGGCGCAGCGGGCATCGCTCGGCGCGGCGGGGATCGACCTGCGGACCGGGTGCAATGCGATTGCGCTCCAAGAGAACGGAATTCGTCTCGATACCGACGGCGGCGCGCTGCTTGTAGACAGTCTCTATCCTGCGCTCGGGTCCGACATTCGCTCCGAACTGGCGGTCGCCGTTGGCGCTGAAACGTCCGGCGAAGGCTGCCTGCTGACCGACTCGCATCAACGCACCAGCGTGCCCCCGCCCCGCCTCCCCCGGAAACTTTGCGGCGGGGCACGTCGTGCTCGGCCTCGACCAGATCAGCCATGCAATGGGCCATGGCGGCGTCGCGGCGACAACGATCCGCAACGACCTCGCCCGGCTGGCGCCGCTTCGCCGCTAATTTGCCTTTGGCGCCGGCTTTGCGTCGAGGTCCACTTGCAGCTCGCGCGGCCAGTGGCGAAGCGCGCGGCAGGCCGCGACAAAGGGCGCCGCGTCACCGGCCTTGGCGAGCGGGATACAGGCTTCGTCGAGATCATCGGCGAGGCCTGCGGCGGCGAAGATCGCCGCTGCCTCGGCCGTCATTCCGATGAATTTGCAGTGCGCGAAGGCGTCGCTGGCGAAATCCTTGGCAGCCGCGTCGGCCGCAAGTTCGGCGGCGCCGTCCTCCGAGACGATCATCGCGACCGCATCGAAAAGCACCGAGGGGCCGCCGTCGACTTTGTGCCGCGCCGCCACCTTGGTCCCATCGGCGAGCGTCACCCCGCCGATCTTGGGCGCGACAACCTCATAGACCGCGCCTTCGGCGTCGATCGCCTTGACCAGCGCCTTGAAAATTGCCGGGTTGGCGCCGTCGCTCATCAAAATGCCAAGCTTGCGGCCCCGGAAACTATCGGGGCCATTTTTGAGAATGCTGAGCGCGTCCGACGTCGGCAGGTTGGTGAGCGGCTTGCGCGCCGCGATGGCCGCATCGGGGAGATCCATGCCGAGACCGTCAGCGACCATGGCCGCAAGCGCCGCATCGATGTTGCGCAGATGCGAGACGGTGCGCGAGCGGATGTCGGGACGCTCGACCTTCGAGAGCTCGAACACCAGCGCATCGCCGATATGCTTCTGTTCGATCGGCGTCTGGCTGACGAAAAACTGTCGCGCCTGGCTGTAATGATCGGCGAAACTCTCCGAACGCATGCGCTGCTTGGGCCCGTCGGCGTCCTCGGCAAAGCCTTGGAAGCCGCGGACCGGATCTTCCCGCGGCCCCCCTTGCGTCGGCCCCCAGCTGTTGGGCTCATAATTCACGCGGCCTTGCGGATTGCGCATTGCCATATGACCGTCCTGCTGGAAATGCGCCATCGGACATTTGGGCGCATTGATCGGAATGTGGGTGAAATTCGGCCCGCCGAGACGCTTGATCTGCGTGTCGAGATAGGAAAAATTACGGCCTTGCAGTAGCGGATCGTTCGAAAAATCGATGCCAGGCGGGACATTCTGGGTGCAAAAGGCGACCTGTTCGGTTTCGGCGAAGAAATTGTCGACGACGCGGTCGAGGACAAGCCGCCCGACGACGCGGATCGGGACCAGCTCCTCGGGAATCAGCTTCGTCGCATCGAGCACATCGAAATCGAAACTGTCGGCGAAATCATCGTCGAACAGCTGGACCCCCAGCTCCCATTCGGGAAAGTCGCCGCTGTTGATGGCGTCCCACAGGTCGCGGCGGTGAAAATCGGGGTCGGCGCCGTTGATCTTGACTGCCTCGTTCCAGACTACCGATTGCAGGCCCTGCTTGGGCTTCCAGTGGAACTTGACGAAAGTCGACCTGCCTTTCGCATCGAGCAGGCGGAAGGTGTGGACCCCGAAGCCCTCCATCGTGCGGTACGAGCGCGGAATTGCGCGGTCGGACATCGTCCACATGATCATGTGGAAGCTTTCGGGCATCAGGCTGATGAAATCCCAGAAATTGTCGTGCGCCGAAGCTGCCTGCGGGAAGGCGCGGTCGGGTTCGGGCTTTACCGAATGGACAAGGTCGGGGAATTTGATGGCGTCCTGGATGAAGAAGACAGGGATATTGTTCCCGACGAGATCCCAATTGCCCTCCTGCGTATAAAGCTTGACCGCGAAGCCGCGCACATCGCGCGCAAGATCGAAGCTGCCCTTCGAGCCAGCGACTGTCGAGAAGCGCACAAAGGCGGGGGTGCGTTCGCCAACGCGCTGGAAGATATCGGCGCGGCTGACGTCGGCGAGGCTGTCGGTGAGTTCGAAATAACCGTGCGCGCCATAGCCGCGGGCATGAACGACGCGCTCGGGAATGCGTTCATGATCGAAATGGAAGATCTTTTCGCGAAAGTGGAAATCCGCGAGCAGCGTCGGGCCGCGCGTCCCCTGTTTCAGACTGTTCTGGTCATCGGCGACCGGCGTACCCTGCTGGGTCGTCAGCACTGCGACATCGCCATCGGCGATCTGATGCGTTTCGCCGCCATTCCCCGATGGTTCGCCGAAACTGAAGTCGATCGGCGCATCGCCCGGAATTGCCGGGGCCTTTGACGGACTCTCGCCGCCGATGTCGGCGCCGGCAATATCGGCCGGGGATTTGGAGGGAAGGGCTTGGATGGGTTTGTTGCGCTGGGCCATGATGCGTTTCTCGCCGTTCGAAGGAGGGACATTTGCCTTTGGTCCGCGATCGCGCCATGAGCGCGCGCGCCGCGAAAAAGGCCGCACCCGTTCAACCGCCAATCGCCGCGCGGGTTGCCGCGCAGCAGCCAAAATTAACCTGCATCATCACGAAAGGCAGCATGGCGATGCAACGGCGGGGGCTGCCGCTCGTTGGATCAGTGAACAGAGTCGCTACTGATGCGTCCGAACCCCAAGCGAGGATCCGTCAGCCATGTTTACCGAACGCTTCCTCAGGCATAAACGCGGTGCCGCGCTCAGCGCTGCTGAACGCGCGCGGCTCGAATCCGGCATCAGCGAAGTGCGCACCTACCAGCCCCGCCGGCTGGTCGCGCGCGCGGGCGAGACGCTTACCGAGAGCACCTTGCTCATCGACGGTTTCATGTGCCGCTATCTCGACGATCGCGCCGGCCTTCGCCAGCTCGTCGCGATCCATGTCCCTGGCGACTTCCTCGATCTCCACGCTTATCCGCTGCAGACGCTGGACCATGATGTCGCCACGATCACCGGGGCGACGGCTGCGATCATCCCGCATAGCGAGCTCGATATCATTGCCGACGCGATGCCCGAGCTCACCCGCAAGCTCTGGTTCTCGACCCTGCTCGACGCCGCCATCCATCGCGCCTGGTTGTTTCGTCTCGGACGCCTCGACGCCATCGCGCGCGTTGCGCACTTCGTGTGCGAGACCAATGCACGGCTGATGTCGGCCGGGCTGAGCGAAGGGCGCCGCTTCGCACTCGGTCTCACCCAGTCCGATCTGGCCGAAGTCTGCGGGCTCACCACCGTCCATGTAAACCGCGTCGTGCGCCAGCTGCGCGAGGAGGGGCTTTGTATCTTTCGCTCCTCGCTCGTCGAAATCCTGGATCTCGAGCGCCTCACGATCCGCGGCCAGTTCAATCCTGCCTATCTTTATATCGAAGATCAGGCCGAGCTTCTGCCCTCTTTCACAAGGCGAAAATGATGAAATCTCCATCTGCCGAACTCCAGCCCGAAACCGAACCCGGCATCGCGACCGCCGAACAAGGCGTGGTGGTGCTCGATGGTCCGGACGGCCTCGCCACGACGATGACCGCCGATGCCGCGGCGCGAACGGGCCAGAGCCTGATCGACGCGGCGGCGATCGCCCGGTCGCAGATGCCGGGGTCGAACGATGCTTGATCCCTTTGATGCCTGGCGCCGGCTCGCGGCAGTCGGTGCGACGATGCACAGCACGACAGGGCAAGCGCTGGCGATGATGTCCGATGCGAACGGCGTTGTGCGGGCGCGCGGTGCGATCATCGGCAAGGCCGCCCGCTCGCCCTGGACGGCCGATGCGGCTGAGCTGGGCCGCATGCTGCCTGAAAAGATGGAGGCAATTTCGCGGGCCGGCGCGGCGGCAGCTGCTGCGATGCAGGATGGCCACATCCTTTGGATGACCTACATGCGGCACCTTGGCGGCATGGCATTGCGCGGGCGACCCCCGACGCCCGCAGAAATCGTCGATCTTGGCGCGCAAAGCGCGGCGCTGTTCCTCAGCTCCGCCGAGGCCTCGGCCAGGCTTGGTGCCACCGCGCTGGCGCCCTTCAGTCGGCAGGTGAAAGCCAATGCTCGGCGTCTCAAGGCTCGGCGCTTGGTCGCCGTTCGATCCCCGCCGCGACAATCGCATTAACCCAGGTTGATTTGCAAGCCGCAGCGGGAACATGGCGCGGTCCGGGCGGGTATTCTCTTGCGGCCTCCGGTGACTGGAGGTTCCCGATCAGGAGATTTTTCCATGTCGATCATCGACCGGTTGATTGCTGCCGTGACGCCTCCCGAAAGCGACGAAGCGCGCCTCGAAGCGCGCACCCGGGCGACCCGGGCTGCACTCCCCGGCGACTGGCTCGACCAGATACTTCAGCATCACATGGACATCGAAGCTGCCTTTGCCGACGTCAGGGCTGCGCCGGACGCCGCCAGCCGCGCGGCGCGGCTCAAGCAGCTCGCCCTGGTCCTGACCGGCCATGCGATTGCCGAGGAGGCGGTCATCTATCCCGCGATGGCGAACGAGGCTCAAAAGACGCACGCCGGCATGGGTTATGACGAGCAGGCGCTTGTGAAAGTCCAATTTGCGCTGCTCGAAAGGCTTGACCCGATGAGCCAGCAATTTCTCGACAAACTCGACCATGTCGAGAGCGCGGTGCAGCATCACATGTATCAGGAGGAAGGCGACTGGTTCATCGAGCTCAAGGACAGTGCATCGCTCGCCGATGAAGCCATGCTCACCCGGCGCTACGCCGAAGAATATGAGCGTTACGTCGGTGCCCCCTCTCTGGCGTAGCGCTTAGCTCCGGCGGCGCACCGCAGCGCCGCCGGAGTCCGTTCGGCAGGCGCTCGCCGGGCAACCGCGAGCTGACCCCCTTGACATTGGAAGGTGCTTGAACTGGACCCGATCGTTGGCCTTGTTGCCCCCGCCGCCACAATGATTGCCGCCATGATGACCGCCGCCAATCTCGGCGCACGCGTCACGGGCTGGGGGTTCGTTGTCTTCACGCTTGGCTCGATCTGCTGGTCGCTGGTTGGACTGCAATCCGGTCAGACAAATCTCGTCGCGACCAATATCTTTCTGACCTGCGTCAATCTTGTGGGTATCTGGCGCTGGCTCGGGCGGCAGCGCGGCTATGAAGATGGCGCCAAGGCGGCCGCTCAATCGAGCCGGCATCCCGGAACGCCGACATTATTCTCGGCGACGGGATTGGCGGGCATGGCCGTCAGCGACATCAGCGGTGAGAGTCTTGGCCGGTCGGTCGAAGCGATGATCGAATGCCGATCGGGACGGCTCAGCTATATCGTCGTCGCAACCGGCGGCATTGCCGGCGTCGACGAGGAACTGCGCTCCGTTCCGATTGCCGACATCGAATGTCACGCCGATGGTCTGATGATCTTCGAAACAAAAGCTGCTTATGAATGCAGGCCGACATTAGCGCGGGGCGAGTGGCCGGCGAGGGTGGAGGCCGCATCAAGCGCCAAACGATACAAATCTCTCAACGGCCCGGAGGGTGGCAAGGATCGCGCGCATGCTTCCGCGGAGGGCTGATGACTCTTGCTGCTATGCCGAGCCCGCGGGCGATCTGCTTGCTTCGCGGGTTGCCGCCACGACCAAGGCGGCCTGTCACTCGTGAGCGCGTGCCGCAACGCGTGCGTCCTGTGACCGCGCCAGCGGCATGACGAGAATGTCGTCGCCATCGACGATGACGGCGACGTCCTGCATGCCGATGAGCGAGACGCGCTGGTCGCCTCCCCGCACCAGGCAACCGCGACTATCGTGAAGGAAGCTGTTGCCGCTCGCGCTGTTGCCCGCCTCGTCGCGGTTCGAGGCGGCGTGGACGGCGTGCCAGCTGCCCAGGTCGGACCATCCGACAGAGATCGGTACAACCGCGACACGATCATGCTTTTCCATCACTGCACAATCGATCGATACCGAAGGCGCGGTTTTGAACGAAGGGGCGTGGACGAACTGCGCTTCGCCATCGGTCGTCGCGTTCGCCATCGCCTGTTCGGCCGCGGCAAGAATCGCGCGGCAGTGCCGGGCCATCGCCGCATACATGGCGTCGGCACGAAACAGAAAAATTCCGGCATTCCAACTGAACCCGCCTGCAGCGAGCATTGCTTCCGCTTGGGCAAGTGGCGGCTTTTCGACGAAGCGCGCAACGGCGTACCCGTCATCACCCAGCGCGGCGCCATTCGCGATATAGCCAAAGCCGGTGTCGGGTCGGTCAGGCGCGACACCGAATGTCACCAGCCATCCGCCGCGCGCTAAGCTGGAGCCTTGTTCAATCGCGCGATGAAAGGCGGCGGTATCGGCAATTATATGATCGCTGGGCATGACGAGGAGCAATTGCTCCGGGGCGCAAGCCGCGACGGCGAGCGCTATGGCCGCCGCAGTATTGCGCGGCTCCGGTTCGACAACCAGGCGCATGGTCTGGTCGCCAGCCTGCTCGCGAGCGACGTCGACATGGCCCGGTCCGCAGATAATGAGCGGCTCGGCATAGCCTGCGCCGGCAACGCGTGTGAGCGTCTGCGAAAACAGGCTTTGCGCGCCGGTCAAGGGAAGAAACTGTTTTGCGCGCATGCCGCGCGACGCGGGCCACAGGCGGGTACCCGCACCGCCACACAGGATGACGGGCTGAATCAGGTCGGACATCCGTTGGCCTAGGCGCTGAGTTCGGCGATGCGAACGGGGGAGGAGCTTGACTGGGTGGCGGATTGCGCCGCCGGCTCAGCCCAGAAGACTTCGGCCATAAGGTGATGGGCGAGATGAAACGCGAGGACGGATTCCGCGCCGCTGTTACGGTTGGCACCTTGCGGGTTCAATCCGTCGAGACACCGACCGGAAACAAGATCGCCCAGCGCAATGCCGCGGTCGTTCCCGCCGAGGAACCAGGCATAGGCAGTCTCGGCATGGTCGCGCCAGATCTTGCTACGCGTGGCCCTGTATGCCGTTCCGCAGGCTGCAATGGTGGCCCAGGCCTCGAGTGGTTGCTGGTCGAAAGGCAGGCTTTCGGCCGATCGATCGAAACTGTCGGATCCGACCGGCCGGAAATGGCCGGCGGGGGCGGTCTGGAATGTCGTCAGCCAGTCGAGTGCGGCGAGACCCGCCTCTGCGAGCGGGAGCGACGGCAAGCGCCTACCCGCGCAGATCAGCGCCTCGGCGAGCCGGGCGTTGTCATATGCGACCCCGGCCTCGAACCAGTCCCATCCTGGACGCCGCGCCGATTTCCACAGCGTGCCGAGGAAGGCGCTGCCGCGCTCGACGAGCGCGCGCGCCGCGGCGTCTTCGGAATATTCGAGCCGGGCATCGGCTCCCAGCAACGCAAACGCGATCGCGCGCGGGCTCTTGAACCGGCCGGTCATCCCTATGGCGCGATCGAACAGGGCCGCGGCCCAGTCGCGCATGGCCGGCGATGCCGCCTGCGCTGCGGCATGACCCAATGCCCAGAGCGTGCGCCCATTGCTGTCTTCCGACCCTGCCTCTTCGAGCCAGCGGCGATCATAGCTCATGAAATTGCGAAAGACGCCGCGCTCTTCGTTCCAGCCATGCTGGATGAAGCTCGCAAAGGCGCGGGCGTGAGGCGCTGCATCTTGCTGCGCTCTCGCCGAAAGACTGTGCACCAGCATCAGCGCCCGGGCGTTATCGTCGATGCAGTAACCATGCGCGCGGTCAGGTACGAGATGGACCGAATGCTGCAACATGCCGACATTGTCGCAGATCGACCACACCCCCGAAAGCGACGGCGCGCGGCGCGTCGGCATCGTTTTGCCATCAACTGCAATATCGTCGACCAGGGCGGCGCAGGCGCGCGCGATGACATTCCACGCGGTCCGGCGCCCGCGCTGATAGGCGCGTCGTTGCAGTGCTCGCCGTTCGTCGGGTACGGCCAGCAGCAGCAGTACCGCTTCGGCGATGGCTTCGCTGTCAGTGCCAGCCAGCAAGATGCCGATATCCTCGGCGAGCAGTTCGCGCGCATGCACAAAGGGGGTTGAGACAACCGCGCGGCCAAGCGCCACGGCATAAGCGAGCGTCCCCGAGGTAATCTGATGAAGATTGGGATAGGGCGCGAGATAGATGTCGCAAAGTTCGATCTGGTCGAGCAACTCCTCGATATCGAGAAAGCGGTTTTCCCAGGCAATATTATCTGCCACGCCGAGGCTCTCGGCCAGCTGTTCCAGTCCCTCACGATAGGCCTCGCCTTCGGCCGCCACGAGCGTGGGATGCGTCGCACCGACGATGCGGTACAGAATATCGGGATATTGCGCGGCAATGGCGGGAAGCGCGCGTATCGCGGCTTCGAGACCCTTGCCCGGTCCGATCAATCCGAAGGTCGATAATACCGGCCGATCGGCGATACCGAGCGTCCCGCGCAGCGGGGCGATGTCGACGAAGGGGCGATCGGGCGTGCCGTGCTCGATGTGCACGATCTGCTCGGGGCTGGCACCATAAACGTCGCGCAACGTCGCGCGGCCGAATTCGCTCATGACAACGAGCTTGCTGGCCCGCGCAACGAGCCGGTCCATCACGCGTCGCTGGTCCGGGCTCGGCTCCGCCAGCACGGTGTGGAGGGTCACGATAAGCGGCGCCGCGACGCGATCGATGAGCTCAAGGATCAATTCGCCCGCGGCCCCGCCAAAGATGCCAAATTCATGCTGGAGCCAGACGGCGCTAGCTCCGCTCGCGTTGATTGTTTCGGCGGCGGCCAGATAGCTGGCAACGTCATGCTCGTCGATCGCGCGCAGCGTCACTGGGTCGAGCGGCGGGTCGGTGCGGCTGCGCATGGCATAAACATCGATCGCGAGGTCGGGTCGTTCGGCGCGCATATGGTCATAGGTGTCGGCGGTAAAGGTGGCGATGCCGCACTGCCGCGGACGAAAACAGCCGATGAGGGCAATGCGGTTGCCCCGTTTGGGTGTCTGGGCTTCTTCGGCTTGCGCAGGCAACGTAAGCGATACCGACATATCGTCGGGCGAAATGTCGCGGAAGAAACGGTTTTCGCTGTCGTGCTTCATATCGTCCTCTTCATCTGAACCTCGCATAAGCGCACGCCTTTGGCCGCGCGTGCGGACACGCGGGTCGAGCCGAGGTTTCCCGGTCTCGCGAGCGGATTGATTAAGGCGAGTTAATTATATGACCTCCCAACGCCGCGCCGCCTGCCGGGTTGCAGTGCAGCATCAAAATGGCTGACCGATTTGATCCAGGTTAAGTCGATTCTTGCGGTTCCTGGAAAATCTCGGGATCGCCGCGGGCTAACCCGCCGACGTCGCCGTCTCCCGCTAGAAAGCGATGAAGGCCAGCGACCATGCGGTGGTGCACGGATTGAAGAACAAGGCACAGATTCTGGCAGCAGGCGTGCTCAGTGAGCAGCGACCGCCGCGATGCACCGCAAACAAGCTGAACCTGGCTTCGGTGACAACGAGTGCACATGCGAGTGGATTCGGCGTGACACGTGTGAAGCTATCGATACTCATGGTCGAGGAACCGTGGGGCGTGGTCAATCTGCCCGCGCCTTTCGGAGCGGTGTCGGACAAGCGCATTGGCGAAATCTGGTTCGATCCACCCGGCGACTGCCCGCTTCTCGCCAAATATCGTTTCACCAGCGAACGCCTGTCAATTCAGCTGCATCCCGGCGACGCGCAAGCGCGCGCGCGGCGAAGCGGCAGGCAAGGAAGAATGCTGGTTCATTCTCGAAGCCGAACTGGGTTCGACACTCGGGATCGGCACGGTCCGTCCGCTCGGTGCCGCCAAACTTCGAGCCGCCGCATTGTCGGGCGCGATCGAAGATTTGATGGAATCGCATGCCCTGACAGCGGCGATGTTCTTTCACATACCGCCGGGAACCGTGCATGCGATTGGCGGCGGAATTTCGCTGATCGAAATCCAGCAGAAAAGCGACGTTACGTATCGGCTTTATGGTTATGGTCGCCCCCGCGAACTGCACCTGGGCGATGGAACCGCGGTGGCACGCGCGGTTCCTATGCTGCCGTCGCTGCAAACTGCGATACCCCGGCAAAGCACCGTGCTGCTGTCGGGGGCATGTTGCTAGATTGCCTATATTGAAGGCAAAGACCTTCGGCCGATAGCGGCGGCAGATGGACCGCTGCTGCTTGTGCCGATCGGGCAGCGTTGAAGTCGAGGGAATAAGCGTCGGGGCCGGCGAATGTCTTTGGGGCGCTCGAGCCGCGGCGATCACGGCAAACGAAGGGTCACGCTTGCTCGTCGCGGGAGAGGATTGGCACTGATCGCGCGCTGGCATTCGCCGCATGTCCCGCGTACCTCGCCATGCGGAAGGGAACGCCATCACGTGCATGGCGTTTGATTTGTCCTTGTCCCGCGCACCAAGCGCCGCCTATCGTGGCGAAGAGAGACGTGAGAAAGGTCGACATCCTTCATGCTGATTTGCCGACCAGAGCAGTCGCCGCTGCGCATCCTCGATGAAAAGCTGACCGCAGATCCCGGCCGCGTCGTGCTTCGCCCCTTTCATCTCGCGTGGCAGTCGAATGTCTCCGAACCGCCCCGGGCCGCGCAGCTCGTGACCGATGTCCTTGCGTTGGACGAGGATCAGGCCGAACTCGAGCTTGGCTTGATCTGGAGGGATTTTTCGGAGCGGCATTGGCAGATTGGCCAGATTTTCGATGAGCGCTATGGCGAGATTGCCGAAGATCTGTCGCTCGATGACGCCGCCGTCTCGCCGATAAAACGCCGACTGATCGGCGCCTATTTCTGCCATGAATATAGCTATGCGGCCGCAGCGTTGATGAACCCGAGCATCGTGCCGCATCCGGACCAAAGCGGGGTCGAGGGCGATCAGCTCCGCTTTGTCATGTCGATGCGCGCGGTCGGCGAGGGACACATATCGTCGGTGGCGTTTCGCGAGGGGATCATTGGTCCGGATGCCGAATTCCGGCTCTGGCCGCAGTCGGGTCCCGCTATGGCGGCCGTCGCCGACGATCGGCACAATACCGAACCCGACGCACCGGTGTTCGTTCACCGCCAGGCCGACAGTGCGATTTCGAACAGCGTGTTGTTTCCGATTACCGAAGCGCAGCGCAATGGCCTGGAAGACTTACGGCTCGTCCAGTTTGTTCACGACGATGGCAAGACCGAATATATCGGCACTTATACCGCCTATTCGGGACGCGAAATCCGGTCGGAACTAATGCGGACCGAGGATTTCAAGAGTTTCTGCCTGCAACCGCTGTCGGGCCATGCGGCGCGGCACAAGGGAATGGCGCTTTTTCCGCGCTGCATTGACGGCCGTTTCCGCATGGTCGCCCGTCAGGACGGTAAAAATATTACCATCCTCGCTTCTGACGAACTGAGCCACTGGGACGACGAGGGGGTCGTGCTGATGCGTCCGCAGTTCCCGTGGGAGTTTGTCCAGATGGGCAATTGCGGCAGTCCCATCGAATGCGACGCTGGCTGGATCCTGCTGACCCATGGCGTCGGCGCGATGCGCAAATATAGCCTGGGTGCCGCGCTTCTCGATCGCGACGATCCTTCACGCGTGCTTGCGCGCACCTCTTGTCCGATCCTGTCGGCCGCCGAAAGCGACCGCGAGGGCTATGTACCGAATGTCGTATATACCTGCGGCGCGGTGCGGGTCGATGACAGTCTCTTCATTCCCTACGGAATATCGGACAGTGCGATCGGTTTTGCGACCACCTCAATCGATGCTTTGCTTGCCGCGATGGATTGATCGCTTGCCTGCACAATTGCCGCCGATGTCTGACTGGGAGCGGCAAGCAGGCGCAGCCCTTGATCCATGCGCGCAAGGCCATCGGGACAGAGTCGATGCGCGATAGCCGAACCACATGTCCATCGTCTCATCGTCCGATCACTCCATCATTTCGCCCGCCGATCGTTTCACCGTCGCATTCGCATGGACTTATCGTGCGGCGCATCGGCTATTTGTCAGGGACAAATCCTTCCAGCGTCCGCGGGCACGCAACCTTCGGCAAATAACTCCGTTATTCCTGGCAGGCGGGCAGGGCAGACGGAGACTGCGATGAAACCGAAGGATACCGATGCAGCTCAGCCTCTGGCCGCAGATCATCGCACGGTTGAGACGCTGTTTGCCGCGTTCAAAAAGGCGCGTGACAGCAGGACCACAAGAATGTCATTTTGGCGATATCGGACGCGGCGTCGTGCTTGATCATGCCGTGGCTGCCGCCTTGGCGCTCATGAGCGAAGCGGTCGAGACGGAACGGACGACGCCCGTCCTTGTCGCCGCTCAACGAAGAGCGTGGGTGTGATGGTGGCGCGCCAAAATTCGAGCGCCGGTGCAATGCAGCTGCCCGGAAAGACCGCTGATCCGGCAAAACTGGCTTGGGCCACCAAAGCCGATGCGCGTCGGCAGGCGTGATGGCCAAGGCCCCCGACCCACTCGCGCAATATAACGCCAAGCGCGACTTCGCGCGGACCCGCGAGCCGGCGGGCAAGACCGTCAAGAAGAAGGGCAACCGCTTCATTGTCCAGAAACATGACGCGACGCGGCTCCATTTCGATTTCCGGATCGAAATCGACGGCGTGCTCAAAAGCTGGGCGGTGACCAAAGGTCCCAGCGCCGATCCCGCCGACAAGCGCCTTGCCGTGCGCACCGAAGACCATCCGATGAGCTACGCCGATTTCGAGGGCGGTATCCCCAAGGGCGAATATGGCGGCGGCACCGTGATGCTCTGGGACCGCGGCACCTGGGCGCCGATCGCGGGCAAGAGCGCCAAGGATCTCGATGACGGCCATTTGCATTTCACGCTCGACGGGAAACGGATGAAGGGCGAATGGCTGCTCGTCCGCATGAAGCCGCGGCCGGGCGAGAAGCGCGAGAACTGGTTGCTGCGCAAGGTCAATGACGCTTTTTCCGGCGGCACCGACGATCTCGTCGGGCGCGAACTGACAAGCATTTTGACCGGCCGCACCATGGCCGAGATTGCGGCCGACGACGGCGGCGAACAGTCGCTGAAGGGCGCCAGGGGCGCGGCGCTTGCCAAGAAGATGGCAGCGGCAGCGACGCACAACAAAAAGATCGCAAAACCTGCCGCGAAGGGAAAACTGCCCAAATTCCGCCCGCTCCAGCTCGCGACGCTCGTTGACGCGGTGCCGGTCGGCAACGGCTGGATTCACGAGATCAAATATGATGGCTACCGCGCCGAAATTGCCGCCGCGGGCAGCGAGGTGCGGGTCTATACGCGCAGCGGCCTCGACTGGAGCGACAAGTTCGCGCCGCTTGTCCGCCATATCGCCGCGCTCGACCTGCCGCCGTGCCTGATCGATGGCGAGATTATTGCCTATGGCAAAGACGGCAATCCCGACTTTTCGGCGCTGCAGGCGGTGCTCAAACGTGGTCATGGCGCGCAGGAGGAGGCGACGGCGCTGCATTTCTTTGCCTTCGACCTGCTCGAACTGGACGGCAAATCGCTCGTCAAACTCGGCAATCTCGCGCGCAAGGAACGCCTCGACGCCCTGCTGCGCAACGCCGCACCGCCGGTTGCCATCGCCGATCATATCATCGGCCCGGGCGAGAGGCTCTACGACGCGATGTGCCAGGCGGGACAGGAAGGCATTATTTCGAAACGCGCCGATGCCGCCTATTCCGGCCGCCGTTCGAAAAGCTGGGTGAAGGTCAAATGCACCCGCCGGCAGGAATTTGTCATCGTCGGCTGGAACCCATCGGCCGCCAGGGGGCGGCCTTTTGCCTCGCTGCTGCTGGCGCAGCACGAGGACGGCAAACTTGTCTATAAGGGCAATGTCGGTACGGGTTTCGGCGCCGATACCATGGCCGACCTGGCCGGGAAATTTGCCAGGCTCGCGCGCAAAACCGCACCGCTGGAGGTCGAAGCCGCCACCGTGCGCAAAGCGCAGTGGCTCAAGCCCGAACTCGTCGCCGAGATCGCGTTCGCCGAGTTTACCGCCAGCGGATCGGTGCGCCATGCGAGCTTTCTTGGGCTGCGCAGCGACAAGGAGGCCAAAGACGTGACCCCAGAAACCACGCAAACTGCGCCGCGGCCGGCAAGCGACGTAACGATCACCAACCGCGACCGCGTCATCTTTCCCGAAGCCAAAGCGACAAAGGGTGATCTCGCCGATTATTATGCCGCGATCGCGCCGATCATGTTGGCGCACGCCGCCCGCCGCCCGATCAGCCTGGTGCGCTGTCCGCAGGGGCGGGGCAAGAAATGTTTTTTCCAAAAGCATGACTCAGGCTCGTTCGGCGATCATGTTCATCAGGTGCCGATCCGCGAGAAGGACGGCGGCCACGAGGATTATCTCTACATCGACGACGCGGACGGGTTGCTCGCCTGCGTCCAGATGGGCACAATCGAATTCCACGGTTGGGGCAGCCATGTCGATGCGCTGGAGAAGCCCGACCGCATGGTCTTCGACCTGGATCCCGACGAGGGTCTGGATTTCGCTGATGTCAAAAAAGCCGCGTTCGATATTCGCCGCCATCTGGCCGACCTCGGACTGGTGAGTTTTGCAATGTTGTCGGGTGGCAAGGGCGTGCACGTCGTGGTGCCGCTCGACCCGGGCCACAGCTGGGAGGCGCATAAGGATTTTTCCAAGCGCTTTGCCGAAGCGCTGAGCATGGCGGAGCCCGATCGCTTTATCGCGACGATGAGCAAGGCGAAGCGCAAGGGCAAGATCTTCATCGACTGGCTGCGCAACCAGCGCGGCAGCACTGCAATCCTCCCCTATTCGGCGCGCGCCCGCGAAGGCGCGCCGGTAGCCGTACCGATCGGCTGGGACGCGCTTGCCGATGTGACGGGCGCGGGGGCGTGGTCGATCAGGAATGCCGCTGAACTGATCGACCGGGCCGCGCAGGCCGATCTGAAATCCTGGGGTGCGGCAACGCAACCGCTGCCGCAATTCTGACGCCCACGGCACGCGGCGCCGCACTGGTGATCGCGGCTTTGGCTGCGCCGCACCACCACGCGTCCGTGCAAGGCTCGTTTCCCGCTTCAAATCATGTCCGTTGGACTGCGTTCACCAGTTGTCGCGCGTTATGACGCCGCTTTGCCGAAGTGCCAGTGCGATAATTTTTCCCTCGCATCGGATATATCGCGAGCGCGAGGCGTATCTTTCACATCATAGCATGAAAGGACTTCCTATGACTGACATCGCCACTGAAGAAACCAATCGTCTCATCGCCTCCAACAAGGTCGAAGGAACCACCGTGTACAATCGCGGGGGTGAGAAGCTCGGATCGATCTATAATTTCATGGTCGATAAGCGCTCCGGCAAGGCGGAATATGCCGTGCTCCAGTTCGGCGGCCTGTTCGGCCTCGGCAGCGACTATTACCCGCTGCCATGGGACATGTTGACCTACGAAACCGAGCATGGCGGATATGTCGTCGATCTCGACAAGACCCTGCTCGAAAAGGCACCGCGTTACGCGGCCGACGCCGAACCCGAGTTCGATAGAACGTACGGGCAGTCGGTTTACGGCCATTATGGCATGAACTATCCATTCTGAGGTTTGCAGACGCGAACAGCCGTTCGTGACTTGTCATGATGCCGGAATAATTGCGCGCAGGTGGACAAAGTTTTTCGGTCCACCTGCGCGCCTGACTCGCGCGTCGTTCGGTGAGCCGTGTTGCGCATCTTCTGCATAAGCCGCTCGGCTCAGCAAAATTTCGCGATACGGTCGCCGCTACAAGCGGTGGGTCGTCGCATTCCGATGCAAAATCTGTGGCACTGCCTCCGACCACATTGCGGCGGAGCCCTTCTTTGCGTCATCGATTTGGCTTGGCAAGGCCGGGATTGCTCTGCCGCGCCGCTGCATGGCTCAGCGACCACGCAGACTCCGAAAGGTGATCGACCAGCGCGGCATCGTCATGGGGGCGATGCTATGTTCCCAATCGTCGCGGGCTTCGCCGTGCATATGATAGATGGAGCGCGGGGCGAGATCGGCGGTCGCGCGATCGAACTTGCTTGCGCGCCTGCGGCGAAACCGCATCGTCGCCGGGGCGCCCAGCGACACGCCGATCACATGATCGAAGACCGGCCGGTCCTTATGCCAGCCGATCCCGGCGCCGATACCATATTGAATGACCAGCGCCTGTTCGAGCGCGAAGGGATTGATTCCCGCAAATCGGGCGGCGCGGCGGCGCATGGCTTCCAGCCAGCGCGGCAGCGGGTCGCCGCGCGCGAAACATCCGGTCTGAAAGTCATAAGTCCAGCCGAACGAGCGCGTCAGTCGCTTGCCTTCCCATTGCTGAAACTGGAACGGCGTGAGCTTCGCTGCTTCGATGCAGGAAATCAGCTCGGCCTCTTCGGCGGGCGTGATGACATCGCCGCAGTAGGCGAGACCGGGAAGCAGGGATGAACCGAACAGGTCTGCCTGAGGAGCCGAGCGCGGCGCCTTGGTCGCGGTACGGCGCATCACGATGTGCGCCAGGGTTGAGCCCGCCGCGGCTCGCCGAAAAGCGCCCGCCGCGGCTCGCCGAAAAGCGCCCGTCGCGGCGGCATCACGAGCTCGTCCGCGCGCCCGAACCTGTGCGCGCGGCGCGGCAGCGCCGTCGCGCAGCTGCCGGGGTGGTGGCAATCTAGCGAGGTGGATATAATCATTACGATCGGAACATAGGAAGAACAATAACAAGCTGCAAGAGAAGAGGGAAGAGCCGTAGGCAATGCTTGCTTTTGTCTGGCCCGAGGGCGAGATCGCGTGCGCTCGTTAGACGACCTAGGATTGCTTGCTTTTGGGGCGGGCAATCGCGGCGGGGACGAAAGATCGCCTTTTTCACCGTGGGCGGGTCAGTTGGTCGCGGTCCTCGCTTTCGGCAGGAGGATCAGCGTGCGTCCCTCGACGCGCCATGATTCGAGCTGCGACAGGAAGTTCATGCCCAGTATGTCGGTGTCGCCGAGGCCGGGCGAAATCACCACCTTCAGGCTGCGCGCCTCGATCGCCCCGATGGTCAGACGCGCGAGCGTGCCGGTATCGGCGCGTACCGTGCCGTTGGCGGTCTTCATCAAAATGGGAACCAGCGTCTTGTCGACCGTGACACCCGCTTTGGCAGCGGTCCGTTCGGACAGCGCCGTCACGGTCGCGCCGCTGTCGACGAGCATGCGCGTCTCGGCGCCGTTCAGGTCGACCTTGGCCCAGAAATGCCCGTCGCGGCCCATCGGGATCCGGACCTCGTCGCCAACGACCTCCTGGCGGTCGAGGCCGAGGCTCGCGGTGATCCGCGAAAGATTGGGATCGAACGGCGCATGCTGGAGGATGAGGAAAATCCCGAAGGCGAGCAGCGCGAAGGATAAAAGGGCGCGAAAAGCGCGGCCGACATAAGGAAGCTTGAACAGGATGACGAGAATCAGCGCCGCGCCGATCGCATAGATGGCAAGCTGGTTCCCTGAAAGCTGGGCCACAAAGTCGGTGATGATCGGCATCGGATTCACTGGTTTTTAAAGTGGTAAGGTGTCGCGGCGCTGAATGACGCCAGCCCCTGATCTTTCTTCGCGCAAAATCAGGAGGTCAGGTCCGACGTGATGGCCTACATTGTAGCCAAGGCACAGTTATCGAACGCACCTTTATAATCCTTCGCTATCTTGAGCTTCGTTTCGAGCGACTCAATGATCGGAACTGTAAAATCGGCATCGTTCATATCGCCGATCGATTTGAGGTTCCCGGGCGAGAAAACATTCACCTCGAGGATCTTGTCGCCAACGATGTCGATGCCGACAAGAAACATGCCATCGGCGATCAGCTTCGGGCGAATGACCTCGGCGACCCGTAGCTCGGTCGCACCGATCTTGACTTTCGCCGGCTTGCCCCCGGCGTGGATGTTGCTGCGGATATCGCCCTTGGAGGCGACGCGGCGCATCGCGGCATATTTGGTGCCGATTTTCAGCGGCCAGCCGTTCATCATGAACAGCCGGATGTCACCCTTGCTTGCTGCGGGGACATAGGCCTGCGCGATGATATAACCGTCGCGGTCGATCGCCTCGATGATCTGGTTCATGTTCGAGGATCCGTCGCCATCGACCTTGAACACCCCGCTTCCGCCCGAGCCCTGCAGGGGTTTGAGGATGAGGTTGCCGCCCTGCGCCTTGGCAAATTCCTTGATGTCATTCGCATGCTTCGTGATCAGTGTCTCGGCGCGCACCTCTTCGGGGAATGACTGGAAGTAGAGCTTGTTGACCGCCCGGCCGAGACTATCGGGATCGTTGACGACCAGGACACCACGTTTTGCCGCCTCGCGGCCGAACAATATGCCGATATCGGCTGCCCACGGCATCGATTGCGCGTCGAGCGAGGGGTCGGAACGCAGCATCAGGACATCGATATCACTCGCATCGATGGTCTCCGTTTGGGTGCCGACGGTCTGCATCGCAGCAAAGAAATCGGAATGCGATCTGTATTTCTTAGCCGGCGCAAACCGCGCGTGGACCGCCATCCGGTCGTCGGGATGAAGGACAAAGTCGGAGGGCGTGACATAGCAGACGCGGTGACCGCGCTGGGCCGCGGTGTAAGCGAGAACGGTGGTCGTGAAATTCTCATGCTCCCGCTCCATGTCATTTACGAAAAAGGCGATCAGCATGGCGCAGTTCCAATCATGTGAGGTTGGCAAAGGATGGGGCGGCGCGGAACGCGCCGATCCGGTCGGTAAAACTCGTATGCGCGAGGAACTCGGGGCGGCTCGTCGGCGCGGACAGGATCCCGCGATTTGACAGCTCTTCGACCGCGGCCACGTGCTGCGGTGCGATCTTGCCGTACCAGTAAGGCTCGAGCGAGCGACCCGCCGCAAGCAGATCGAGGATCGTCTTGAAGCCGCGCAGATAGATGGCATCCTTGGCAAAGCCACCCGATCGGAAGACGCGGGTGGTCAGGTTAAAGGCCCCCGCGGCGCTGAAGCCATGCGAACGATGCATCAGGCGAAACACGTCGATAAAGCTTGCCCCGTCGGTCATTGCATGAACGGCCACGACCCGCCCGGCGAGGAGGCGCAACCGCGCGCGTGTTAGGCCGCCCACGGCCCACTCGGCGAAGACACCAAGGCCCTCCTGCACCCCTTCATAGCCGGCAAGCCCCCGCTTGAAGATCTGCAGCCCCTGTTTCGAACCGTTGACATAAGTGAGAAGGTGAATGCCGACCTCATGGTTCAGCAATGGCTCGAGCCGGTGAGCGGGGACGCTGATATCGTGCGAAATATAGAGACGATCGCCCGAGACGAGCATCCCGGCAGTGACATCCTCACGGATTTCGATTGTCACATCGAATGCCAGATCGATGGCCTGGTACCGCGCCGCCATGTCGCGCGCGGCGGCGGCAACGACATGACAGTCCGCCGGCGGCCGATCGGTCGCGGCGGGCGCCCCCGCCCGCCATACGAGGCTGTAGTTGGCGGCGGCGCGAAGCCCCCAGTACACCCTCGGATCGCGGGGGCGGGCGCCCGCCGCGACGGATCGGCCGCCGGCGGACTGTCATGTCGTTGCCGCCGCCGCGCGCGACATGGCGGCGCGGTACCAGGCCATCGATCTGGCATTCGATG
>NZ_JAIBES010000015.1 GCF_019459305.1 Sphingopyxis sp. | reverse complement strand
GGGGGGGGGGGCGGCGCCCCCCCCCCCGCAACGACATTCGCGCCTTTGTCACCCAGACCGACGGCGACGATGTGTTCGTCACCCCCAACCGCGTCACGCGCAGCTACACCGACTGGCTGCCCAGCCTGACGCTGCGTTACGAACCGGCGCAAAATACCGTGCTGCGTCTGGCGGGTTATAAGAGCCTGGTGCGTCCCAAACTGTCCAACCTGGCGCCGCGCGTGCTGGTCAACGAAGATGACGAAGCCGAATTCGGCAACCCCAACCTGCGCCCCTACAGCGCGTGGAACATCGATGCCTCGGCCGAATGGTATTTCGGCAATAATTCGGCGCTGACCGCCGGGGTGTTCTGGAAGTCGATCAAGGATTTCATCGTCACGTTGAACGACCCCGATCCGGGCAGCGTGTTCGGTGTCGATTATGAAGAAGCGACCACCTTCGTGAACGGCGAAACCGCGAAGGTGAAGGGCCTAGAGCTGTCCTTCTCGCACAGGTTTGCGTCGCTGCCGTCACCCTTCGACGGCCTGCTGATCAACGCCAACTATACCTATACCGATGCCAAGGGGACGGTGTTCGACGGCGACAACCTAACCGATCCGCGCCGCATTACGCTGCCCTCGGCATCGAAGCACACGTTCAATGCGGTGCTGGGCTATGAAAAGGGGCCGCTGTCGCTGCGCGCCGCAGGCACGTACCGCGATAAATATCTCGACGAGCTGGGCGGCAGCGCCGAAGAGGATCGCATCGTCGATCAGCATTTCCAGCTCGACCTGTCTGCCAAGGTGCGCGTGACCAAGGGCGTCCGCCTGTTTGCCGAATGGGTCAATGTCACCGACGCGCCCTATTTCGCCTATCAGGACTTCGCTGGTGCCAAGCGCATCCTGCAATATGAAAAATACAGCTGGACGGCGAAGTTCGGCGTCACTGCCAGCTTCTGATGATGATTATCGACTTTCCGGGTCGAGCATCGGCCGCGATGCTGTCGCTGGCGGCTTCCCTGTTGGTAGCGGTACCAGCGGCGGCAGCGCCGCCAACAACGGGGTTCGCCATCGTCACGCAGACGGAGGATGGTCAGCCCATCCCCCGCTCCGCCGGTCTTCCCTACGCGCCCAAAAATCTTCCCGACCGCATCGTCCTGACGCCGGGTGCCGACCCGGCGCGGGACATGGCGGTCGCCTATCGCACCGACACCGCGCAGGCCGAGTCCCAGGCCCAGATCGCGGTGTCGGTCGACGGGCCAACACTGGAAGAAAAGGCGGTATTGATCACCGGCACATCGATGCCGGTGGACAGCAGCTATGGTCCAGCGCTGTACCATCAGGTCCGGTTCACCGGCCTCACCCCCGACACCGTCTATGCCTATCGCCTCAAGGGCGCCGCGGGCTGGAGCGAATGGCATCAATTCCGCACCGCCGCCGCGGAGGCAAAGCCCTTTCGCTTCCTCTATCTGGGCGACATCCAGAACGGGATATTGACCTACGCCAGCCGGGTGATCCGGCAGGCCTTTCACGCCAATGGCGACATCCGCCTTGTGGTCCATGCGGGGGATCTGGTCGGCCAGCGCGATGACCTGGACCATGACGACGAATGGGGCGAATGGAATGAAGCAGGCGGTTATAACTACGCGATCGTCCCGCAGGTGCCGGCGACCGGCAACCATGAATATGCCGACCATATCCTGCCCGATGGAACCGAGAGCCGCCGGCTTGGCCCCTATTGGCCCGCACAGTTCGCGCTGCCCGCCAATGGCGTCGATCCGGTGAAGGCGACGACCTATTATGTTGATTATCAGGGGGTGCGCTTCATTATCCTCGACGGTACCGCGGCGATCGACCTGGGTTCGATGAAACAGCAGACCGACTGGCTCGACGCGACGCTGGCATCGAGCAAGGCGAACTGGAATGTCGTCCTGTTCCATCAGCCGGTCTTCACCTGCGCACGGCCCAATGACACCGCCGAAATCAAGGCGGCGTGGAAGCCGGTGCTCGACAAGCGCAAGGTCGATCTGGTGCTCCAGGGCCATGATCATTGCTACAGCCGCCTGACGTCCGAAGCCGGGCGCGAGGCAGGTGCCAGGGCGCGTGCCGACGGCAGCGTGCAGGGGCCGGTCTATCTGGTGTCGGTAACGGGGTCGAAAATGTACCGGCTCAACGACCGTGCGGGCAGCCAGCCCGACAAGATTGCCGAGGCGACCGAGCTCTACCAGATCGTCGATGTCGAACCGCGACGGCTGAAATTTCGCACCTTTACCGCGACGGGCAGCTTATACGATGGCTTCGCCCTTGAGCGCACCGCTGCGGGCAATCGGTTGAGCGAGATCAGCGAGCCGACGATCGCAGCCCGCACTTGTCAGGACGAGGTCGGCCCCGACGGCGGCCGCTGCGTCGCGACGGGCAAATAGAATAAGGGAAATGGCGATGATCCGGATGTCGAAATGGCTGGGAACCTGCGTCGCCGCCGCGGCGCTCGCCGGGTGCGCCGCGAGCGAACCGATGATCACTGGCCTGCCGCCGGTGCAGGTGGCGGCAAACGGCGAAACTCAGCCGGTCGGCACCAACCGCGCCGACGCCGCCGACGATCCGGCAATTTGGGTCGATCCCGCCAATCCGGGCCGCGCACTGATCGTCGCGACCGACAAGAAAGCCGGGCTGCACGTCTATGACCTGAAAGGCAAGGATCTGGCGTTTCTGAAGAGCGGGCTGGTTAACAATGTCGACATCTTTGGCGATATCGTCGTCGCGAGCGACCGTAACGATGAGCTGAACGCGCATCTGGCCGTCTATCGCCTCGACGGCGCCAAACCCGCGCTCACCGCGCTCGGCCGCGCGGCGGCGGGCAGCGGCGAGGCCTATGGCCTGTGCCTGAAAAAGAACGCCCCGGGGGCGCCGATCACCGCGGCGCTGATCGTCAAGGACGGCACGGTGCGCGTCGGCACGCTGGCGATCGATGGAACTCCTAGCTTCACCGTCCAATGGGAGCATAAGATTGCGACCCAGTCCGAAGGCTGCGTCTTCGACGGCGACACGCTGTATGTTGGCGAAGAAATCGGCGGGCTCTGGGAATTGAAGCAGAACGGCAAGGGCGCCGCGGTGCGGCTGGTCGCGCCGATCGACAACCAGCGGCTTGTCGCCGACCTCGAAGGGCTGGCGACGATCGATCACAAGGGTCAACGGTACCTGATCGCATCGAGCCAGGGTGACAATGCCTACGCCGTGTTCCGGTTGCCGTCGGTCGAATATGTCGGACGCTTTGCGGTGACCGCGGGCGCGTTCGGCGCGACGAGTGAAACCGACGGGATCGAAGCCGTCGCGGGAAATTTCGGTCCGGCCTATCCCGATGGCATGTTTCTGGCGCAGGATGGCGACAACGCGCCCAAGGCGCAGAATTTCAAGCTGGTGCGCTGGGATATGATCGCGGCGGCGCTGGGGCTTTAGTCTTCGGCGATGTAAAAACCGCGTACTTCCGCGACGGCGAGAGCCGTTCTCCGGTCGGCACCGTATTGAACGGGCGGATGTTGGATCAATATCGGGTTGAACATGCCCGCATGTTCAAGGATTGTCTGGGAGACAATCCGCCCCGATGCTCCTTCGCGGGGACACGGCATTTTTATGGCGCAACGCTTGCGATAACTGGCCTACCCGCCTAGGGGGACCGCGTCTTTCCTGTCTTCAAAGGCCGCCCTCCCCATGACCGATCTTGTCCCCGTCCGCCGCGCGCTTTTGTCCGTCAGCGACAAGGCGGGGCTCGCCGATCTCGCGGCCGCGCTTGTCCGCCATGGTGTCGAACTCGTATCGACTGGCGGGACCGCGAAGGCGCTGCGCGATGCGGGACACACGGTGCTCGACGTCGCCGACCTGACCGGCTTTCCCGAGATGATGGACGGGCGCGTCAAGACTTTGCACCCCACCGTCCATGGCGGCATCCTGGCAGTGCGCGACGACGCGGCGCATGTCGCTTCGATGGACGAACATGGTATCGGGGTGATCGACCTGGTCGTGGTCAACCTTTACCCCTTTTTGCAGACGATGCTGTCGGGCGCCGATCGCGATACGATCATCGAAAATATCGACATCGGCGGCCCGGCGATGGTGCGCTCGGCGGCGAAGAACCATGCCTTTGTGAACATTGTCACCGAGCCCGAGGATTATGCGGCGGTGATGGCCGAAATGGACGCGAACGGCGGCGCGACGACATTGGCGCTGCGCAAGCGCCTTGCCGCGACGGCCTTTGCCCACACCGCGACCTATGACGGGATGATCGCAAGCTGGTTCGCCTTTGCCGATCAAGGCAAGCTGTTCCCCGACACGTTGCCGCTGACCGCAAAGCTGGCGAACGAACTGCGCTATGGCGAGAATCCGCACCAGCAAGCAGCACTGTACTTGCCCGCCGGTCCGGC
The DNA here is from genome assembly GCF_019459305.1 of Sphingopyxis sp. Taxonomy (GTDB): domain Bacteria; phylum Pseudomonadota; class Alphaproteobacteria; order Sphingomonadales; family Sphingomonadaceae; genus Sphingopyxis. Next base: position 83,605 of record NZ_JAIBES010000015.1, on the reverse strand, counting down.
CTCGCGCGGCATCGCGCAGGCCGAACAGGTGCAGGGCAAGGAGCTGAGCTACAACAATATCAACGACGCCGACGCCGCGCTCGAACTCGTCGCCGAATTTCGCGAGGCCGATCCGACCTGCGTCATCGTCAAGCACGCCAATCCGTGCGGCGTCGCCACCGCGGCGACGATCGCCGAGGCCTATGACGCGGCGCTCAAGTGCGACGATGTTTCGGCATTTGGCGGCATCATCGCGGTCAACCGGCCGCTCGATGGCGCCACCGCCGAGGCGATCAGCGGCATCTTTACCGAGGTCGTCTGCGCCCCCGACGCCGACGCCGATGCGCGCGCGGTGTTTGCGAAGAAGAAGAATTTGCGCCTGCTGCTGACCGGCGAACTGCCCGATCCGACGCGGGGCGGACTGATGATGAAGACGATCGCCGGGGGCTGGCTCGCGCAGAGCCGCGACAATGGCCGCATCACGCGCGCCGACCTGAAGATCGTGACCGACCGCGCGCCGACCGAGGAGGAGCTGGCCGACGCGCTATTCGCGTGGACGATCGCCAAGCATGTGAAGTCGAACGCGATCGTTTATGCCAAGGGCGGCTCCACCGCGGGCATCGGCGCGGGGCAGATGAACCGCCGCGACAGCGCACGTATCGCCGCGGTGAAGGCGAGCGAAGCGGCCGAATCGCATGGCTGGGCGCAGCCGCGCACGGTCGGCAGTGCGGTGGCGAGCGACGCTTTCTTCCCCTTCGCCGACGGGCTGCTGGCGGCGGTCGAGGCGGGCGCGACGTGCGTCATCCAGCCGGGCGGATCGATCCGCGACGATGAAGTGATCGCGGCCGCGAACGATGCGGGACTGGCGATGGTGTTCACCGGCATGCGCCACTTCCGTCACTGATCGGCAGCACATGGCCATCCATATCGATCCGACCGCGCGCCCGACGGCAAAAAGCCTGCTCGCGCGCCTGTATAACTGGACGATCGCCAAGGCGGCGCATCGCCATGCGCAGTGGTGGCTATTTGCGATCGCCTTTGTCGAATCGAGCTTTTTCCCGATTCCCCCGCACCCGGTGCTGGGGCTGATGTGCCTCGCCGAACCGAAGCGTGCGGTGCGCTTTGCTGCCATTTGCACCCTTGGGTCGGTGCTCGGCGGGCTGTTCGGCTATGCGATCGGCTATTTCCTGTACGAGAGCATCGGCCTCTGGCTGCTCGGCGCGCTGGGGCTGGTCGAAAAATTCCCGGTCGCGGTATGTTACCTCAACCAATATGACGCCGAGGCGATCATCATTGCCGGAGCGACCCCGATCCCCTTCAAGCTGATGACGCTGACCGCGGGCTTCACCGGCATGGATCTGGCGACCTTCGTCGGCGCGAGCATCATTGGCCGCGGGATGATCTTCATGGCGGTCGGCGTGCTGTTCCGCCTGTTCGGCGCGCCAATCAAGGCGTTTATCGAGAAATATCTCGGGATGGTGACGACCGCCTTTGTCGCGCTGGTCATCGGCGGATTCCTCGTCCTGGGCCTGCTGTCGGGTGACGGCGAAAAGACTGCCGATGCCTGCAGCTCCGCGACGATGGAGAGCATTCAGCGCCGCTAAAGCGAGGCGCCGTGCAACCTGACAGCAGGTGGGGAATTAGGAGCGTGTCGCGTCGGCTGCGGCACGGAGCACCCCATGACGAAGCCCCCCCCGCGCGCGAACCAGGCGTCGCTCACCCACCACCGCGATCTGCGTGGTGGCCAGTCGATCTGGTCGGCGCGGCGGCGCCCGACCGTTCCGACCCAGCCCCTGACCCGTAATATCAGCTGCGATGTCGCCATCATCGGCGCCGGGATCTCGGGGGGGCTCATCGCCGAAACGTTGTCGGAGGCGGGCTTGCAGGTCGTCGTCGTCGATCGCCGCGGCCCGCTCGACGGATCGACCGCGGCCTCGACCGCGATGCTGCAATATGAAATCGACACCCCCCTCTCGCTGCTGTCCGAGCAGATCGGCCGCGACCGCGCCGAGCGCTTGTGGCGACGGTCGCGCCAGTCGGTCGACGCGCTGCGCGAGCGGACCGAACGTCTGGGGCTGAAGGTCGACGCTGCGACGCGCGGGTCGATCTATCTCCACGGCAATGTGCTGGATGCCGAGGGTCTGGCGCGCGAGGCCGATGCACGGCGGCGCGCAGGGTTCGAGATCGAGCTGTTGAAACCCGCGGCGGTGCTCGATCGCTATGGCATCAAGGGGCGGCACGCGATCATCGGATTCGGCAATTATTCGGCCGATCCGCGCCAGCTCGCCGCGGGCTATCTGAATGTCGCGATCGGGCGCGGGGCGCGGGTCTATAGCCCGGTCGATATTTGCGAGGTGGCGCCCGGCGAGAGCGGCGTGACGCTCCAGAGCGTCGACGGCCGCGAAATCAAGGCGCGGTATCTGGTCGTCGCGACGGGCTATGAGATGATGAAGGGGGTGCCGCGCATGGGGAACAGGATCATTTCCAGCTGGTCGATCGCGACCAAGCCGCAGCCGCGCGCGATCTGGCCGACGGCGGCGATGATCTGGGAGGCTGCCGATCCCTATCTGTACATCCGCACCACCCCGGCGGGCGAAGTGATCTGCGGCGGCGAGGATGAGGAGATCAGCGATGCGGACGAGCGCGACGCCAAGATCGCCGCCAAGACCGCGACCCTTTCGCGCAAGCTTGGCGCGCTGCTGCCGATGATCGACGCGACGCCGGTGCATGCGTGGGCGGGCAGCTTTGGCGACAGCAAAACGGGTACGCCGACGATCGGGCGGATCCCGCGCATGCCCAACTGCTATGCCGCGATGGGCTTTGGCGGCAACGGCATCACCTTTTCGATGATGGCGGCGCAGATGCTGCGCGGACTGATCTGCGGCGACGGCGATCCCGACGCCGATCTGGTCAGCTTTTCGCGGAAGTTCTGACCCGGCTTATTCGTTCGCGGCGGTGTGTAGCCAATCGGCGTGACGCGGCGCCTTTTTGGTCTGGCTCCATTCTTCGAGCATCAGCGGCGCGACGCGCTTGAGTTCGGCATATTGCTCAGCGGTGCCGATGTCGCACGCCAGTTCGACGCGGTGGCCGTTGGGGTCGAAGAAATAGATCGATTTGAAGATGCCGTGGTGCGTCGGGCCGAGCACGTCGACGCCTTCGCTTTCCAGATGTGCCTTTGCCGCGACCAGCTCGTCAGTGCTACCGACCTTGAACGCGAGATGCTGGACCCACGCCGGGGTATTCTCGTCGCGCCCCATGACGGGCTGTTTCGGCAGCTCGAAGAACGCCAGGATGTTACCGTTCCCCGCGTCGAGGAAGACGTGCATGTACGGGTCGTACTCGCCAGTCGACGGCACATGATCCTCTGCAAAGGCGGTGGTGTAGGTCATGCCGAGCATGCGCTCGTACCAGTCGACCGTCTGCTTCGCGTCCTTGCAGCGATAGGCGGCATGATGGACGCCGCCGAGCTTGATCGGGCTGGTCATTCGGCGGGTTCCGTGACGCTGAGCGCACCGCGGCGGATCTGGTCCATCTCCATCGATTTGAACAGCGCGGTGAAATTGCCCTCGCCGAACCCTTCATCCTTTTTGCGCTGGATGAATTCGAAGAAGACCGGACCGATCACCGTCTGGCCAAAGATCTGGAGCAGCAGGCGCGGGTCGCCATCTTCGGTCGAGCCGTCGAGCAGGATGCCGCGCGATTGCAGCGCCTCGACCGGCTCGCCATGGCCGGGCAGGCGATCGGCGAGCATTTCGTAATAGGTCGCGGGCGGTGCGGGGGCGAAGGGGTTGCCGAGCGCTTTGAGCTTGTCCCATGCAGCGTAAAGGTCGTCGCAGCTGAACGCGATATGCTGGATCCCCTCGCCATTATAGGCGCGCAGATATTCCTCGATCTGGCCGCCGCCGCCGGCGCCTTCTTCGTTGAGCGGAATACGGATTTTGCCGTCGGGGGCGGTCATCGCCTTCGACGTCAGGCCAGTATATTCGCCCTTGATGTCGAAATAGCGGATCTCGCGGAAGCCAGCGATGCGTTCGTAAAACGCCGCCCAATGCGCCATCCGGCCGCCATAGACATTGTGGGTGAGGTGATCGATCAGCTGCATCCCGGCGCCCACCGGGTGGCGATCGACGCCATCTTCATAGACGAAATCGATGTCGTAGATCGACAGGTCGTCGCCATAACGGTCAATCAGATAGATGATTGAGCCCCCAATGCCGCGGATCGCGGGCAAGCGCAGTTCCATGGGGCCGGGAGTCGTCTCGACCGGCTCGGCGCCGCGTTCGATCGCCTCTGCATAAGCCTTTGCCGCGTCGCGGACGCGCCAGCCCATGCCGCACGCCGACGGGCCATGCTCGGCGGCGAAATAGGCGGCAGGCGATTTGGGTTCGTAGTTGGCGATCAAGTTGATCCCGCCCTGGCGCCACAGCTGGACGTCTTTCGAGCGATGATGCGCGATCTGGGTGAAGCCCATCGCCTCGAAAACCGGTTCGAGAATACCCTTTTCGGGTGCGGAGAATTCGACGAATTCAAAACCGTCGAGGCCCAGCGGATTGTCGAACAGGTCGGCCATGATCAATTCCCATCTAGTTTCAATTGAAACTATTATGATGGATTGGGGTGGGTGAGTCAATGCAGGAGTCCGGTCGCCCCCGCGAAGGTGCGGGCCGTCGTCAACCTTTTCTGGCGTGGCTGCGTGAACTTCTAGCAGCCCCCGCCTTCGCGGGGGCGGCGGATGTTCGTACTCGGATCCTTGCTATGCCGCGGCCTCCTCGAACGCCTCCAGAGCCTCGCCCGCCGCCACCCAACGTGCTTCGGCGGCTTCCTGCGCGGCGACGATCTTGCCGCGGCGTTGCGACAGTTCGCTCATCGTCAGGCCTTTATATTCATTCGCGGCGCCCTGCGGGTCGAACATCGCGCGATCGATCGCCGACAGGATGACCTGATATTTGGCGAGGTCGGCCTCGGCGTCGGACACCTCCTTGCGAACCTTCGCCGCGGCCTCGCGCGCCGCCGCGGCGGCCTTGCGATCCTCTTTCTTGTCGGCTTTCGACACCCGGTCCTTTTGTGGGCCTTTGCCCAGGATCATGTCGACATAATCGTCCATGCTGCCATCATATTCGCGCGCGGTACCGTCATCGACGAGCACCAGCCGGTCGGCGGTGAGTTCGAGCATGTGGCGGTCGTGGCTGACCAGAACCACAGCGCCGTCGAACCCGTTGAGAGCCTGCACCAGTGCCTCACGCGCATCGACGTCGAGGTGGTTGGTCGGTTCGTCGAGGATCAGCAGGTGCGGCGCGTCGCGGGTGATCAGCGCGAGTGCCAGCCGCGCCTTTTCGCCGCCCGACAGCTTCGCAACCTCGGTCATCGCCTTGTTGCCCGAAAAGCCGAAGCGGCCGAGCTGGGCGCGGACCGCGCCCTGCGTCTTGCCCTCCATCACCCGCATCATATGCGCGAGCGGGGTGTCGCTGCCGTCGAGTTCCTCGACCTGATATTGGGTAAAATAGCCGACGCGCATCTTGCCCGATGCCGCCATCGCGCCGGCCATGGGGCTCAGCTGCGCGGCGAGCAGGCGTGCAAGCGTCGTCTTGCCGTTGCCGTTGCGGCCGAGCAGCGCGATGCGGTCGTCGGGATCGATCCGCAGGTTGAGCCGCTGGAGCACCGGCTTGTCGGCATAACCGACGCTCGCCAGATCTAGCGTGATCAGCGGCGGTTTCAGCTCATCGGGGCTCGGAAAATCGAACGCGAGCGTCTGATCCTCGGCGAGCGCCGCGATCGGCTGCATCCGCGCAAGCATCTTGGCGCGCGACTGCGCCTGCTTCGCCGTCGAGGCGCGCGCGCTGTTGCGCGCGACATAGTCCTGGAGCTTGGCGCGCTGGGCGTCCTGCGACGCCTTGGCCGCCGCAAGCTGCGCCGCGCGTTCGGCGCGCTGGCGCTCGAACGCGTCATAGCCGCCCGCGTAGAGCATCACCTTGCCGCCCTCGAGGTGGAGGATGTTGTCGACCACATTGTTGAGCAGATCGCGCTCGTGGCTGATCACCACCAGCTGTCCGGGATAGGCGCGGAGGAAATATTCGAGCCACAGGCTCGCTTGGAGGGGAATGTGGTTCGAGGCTTCGTCGAGCAGCAGCAGATCGGGCTCGGAGAAGAGAAGCGCCGCGAGCGCGACGCGCATCTTCCACCCGCCCGAGAAGCTGTCGAGCGGCTGGGCCTGCATATCCTCGTCGAAGCCGAGCCCGATCAGGATGCGCGCGGCGCGCGCGGGCGCGGTGTAGGCGTCGATCGCGATCAAGCGTTCGTGGATGTCGCCGAGCTTGTCGGGATCCTGCTCGGTTTCGGACGCCGCGAGCAGTTCGGCCCGCTCGGTATCGGCGGCGAGTACGGTGTCGAACGGCGTCGCGGTGCCGCTCGGCGCTTCCTGCGCGATATAGCCGACGCGCGTCTTGCGGGGCATATCGATGCTACCTTCGTCGGCCTCAAGCTGGCCGATCATCACTTTCATCAGCGTCGATTTTCCGGCGCCATTGCGCCCGATCAGCCCGACGCGGCTTTTGGCCGGCAGGCTCGCGGTGGCGCGTTCGAGGATGGCGCGCCCGCCAAGGCGTACAGTGATTCCGTTGATCGTCAGCATGGTCGCGCGCCTAGCATGTTGCGGCGCACAACCCAAGTCCCGGACTGGTATTCCGCGCGCGCCTGCGGCAAACAGTCGTCATGACCGACCTTGCCCCTTTTCACATCGCCTTTCCCGTCGACGACCTGGACGCCGCGCGCCATTTCTATGGTAGCGTGCTCGGCTGCCCCGAGGGGCGCAGCGATGCCGACTGGATCGATTTCAACCTCTATGGCCATCAGATCGTCGCGCACCGCGTCGATCGTCACGAGGCGGTGGCGGGGCATAATCCGGTCGATGGCCATGCGGTGCCGGTGCCGCATTTCGGCGTCGTCCTGCCCCCTTCCGAGTGGCAGGCGCTCGCCGACCGGCTGGTGGCGCACGGCGTCGCGTTCGTGATCGAACCGCAGACGCGCTTTGCCGGGCAGCCGGGCGAACAATCGACGATGTTCTTTCTCGACCCCGCGGGCAATGCGCTCGAGTTCAAGGCGTTCGTGGATATGGGGCAATTGTTCGCCAGATGAATACAGCTTGGCATCGTCCCTCTGATTGTACGCACCTTATCCGAAACGCGGACGGACATTCCGTCGATCGACTTACACGCAAAGCCCGTAACAAACAAAAAGCCCGCCATCCCATAGGGAAGGCGGGCTTTTGTTGGTTGCGGGAGTAGGATTTGAACCTACGACCTTCAGGTTATGAGACGGAACGCTGTATATATAAACACTTGATTTTGCATAATAATTTGTTACTTTTTTGTGCTATGTGTTAAATACTGTGTTGGCGTTTTGGCTATTTCGCTCTAAATCGCATTTTTTTGTGTTAGCTGGCTAGCACACATCGAGGTCAAGGCCAGAAAACACCTGATAATCGAGAGTTTCAGCATTAGCGACTGGACGCGATGGAATTGGATAACGAAGGCCGCTCGATATGACGGTCCGCTTTTTCATCGTTCGGGACTTGCGATTTTGTCAGAATTATGTATACACGTTCCTGACAAAAGGAAACGACATGCGCGGGCCAGGAATCGACCTGAAGGATAGTATAACAGTCCGAATGGCGACATGCTCGCCTTTTGGTGTGTGGGTGCCCGCCGACTTCGCCGATCTTGGACCGCGCGATGCGGTGGATCAAGTGCTTCACAGATTGGTGCGCGCGGGCAGGATACGCAGGATTACACGCGGCCTCTATGACAAGCCCAACCTCAACGCGCTGACCGGCAAATCAACTCATCCTGATCCTCGGTCGGTCATTGATGCACTGGCTCGCCGCGATTCTGCGAGAATGATTGTCGATGGCATTACGGCCGCCAATGACATTGGTTTGTCCGACGCGGTTCCGGCGCACATCGTTGTCCATACCGATGCGCGGCTCAAATCACTCGCGCTGGGCAACCTGACCATCCATTTCAAAAAGACCGCACCAAGCAAATTGTTCTGGGCAGGCCGGCCAGCGATGCGCATCGTGCAGGCGCTACACTGGCTTCGTGATACGCTCGACAGCGACGCACCCCGTGTCAGAAAACGGCTACAATCGATTTTCGCTGATCCGGTGCATGGTTCTGCCATAACCGCTGACTTGCGAGATGGACTGTCCACCTTGCCGATATGGATGCAATTCTTCCTGCGCGATCTAATTGCAGCGCCCGACGGTCTCCCCAATATGGATGCGGCCATATCAGCACCTCGAAGTGCTATCCGATGAGCGCGGGTTTCGATGGATTCCTCGCGGCATCTTCCAATGACAGACGCGATGCGTTCGTAGGCGCTAGCCAAAGGCTAGGAACCGCTGCGCAGAATATCGAGAAAGATTTCTGGGTCTGCTGGACACTCGACGCCCTCTTCAACCACCTTCCAACAGGCGGCCCGCGCCTACTGTTCAAAGGCGGCACCTCGCTTTCTAAAGCCTTTGGCCTAATTTCACGCTTCTCCGAGGACATAGATATTACCGTGTTCCGTGAGGATATTGGCGAAACGGCAAGCGTGGAAGCCTTGGAGGCATTGAGCGGCAAGAAGCGACAAGCCAAGCTTGATGCAATCAAGGATGCCTGTCAGACCTATATCGGCGGAGCGTTCATGGAACAGCTCGCCACTTATTTCCGGGACACCCTAGAACGCACACAAATCGACCAGCCGCCAAAGGTGGAACTCGATCTCGACGATGCAAGTCGGCAAAGTCTATTGCTTTGGTATCCGAGCGTACTTGCGAAAACCGATGGGTATATTCGTCCGGCGATCAAGATTGAGTCCGGGGCAAAGTCAGCGCTCGACCCGAACAGCAGCCAAGCCATTCGCCCTTATGTCGCGGATGATGTGTCTGCGCTTGACCTAACCGTTCCCAATATCGTGACTGTGGATGCCGAACGGACATTCTGGGATAAAATCATCATCCTACACGGCCTGCGGAATTGGTTCGACCGGCGCGGCGCATTGCGCGGTGGCGGTCAGCGGGTTTCCCGCCATTATTATGACGTGTATCAGTTACTGAAATCAGGCACAGGGAAGGTCGCGCTGGCCAATCCCGAACTCGGACGCGATTGCGTCCGCCATGCCCGGATGTTTTTCAACAGCCCCGACCTTGGCTTGAGTACGGCCGACCCCGGCACGTTTGCTCTGACGCCTACGGAACCCATGATCGCTGATTTGCGTCGCGACTATACGGCGATGTCCGGCATGATATTCGGGGAGGTTCCATCCTTTGATGCAGTATTGGAAAGCATCAAGGAAGTTGAAATACAACTCAACGAGGGGAGTGATTGATCGCCTAGATTCAATACCCAAAGCCGAAACACAATGCCTTATAACTTGGGAAGGCGTCGAGCGACAATGTTGGATAGGATGATGGCCGTGTCAACGGACGCATATGGCTCGAAGCGAGCAGCTACCGCGTGAAGTTCCTCTGCGTTCCTGACCACGACCTTCACCTGAAAGCAATCTTTGCCAGTGACTTGGTCTGCTTCAACGATTTCGGGCGTGTCTCGTAGCAACTGCACCACCTTTTTCACTTCGCCGGGCATAGCATGAATACGCACATTTGCTGCAACGTTGAAGCCGAACGCCTTGGGATCGACCAAAGCTGTGTATCCTCTGATCGCTCCCGCATCTTTAAGCTTGTCAATGCGAGCTTTGATGCTGGGGCTCGACATACCAATCAAGTCCGCAACCTGCTTGATGGTCCTGCGGCCATCTTCGCAAAATGCGGCGATTATTGATCGATCGATATGATCAAGGCGCCGATTCAAATAACCGCTTCGGTTCATGGTCTACCCCTAGCTGGGTGACGCCAGCGGGGCCTTGTGATTGCGAAGGCAAATGTTCGATTTTGCCTTATTTGTGTGAACTCTCCGCAAAAATCTGTTGATCGCGAACCCACCCAGCAATGCGACGAGCATAGTCCGCAGGGTCAAGATTGAAGGTCAAAGGTCATTTCCGGTTTCGGTTAGAGAGTCGGAAAGCCCGAAACGCCTTCTTGAAACCATAGCTGACTGGCTGCTCCCACAGCTATCGTTAGTTCAATAGTCAAATGGAGCATTCTTGAACGAAATCAGCAAGTCGGGAGCAGTGCAATGATCTTCCAAGTGCAACCAAGATCAAATACGGGACAAGGGCTATAATGGCCTATTCTGCGACTGCCTTGCTCGCCTTGGCGTCGCAATGCGCTCCAAGTGTCGCACCCGAGACGGTGCTAGCCATTATCCAAACCGAAAGCAGCGGCGAGCAATTTGCCCTCAATGTCAATGGCGGGCGACAGCCCGCACGTCAAAGGAACGCCGTCGATGCTGCCACGACGGCCCGGCGATATGTCGCGGCAGGATATTCAGTCGATCTGGGGCTTGGCCAAATAAATTCGCGCAACATGCGCTGGCTTGGCCTGACCTGGGAAACTGTGTTCGACCCCTGCACCAATGTCGCAGCCTTGGCCCGCGTCCTCACCACGAATTACAATTCGGTGAAAGCCGGGCGTGATCCGCAAACCGCCCTTCGGGTCGCACTCTCGATGTATAACACAGGAAGCCAGACGCGCGGATTTCGGAACGGCTATGTTGCCAAGGTCGTTGGTAACGCGGGCATCGCTGACGCGGGCGTGATATATGCCATGAACCTTCCAGCCGTTGCATTTTCTGCGCCGGAAAGTGGCGACTTACGCGAACGCCTGACCTCTGAAAACGAGGCACCCCCGAAACCGATATTGCAAGCCCGCCCCGCGCCGCCAAAATGGAATGTCTTCGAGCGCGCCGCTTACGAACGGGACACGCAAATCCTCGCTGATAACGAAAGGGGCAGCATATGAACGTCATCCTAAAGGTTGGGCGCGGTGTCGGAGCGTGGCGCGCAAACATTGCTGCCAGATTCAACGCCATGCCTAAATCACGGCAAAGCGCCATTTTATGGGGCGCAGCATTGACTGCGGCGACCATGATTTCGTTGGCAATCCCCGATCCTGCCTACGCGCAAAATCTGGAGAGCTTTGCGAGTAAGGTGCGCGGTCTGCTCTCTTCGACGCTGCTCCGCACGCTCGCGGTGATCGCGGTGATCGTGACGGGCTTGCTCTGGTTCACCGGGCGCGCATCAACCGCCGTATTGGTCACGGTGATTATCGGGATCGCCATTGTCTTCTCTGCTGATTCCATCGTCGGCATCATCGCGGGATAATGCGATGTCGGACGAAACCGAAATCCTGACCAAGAATGAGCTGTTTCTTGCGGTGACGCGCCCGGCGTTGTGGGCGGGCATACCGATCGAGGCGGCGGTACTGCTGCTGATCTCCAGCGCGTCAGTGCTGATATGGAGCAACAGCCCGGTCTATGCCGCGGTGGTCGTCGCCTTCGGTTACTCAATTTCACGTCTGATCGTTCGCCACGATGTCAACGCCTTCCGCCTGTTGTTCCTTTGGGGCCGCACCAAAGCCGGCAACCGCAACCGTGCGTTCTGGGGCGGAAGCAGCTATTCGCCTCTTCCACTGGCCGGCCTTCGCCGCAAAGGTTTTGGCCGTCATGACTAGGCTGCTCGCCTCAAGCCTAAACGCTTCTGGGCAAGTGCCACTCAAGGTGGCGCAGCGCGAGACAGACCCCGCCAAATTCCTGCCCTATGCGCGGCATTTGAACGAAGACATGGTGGCGCTCGATTCCGGCGACATCATGCTGACATTCGAGTTGCAAGGCCGAGCGTTCGAGACCGCCGATGTGCGCGACCTCAACGACTGGCATACCAAGCTCAACGGCCTTCTCCGCAACTTGCACGATGAGCGGCTGTCGATCTGGACCCATCTGATCAGAATGCGGGTCGATCAATATCCCGGAGGCACGTTCAAATCAGGTTTCGCGTCCGATCTCGACCGCGCCTATTTCGGACGGATCAACCGCGAGCGGATGTTCATCAACCGCTTCTTTGTAACGCTGGTAATCCGCCCTGGTGCCACCGGCAGCGACAAGATCATCCAGTTGTTCAAGCGCCGCGTGTCCAAAGGCGTGCCGCAAGGTCCTCCGATCGACGAGGCGCTTGTCGAACTGCTTGATGACAAGGCCCGCGATTTCGAGAAACTGATGGCGCGTTGCGAGCCACGCCGCTGCGCCATCTACGAGCATCGCGGTCTGATGTTTTCGGAAACGATGGAAGTGGCCGACATGGTGATGACGGGCCGCCATCGCCGCGTCCCCGTCGTGCGCGGTCATCTCGGCGGCGCACTCTATCGCTCGCGCACTATCTTTGGAGCGGAAACCATCGAAGTGCGCGACGCCGATGCTTCGGCGTTCGGCGGGATCTTCGGTATCCGGGAATATCCCGCGCAAACCACGCCGCGCCAGTTCGAGGCTTTGCTGTCGGTCGATTTCGGGTTTGTGTTGACGCAGAGCTTTACTTTCCTCGGGCGTGCTGCTGCCACCGAGAAGTTCCGGCTGCGCATGACGCAGATGGAGAATGCGGGCGATCGAGCCGTAAGCCAGGCCGACGCGTTGATCGACGCTGGCGATGATTTGATGTCGAACCGCTTCGTGCTGGGCGATCATCATTTCACGCTCGCGGTCTATGCCGACAGCATGAAGGGTTTGCGCGATCATATGTCGGTCGCACGCGCCGCACTTGCCGATACCGGCATGGTGGCCGCGCGCGAAGGCGCGGCGCTTGAAGCGGCGTATTGGTCGCAGCTCGTCGGCAATTTTGCATGGCGCGCCCGTCCCGCACCAATCACCTCGCTCAACTTCGCGGCCTTCTCGCCGTTCCACACTTTCCCGGCAGGAAGTGCGAGAGGCAATCATTGGGGCGATGCAATCGCCTTGCTGAAAACTAACGCCCGCAGCCCCTATTTTTTCAATTTTCACAAAGGCGATCTCGGCCATACCCTCATCATCGGGCCGTCGGGCGGCGGCAAGACAGTGCTGCTTAATTTTCTGATGGCACAGACCGAGAAGACCGGCGCACGGCAAATATTCATCGACAAGGATCGCGGCGCACAAATCTTTGTGCAAGCAAGCGGTGGCACATATCTCGCGCTCCATAACGGCGTCCCAACCGGCTTCTCCCCTCTCAAGGCGCTGGCCAATCGCGCAGAAGACAAAAGTTTCTTGTCGCTGTTCATCCGCCAACTCGTCCGCGCTGACGGCAAGCCAATATCAGTTCAGGAAGAACGGCTGATCGAAGAGGGTTTGGGCGCCGTGATGAAACTCGACGTTGAAGACCGCTCACTGAGCGCGCTCCGCTCGATGCTTGGCATGAAGGATTCCAGCGGCGTCGGCGCACGATTGGAGAAATGGACGTCCGAAGGATCGCTTGGCTGGGTGTTCGATAATCCAGCAGACAGCATGACGCTCGACGCACGGTTCATCGGCTTCGACATGACCGATTTTCTCGACAATGCCGACATTCGCACACCGGTTATGTTGTATCTGTTCCACCGCATTGACTTGGCTTTAACCGGCGAGCGGATGGTGATCTGTATCGACGAATTCTGGAAGGCACTTGGCGACGAAGCGTTCCGTCACTTCGCCCAGGATGGCCTCAAAACCTACCGTAAACGAAACGCTGTGCTAGTGTTCGCCACCCAGTCGCCTGCCGACGCGCTCAAGAGCGACATCAGCCATTCGATCCTCGAACAAGTCGCCACCAAGATCCTGCTGCCCAATCCGTTCGGGGCGCGGCGCGATTATGTCGAAGGGTTAGCACTGTCCGAAGCCGAATTCAAACTGGTGCGCGAAGAGCTTGCGCCGGAGAGCCACAAGTTTCTGGTCAAGCAAGGCCATGACAGCGTGGTGGTGGAACTCGATCTTGCCGGTCTCGATGACGAACTGGCGGTCCTATCGGGCCGCGCGGAAACCACTGCCGTTGCCGACGAAGTAATTGCCGAGGTGGGGAACGATCCCGCCATCTGGCTCCCCCTCTTCCACCGTCGGAGGCGTCCTAGCTGAACTGAAAGAAAGGTAAGTCCATGAAGAATTTGACCAAAGCACTTAGCGCAACATTGCTGTTCGCAGCCCCGATGCCAGCATTCGCACAAGGAATGCCTGTCCATGACAGTGCCAGCCTGATCCAGCAAATCAACGCCGTCAGGCAAGCTCTTCAGGTCGTTGCCCAAGGCAAGCAGCAAATTGCCGAGGCGCAGAAACTCTATCAGGATTTGAACAAGCTCACCGACATTTCGGGGCTGGCACAGCAGCTCAAATCCGATGCCTTGCGCGAACTCGACATATCGGGCGGCTCGCTTGAAGGCTTTGGTAACGGCAATTTGGATGTTGTCGGCGCGGGCCGCGCCAAGGCCGACGCGGTGTATCGCGATCTCCTTGGGCAGTTGGGCCTTGCAGGTTCCGAACAATCCCGTGCGGCCTATGATCTCAATGCCCGCAACATCGGTATCAATGCCGCTCTCGCCGAGAATATGGGCGCTGCCGTCACGTCGCGGGCGCAAGGTCTCGACCAATTGCGCAGCCGGTTGGCAACCGCAGGAACGGCGAAGGAAGTGGCTGACTTGACGGCGCGGCTGCAACTTGAATCTGCTGCGATGCAGAACGATCAACTCCGTTTGCAGGCTATCGCCTTGCAGCAAGACGCGCAGGAACGCCAGCGCGCAGCTGAGGGCCAAGCCGCGCTCGCCCAAAAGCTCGATGCCGCAAGTCGCTATTATCGCGGGCAATGACGATGCGGTCAGCGATCATCTGCATAGGGCTTCTGCTGGCGGGGTGTGGCAAGTCCACACCCCAGGCCGACACTCAGCCAAGGGATTGGCGATATTATGTCGCCAATTCAGGCGAGATCGAACCGATGCAGAAGATTTGCCGCGAATGGACGGGTTCGACTGCGCCTGCGGACACCGAACCCGCCGTCGTCACGACCAACTGCCGCGCGGCAGCTTTCGCCAAGTCGCAACTTCAAATCAGCAATTGACCCAACTGCAAAAGGAATGAGTGCCGGATATGGATTTCAGCGATCATGTTTTTACGACAATGTTCGAGGCGCTCAGCAACGCGCTTGCGGCCATCGTCGGTAAATATGCGGCCGTGATCGGTATCGTTTCTCCGGCGCTGCGCATCGGGATCGTGATCTATATTTCGCTGCTCGGCTACGCGATCATGCGCGGCGCGGTGCAATATCCATTCCGTGAATATGCCTATCGCGGTTGTCAGCTCGCATTTCTCTATTTTGCCGTCACTTCGCTCTACGGAACCCAAATCGGCATGTTTGCGCTAGGCGGACTGCCGAGTCAGTTCGCCGGCGCGCTAGGCGGCTCCGACGTCGGCGGTTTGGGCGGCTTCTACGACAAGCTGGCGGGAACCGGCTTTGAAACCGCCAATACCATGCGCAAAATCGCCGCCGATTATCAGCAAACCCAAGGCACTCTGCCCGACATAGGTTATGCGGTCTTTTCCGGCTTTCTCGTGGTAATGGTGATTGTTGCCACTTTGCTCTGCGCGGCGATCGGTTTCGTTATCAGCGCCTTCGGACTGTTTGCGCTTGCGCTGTTGTCGGTGGTCGGGCCGCTGTTTGTCGCGGCCCTCCTGTTTGAATCCACACGCGGCTATTTCTTTTCCTGGCTGGGTGCCTGCATCAATTATCTAATGCTGATCGTGTTCGCGCTCGTTTTGACATTGTTCCTGACCCAGACCGGCGATGCGATCATCGCCACCATCTCCGAAAATGACGAAATCGGCATGGCCGCGATCAAGGCGCTAGCCTTCTACGCGCTCGGCTTCTTTTTCTTCCTGCAAATCCCAATGCTCGCCGCCTCGCTTGGTGGCGGGGGGCCTGCTTTGGCCAACCAGTTTGCATCGGCCATTGCAGCGGCAGGCGGCTTTGTCGCCGGACGCGGCGCGACGGCTACGCAGGCGACCAGCCGCGCCATCGAACGCGGTTTTGCGCGCGGCATCGCGCGGATGCGGACATCTGGCTCGGTCAGCCGTGGAACAACATAAAAGGACAGGCTCATGGGTATGCGTATCATAGGCATCTTGGCGGCACTGGCGCTGATCGTTCCGGTCAATCCTGGCATTGCCGCATCGAAATCGCCGAAACTGGCCAAGTGCGATGGCAAGCAGCGCCGCCCGGCCAATCCCTATGGTTCGATCCTACCAAGCGTCGATCCTTTGGGCGGAACTTCGACACCGGCAGTCCAGCCGCCAGAACGCAAGGGCGTTGAGGTGTTCCCCGGCAACGCCCCCGAGGCACCAAAGTCCGCAAAACCGGATGGCAGGCCGGAGCGCCAAGTGCCTCCGATCAGTAGCCTGTCCCCATCAACCTCCAACCAGAGCTGCTAAGCGTCATGGCGGGCGGCGTTACCGATCACGATGATCTCAAAGCCTATTTTGCGGAAGCCGCAAGCTGGGATCACGACCGGCTGATCGCGGCCAATCGCTCGAAGAGGCTGGCGTGGCTGACTGCGGGGGTCGCAAGCGGCCTTGCCATCACCGGGGTTGCTGCTGTGGCGATGCTCACGCCGCTCAAGACTGTCGCGCCCTATGTCATCACTGTCGATAAGGCGACCGGCGCGAGCGAAATTACCTCTCCGATGTCAGGCGATAAACAAATCACCTACAACGAAGCCGTCGCCAAATATTTCCTCGCCGATTATGTCCGCAACCGCGAAGGCTGGGTTCCGCAGGCACGCCAAGAATTCTTCGAGGGCGTGCTGGCGATGTCGTCACGCGACGAGCAAGCGCGGTGGACAGCGTTCTACAGCAAGGACAATCCTAAATCCCCGCAATCGGTTTTCACCGATCTCGATACGGTGTTCATCGCGGTCAAGTCCGTCACCTTCGTTTCTGCGAAGGTTGCGCAGATACGCTTCACCAAAACCCTTCAGCGCGGCTCCGTCGTGACTGACACCCCCGCCATTGCGACCGTGACTTACGACACCACTGATACGCCGACGACTGAGCAGCAGCGATTCAAAAACCCCTTGGGACTGGAGGTGCAGACCTACCGCGCCGATCTGGAGGTAACACAATGAAACCACTAAGCTGTCTCACGGCGATAGCGTTCCTGTCGACCAGCGCACCGGCGCTACCGAGCGAAACCCCGCACCCGACGGCGCAGGACAATCGCATCCGCGAAGTGATCTACAGCGACACCCAAGTTTTTCGCATCGTTGGCGTGTTCCGCTCCGCAACCCAGATCGTGTTTTCGCCCGGAGAGCGCGTCGAGCATGTCGCACTTGGCGACACCGTATCATGGGAAGTCGCCCCGGCAGAAAACTCGCTGTTCATCAAACCACGCGAGTTGGCAGGGGCTACCAACCTGATCGTGATCACCCGGTCCAACACGGGCAACCGCACCTATACATTCGAGCTATCAGCGCGGCGCGGCGCCATCGGTGCGCGCTCGGCTGACACCTTCTTCAAGGTCGTGTTCCGCTATCCGCGCGAAGAAGCCGCCGCCGCACAAGCGGCAGCGACGCAGGCCGCCTACACCCGGGCCGTTGCGCTGCAATCAGGCGCGATCCGCTCGGCGCTCGATCTCGCCGTTCTCGAAGGCAAGCGGAACTTGAGCTACTCGGTGCAAGGGTCGCCCGCGATCCAGCCTTCCGAAATTACCGACAATGGCCAGTTTACCGCGCTACGCTTCCCCAACCAGCGCGAGCTTCCGGCATTCTTCGCGGTCAACCCGGATGGCAGCGAAAGCATCGTGCCTTTCGATGTCCGCGACGAATTTGTCGTGATCCACGGCGTGTTCGCGCAGCTTCGCTTGCGGCGCGGCAAAGAGGTGCTGTGCATTTTCAACGAAGCGCGTGATTTTTACGGACGCGACCCAAAGACCGGCACCGCATCAAGCATCGTCGAACGAACGCCAAATCAAGGTAATGGGGAGACGAAATGATGACCGAGAAAGCCAGCGGCGAACGCGCAACGGTCGATCAAACCCCCGACCCGCAGGACATTGACCGCGCTCCGGCCACCGAGCGTGCCAGCAAAATGCCGTCGATCCCCGGCACAGCAATGGACCCGAAAAAGATGATCGGATTTGCGGCTGCTGCCGGAGCCATCATGTTCACGGTGCTGGCGCTTGGGACCGGCCTGACGGGCAACTCCACGCTTCCTCCGGTCAAGCCCAAACCGGCGCTCGAACCCGCGCAATATGATCCGGCAAGCGTCATCGCACCGACCCTAGCGGGTGCAGCGACTGATCCCAATGCACCAATTGCCTTGGGAGAACCAATAGTCCCCGCAATTGGTGCCGGACCTGGGCCGTCGCAGATTCCTCCGCCTGCCGCACAGCAAGCCCGCCAGCCATCGCAAGCTGAAGCGCTACGCGAAGCGGCGCGGCGATCATCGCTGATTGCATATGGCGGCGAACGTGAAAGTGGCAATGCGGGCGTTCGATACAGCGATAATGGCGGTGCGGCGAATACAGGACGTCAACCTTCGCAGCCTTCAACCAATCTTGATGCGCTTCGTCAGGCATCGGCAATTGGGCAGGCGCAGGCCCGCCCGCTCCCCGATCGCAATTTCCTGATAACGGCGGGCAGCTTCATCCCCTGCGTCCTGCAATCCGCGATGGACTCAAGCCAGCCCGGCTATGTGAGCTGCATCGTCCCGCGCAATATCTACTCCGACAATGGCCGGGTCGTGCTGATGGAAAAAGGCACGAAGATCGTTGGCGAATATCAGGGTGGTCTTAATCGCGGCCAATACCGGCTGTTCGTGCTGTGGACCCGCGCCGTTACCCCGCGCGGTATCGCGATTGATGTCGCTTCACCTGCTACCGACGCGCTTGGGCGCGGCGGCATGGACGGGCGCGTCTACAATTTCTTCTGGCAGCGTTTCGGCACAGCCCTGCTGTTCAGTCTCGTGGAAGATGCGGCAACCGTGGGATCAGAAGCCGTTGGCAACAGCGCCTCCAACACTACGCGCGTTCCGTCCGATGCGGCTTCAACGATCCTGCAACAAAATTCGCAGATCAAACCCGTGCTGCGCAAAAACCAGGGTGAAGATGTCGGCATCACCGTGGCGCAGGATTTCGACTTCTCGACCGTTTACGGTCTTGCGCTGAAATAATGGCCGCGCCGGGCAAAAATACCGCTGTCCTCGACAGCGTGACTGCGCCTTTGCGCAAATATCTCGGTGACGAGCGAGTAACAGAACTCGTTATCAACCGCCCCGGCGAAGTCGGGATTGAACGGCGCGGCGGATGGACATGGGAAAGTGAACCCAGTCTTGATTTCAAGAATTTGATGGCGCTGGCAACGGCGGCCGCAGCCTTCACCAGTCAAGATATTACCCGTGAAAACCCCATCGTCTCGACGATCTTTCCGACCGGTGAAAGGGTGCAAATCATCGTGCCGCCGGTCGTCCCCGATGAAACGGTGTCGATCACCGTGCGCAAACCTTCAACCGTCACGATGACGCTGGAGGATTTTGAAGCGGCGGGCTTGTTCAAGGACACGCGCATTGCCGAAAAGCAGGTGTCGGCTCAGGAACTGGGCTTACTCGCTTTGCTCAAAGCAGGCCGCCATGTTGAATTCTTCGACGGCGCAGTGAAGGCGCGGCTCAACATCCTCATCTCGGGTGCAACCGCATCGGGAAAGACCACGCTGTCCAAGGGCTTGATCCAGCTCATCCCGCCAGAGGAACGGTTACTGACGATTGAGGATACGCGCGAACTGATCGTCCCGCACAAGAATGTCGTTCACATGCTTTATGCCAAGGACGGTCAAGGCACCGCGAATGTCACGGCAAAGCATTTGCTCGAAAGCGCTCTCCGAATGCGACCTGACCGTATTTTGCTTCAGGAGCTGCGCGACGGGACGGCATTCTTCTACCTGCGCAATGTGAACTCGGGCCATCCCGGCTCGATCACGACCATCCATGCAGACTCGGCGGAACTTGCGTTCGAGCAACTGACCTTGCTGGTCAAGGAAAGCGACGGCGGTTCCGATCTGGCGCGCGGCGATATTCGCGCGCTGCTCAAAATGCTCGTCGATGTCGTTGTCCAGACCAAGAAAACCGACGGCGAATTTCGCGTAACGGAGATCTATTATGACCCAGAGAGCAGGCACCTCGCCTGACGGCGGGGCAGCACGATATTTAATCGCCATCCCGCTCGGCAGCCTAATCGCGCTTGTGATTGCCAGCATGATCGGATGGCTGATCCTCGGCCTGCCCGTCGCCGCCTATGACCCACTCAAAATACCGCAATTTTTCTGGTATTATCGTGGCGACCCGCATGTAGTACAGGCGATGGCCGGTGGTTTGGCAGGCGGTCTCACGCTGCTTGTCGGGCTGGTTTATGCCCTTTGGGCGCGTGGCGCACCACTCCACGGGGCGGCACGTTTTGCCAATGAACGCGAACTCAAACGGCATGGTTTCCGTTCGGCTTCGGGCATACTCGTTGGACGCAAGGGTAGGCGCTTCCTGAATTTTGGTGGAAGCGAGCATGTCCTTGTCGAAGCGCCGACCCGTTCGGGCAAAGGCGTTGGCATCGTCATTCCCAATTTGCTGACATGGGCTGGCTCCGTCGTCGTTCTCGACGTCAAACGCGAGAATTTCGATGCGAGCGCCGGATTCCGCGCGCACTACGGCCAGCAAGTTTTTCTGTTCAACCCGACTGACCGGCAGGGGCGCACCGCGCGCTATAATCCTCTCGCCTATATTGACCGCAGCGACCCCGATGATGTGATAATTGAGCTGCAAAAGATCGCCACAATGCTGTTCATCGCGCCCGAACGCGGCGAAGCCTTTTGGGCAAATGGCGCGCGCACCGGCTTTGCCGGTGTCGGCGCGTGGCTCGCTGAAACCAGCGACGAACCGCTAACGATGGGTGCAATCTATCGCTATTTGACCGAAGGCGATGCGCGCAGCTTCTTCAAAAAGGAGCTGCTCAATCCCAAACTCAGCCTGTCCACAGGATGCCGAACGGCACTGTCCGATTTTGCCGGTGGTTCCGACAACAGCTTTGCTGACATCAAGAAGACCATCACCAACGTCCTTGGTCTATGGCTCAACCCTCTCGTGGACGCTGCAACGTCCGCGAGCGATTTTGATCTGCGCGATCTGCGCAAGCGTCACATTTCAATCTATCTCGGTGTTTCACCTGACGAACTCGACCGCATAGCCCCGCTCTACAATCTGCTTTTCCAGCAGCTCATTGACCTGAATGTGCGGGAATTGCCGAGCGATGCGACGCCAGTTCCCGTGCTGGTCATCCTCGACGAATTTGCCCGGCTTGGCCGCGCATCGGTGCTCGCCAGCGCCTTTTCGTATGTCGCGGGCTACGGCATCCGCTTGTTACCCGTGATCCAGTCGCGGTCGCAATTGCGCGGTGTTTACGGCGAGCATGTAGCCGATGAAATCGTCGCCAATTGCGGGGTCGAAGTGGCCTTCACACCCAAGGAACTGCGGGTCGCCAACGAGCTGTCGGATCGCATCGGCTATGTTGGGCAGGAGAGCGTCACCCGATCCCTCACGATAAACGGCCTGCTTGCCAACCGCTCGAAATCCATTTCGGAACAGCGCCGCGCGCTGATGCTTCCGCAGGAGCTGATGCAATTCCCGTCGACCAAGCTGATTTTGCTGCGCGGCGGCATCCCGCCGATTGTCGGCAGCAAGATTTTCTATTTCAAAAACCGCTTCTTCAAGAATCGAGCGTTTCCGGCACCCATCGTTCAGCCCATCGAAAAACAGGCCGTCGTAACAATTGCGCCCCCGCCATTCCGCGACATGACCCCTGAAGAACTCGAAGGAAACCCGGCGCATCCGATAAGGCCGGAAGACATCCGCACCGAAGATTATCCAAGCTTCAATCCCGATCTAGTGACTCTGGATCGCAACGGTAATGCAAGTTTAATCGTAGAGGAAGGTGATGAAAATGGCTGATGAACTTGAAGGAAGCGCGCCTTCGGGGCGCAGCCGAGCAATGCCTACAAAACAGGTGAAGCCCAAGCCGATCACTCCCAAGGCTGCGCCAGAAAAGCCCAAGCGCAAATCCGAGCCCCCCACCATCACCGATGATCTCACGGGCAAATTTTTGCGCGTCGGCAATAAACTCTATCGCACCTCGGACGATAAAACCCCGATTGTGCGGATTGCGGGCGACCGGCTCAAAACCAGCAATATCGACGCCCTGCCCGACATCGTTCGGATTGCCAAGGCGAATGGCTGGGCGTCGATCAAGGTGGGTGGCGGCGACAAGTTCAAAAAAGCTGCATATCTCGCCGCCACGGCGCAGGGGCTGGCCGTCGAGAACTATACCCCATCCAAGTTAGTTCAAGCGGAAGCTGACCGTCTCCGCGAAAGGCTCGCCGAACGCGAGAAGCGCCGCGAGGGGAAGAAAGCTGGGATAAAGGCACCGCAGACCGAAGAGGGCCTGAGCAAGCTCAAAGCCCTCTCCGATCGGTTCTTGAGCCAGTCCCACGCGGAGAATGCGCGTGACCCTGACCTGCGCCGCGCGCAAAGTCTGGTTGCCCAGACCATTTCGATCGCCCGCGTGAAATACCCTGATGATCCGGTTAAGGCGTCAAAGGAGGTTGAGGCCAGACGACAGGAGGTTGCTATTCGTATCGCAAAGGGTGAGAACATCGCGGTCGTTCAAGTGCGGAACAGCCAAACCCAGCGGGTGCGCGACATCACGCGGGAACAGGTGTTGCAGCGCGATGGGCGATCGCGGTAGCCTGAGCTTCCCACTATGCTCAAAGCCGTCGAGCTGACCTTATGCCATCAACACAGAGCGCGATTTTCACGCGCGCAGTGCCAAAGCCTATGAGGTTGAGTTGTTGGTCGCGCCGTCACGCTCCGGCACGCTCAACGTCCAGGACCAGCCGCGTCCCCTCGTTTTGCCTGAACAGGGATGGCTCCTCCTTGGCCAAACCGTTGATCATGTCGTCGGTTGCCGTGACGGATCCCCTGCCCGCATCATCGCAGCCGATCCCCGCTGGTTTGCCCTGCACAAACTCTGGATGTCGGATAAGCCCAAGCAGAACCCGCTCAAACACACCAAAGACCGCAAACAGGGCATCGCATTGCTCAGTGTCGTCGCGGAGGCGATGCTACGCATTACTCTAGACGCGGCATTTCAAGCCCAGCTTCCGACAGAGCTTGGCCTCTATTTTGAAGACGGGAAGCCTCAAGGCCGCTTTGTGGGTCTCATCCCTTACAAGAAAGCTAGTGACTAATTACTATCTTTCTTGTAAGGGATCCCCATGCCTCGCAAACATCTCTCTGCGGACGAACGGCGCGCGGCCACAGTGCAGGCAGTCATAGCGCTAGCGGCTGATCAAAACCCTGCTGATATCACGACTGCGCAGATCGCTGCTCATATGGGCGTTACACAAGGCGCGCTTTTTCGGCACTTTGCTGACAAGGATGCAATTTGGTCAGCCGTGATGGGGTGGACATCGCAAGAACGACTTCGCCGCTTTGAAGGTCAAGGCAGCGACAATCCTATTCAAACTTTGCGGATCATCTTCGACGCGCATATCGCCTTTGTCGTTGCCTATCCTGGGGTTCCCCGGATCGTTTTTGGTGAATTGCAGCGCAGGAACGATTCTCCTGCCAAGACGCAGGTTAAAACGCTCATGGCCTGTTACCGGGACAAGATTGCTGAACAGATTGAAATTGCACGCAAATTAGGCTTGATTTCGGAGCATATCGACCTTGCGGCAGCGGCAACATTGTTGTTGGGGATGATCCAGGGAATGGTAATGCAGGCCATGGCGGCCGATGATTTTTCTTCAATGTCGGCGATGTCCCAGCGACTATTTCCGCTGTATCTGACCAGTCTCGGAGTCCGGATATGAAACTACCGTTTGCGATCAGCGGTCGTGCATTGTCCGTGCTTGTGGTCATCATTCCGTTGTTGCTGGTGTTTGTCTGGGTGGCGCTACGTTCCGGACCGCTGGCACCGATCAACGTCACTGTCGTGAAGGTTGAGGAGCGCAGCATTGCGCCTGCACTTTTTGGCATCGGCACGGTCGAAGCGCGTTACACACATAGAATCGGTCCAACGACCTCCGGCAGGGTAACGATGCTCGCGGTTGACGTCGGAGACATGGTCAAAGCGGGCCAATTGCTGGCACAAATTGACCCAATCGATCTTGATGAGCGAATTGCGGGAGCCGAAAGCGGTGTGGCTCGGTCAGCGGCGCTGGAGCAGGCAGCCACAGCACAAATCGCCGACGCTGCGGCGCGCGTAACGCTGGCGCGCGCGCAGGCATCACGGACCGAGCAACTTAAGTTAGGCGGCTGGGTCACCGACGCCCAGGTCGACCAGCGGCGACAAGAGCTTGCGGCCGCACAAGCAGCGTTGGCCGCAGCCCAGTCGAACCGCTCGGCGGCGACCCAGGATCGCGGCCGTTTGGGTTCTGAGAGGGCAGCGCTCATCGAGCAAAAGGCAAATCTACGCCTCATCGCCCCCCGTGGGGGATTGGTCGTGCGGCGCGCGGCAGAACCTGGAACGACGGTTGTGGCAGGCCAGCCCGTAGTTGAAATTGTCGATCCCGCGGAACTATGGATCAATGCGCGTTTCGACCAGACCCAATCCGGTGGTATCGCAGCCGGATTGTCGGCCTTGACTATATTGCGCTCTCGTCCCGATCAGCCAAGTGCTGGACGCATCGAACGGGTCGAGCCGCTCGCAGACGCGGTGACCGAAGAAGTGCTCGCCAAGGTGAGTCTGGGCGGCGCTCTTCCCCTGCCCTCGATCGGTGAACTTGCTGAAGTCACCGTCACCTTACCTCGCCGCGCAAAAACTCTCGCTGTCCCCAATGCAGCCGTCCACCGTGTCGATGGCCGGAACGGAGTATGGGCAATCCATAACGGCAACCTGCAATTTGTCCCGGTCAGACTGGGTGTCCAGAGCCTCGATGGCTGGGTACAGGTGCTGGACGGATTGGCAAAGGGCGACGAAATCATCATGCACAGCGCAATTGCCTTGTCTGCCAACAGCCGGTTCACCGTCGTTGACAAGTTGCCATGATCAACCTTGCCAGCCGCGATGTCCTGCACGGATGGGGTAAGTTCATTTTTACAGGCGTCGGATTGGGACTGTTGATCGGCGTTACATTGACGATGGCCGGTGTTTATCGCGGTATGGTCGACGACGCACAGGCTTTGCTAGACAACAGCCGCGCCGATCTCTGGGTCGTCCAGCGCGATACACTGGGTCCCTATGCCGAGCCCTCTAGTCTGCCCGAAGACAGCGAACGCCCGATCCGCGCGATGCGCGGCGTGGCTCAAGCCGCAGGCATCACTTATTTGACGATGCAGATCTCGCATCGCAACAAAGATGTCAGGGTGATGGTGGTTGGTATGGAAATGGCGACTCCGGGGGAACCCGGGCAGCCGACCCATCTCGTCGCTGGGCGACACATTGTCCGCGGCCATTATGAAGCCGTCGCCGACAAGAAGACTGGGTTTGCGATCGGCGATCAAGTCCAGGTCAGACGCAACAGATACCGAATTGTTGGGATCACGAGCCGGATGGTTTCATCGGGTGGTGACCCGATGTTATTCCTGTCTCTGAAAGATGCGCAGCAAGCACAATATCAGCGCGATAGCGATGCAATCGTGCGCCAACGTGCGCGAACGGCAGCAAGCCCAGTGTTGAACCCGCCCGGCAATCCTGCGGTTGCAGAGGCCGTCAACAACGCGCAGTCGACCAACAATAATGTCAACGCCGTTCTCGTCACAGTAAACGCGGACGCAGATCCCGACACGGTCGCAGCCGCGATCCGTCGGTGGCAGCGTTTGACGGTTTATACCCGTGCCGAGATGGAGGAGATTCTCGTCCAGAAACTAATCGCCAATTCGGCGAGGCAGATCGGTATGTTTTTGGTTATATTGGCCATTGTAAGCGCGGCAATTGTCGCCTTCATAATCTACACAATGACGATCGGCAAGATCCGCGAAATTGCCGTACTCAAGCTGATCGGGACGCGTAATAGCACAATTTCAGGCATGATCTTGCAGCAGGCATTGGGTCTTGGGGTGATCGGTTTCGTGGTCGGTAAAGTGGCAGCGACGTTCTGGGCGCCTTTTTTCCCGAAATATGTCCTTTTGCTCTCATCGGATGCCCTTCAGGGATTTGCCGCAGTCATGCTAGTGTGCACGCTCGCCAGCATTCTTGCCATCTATGCCGCGCTGAAGATTGATCCTGCGGAGGCAATCGGTGGCTAACGGCATATTGATCGAAAATGTTGTCAAAACATATGGCGAGGGTAACACAGCTGTATATGCGCTGCGGGGTGCCAACATGGAGGTGGCCCAAGGCGAGGTGATCGGACTGATTGGACCATCGGGCTCTGGTAAGAGCACGTTGCTCAAATGTCTGGGAGCCGTGATCGAACCAACGTCTGGCCGGATGACAATCGGCGATCGGCTGATTTACGATGATGGCTGGAAAGTGAAGGATTTGCGGGCGTTACGACGCGACCTGATCGGTTTCATCTTTCAGGCCCCCTATTTGATCCCCTTCCTTGATGTGACGGACAATGTTGCCCTGCTGCCCATGTTGGCGGGCAAGTCGAATGCGGTTGCGCGCAAGGAAGCACGTGATTTGCTCGATGCGCTTGATGTTGGTCACCGCGCAAAGGCGATGCCGTCACAGCTGTCCGGGGGCGAGCAGCAGCGTGTTTCGATCGCCCGGGCGCTCGTCAACCAACCACCGGTCATTCTCGCCGATGAACCAACCGCTCCGCTTGACGGCGAACGGGCGCTTGCGGTCATCAAATTACTCAATGCGATGGCCCAGCAATTTCAAACTGCGATCATCGTCGTGACCCATGATGAAAAAATTATCCCGACCTTTAAGCGGCTCTATAATATTCGGGATGGGGTAACGATCGAAGAGCTGGCAGCGCCCCGGGCGGCGGCATCACATAAGCAGGCTGGCACGGCTGCCATAAAAGCCTAGGCTTATACACTTCGGGGCAAGATTGCCCGATAGAGCGCGAAAGGAACAATATTATGAAGGGCCTAGTCGACAATATCGAGCGTCTGACCGAAGAGAATGATGACTTTAGACGGGTGCTCTATACGGGACACAATCTCCAGCTTGTCGTGATGGCGATTCTGCCCGGCGACGAGATCGGCGATGAAATCCATGATAATCGCGATCAGTTCTTTCGCATCGAAGGCGGTGAGGGTGAAATCTGGATTGATGGCGTCTGTAACCGTGTAAAGGCTGAAGACGGGATAATCGTGCCTCAGGGCGCTCGACATAATGTCGTGAGCACCGGCAAGGAACCGCTACGGCTCTATACGATTTATGGCCCGCCCGAGCATCTTGATGGCACTGTCCACAAGACCTGCGCCGACGCCAATGCAGATCATGAACATTTTGATGGCAAGACGACAGAGTAAGGGTTTGTGGCGCTAAACGGGAGACTGCGCCAAATGCTGAGTCTACGCGCAAATGCCCATAGTTGGAAAATGCGCGGCGATCGGCATGCCCGCCGTCGATGGTCCCCATCAAATATTGCGGGACCTGCGTGCAGCAATGTGTTTGCATAGTCTGCCCGACCAGCGTCTGATACCGTCGACGTCAGACCCCACTTGGCTCATTCGACGACAGTATCAGGCAGGGATTCTACGCGATCAGCCGCCGCAATTTGTCGAGGGCGACGCTGTCAGCTTCATGATAATCGATCGTGGAGACAAACTCGCCCTTGGCACCGATTAAGTAAATCGCCGCAGTATGGTCGATGGTGTAGTCGCCTTGCGGTTGCGCCGGATTGATTGGCACCTGCTTTGCATATACACCATAGCCCTTCTTGATCTGGGCGAGTTGGGTATCATCACCCGTCAAGCCGATGATTGGCGTCCCGAACAGTTCCACATAGCTGCCGATGTCGCTTGGCTTGTCTTGCTCAGGATCCACCGACACGAAGACGATGTTGAATTTCATGCCTTCGTCGCCAAGCTGCTGCCTGAGCCTTGCCATGCGTGCGAGGCTCGTGGGGCAGACATCGGGACAGCGGGTAAAGCCGAAAAATATGGCATAAGGCTTTCCCGCCAGAGTTTTATCCGTAACCTTGGATCCGTCTGCGGCGGTCAGCTCGAACGGACCACCAAAGGCCGATGCATAGTCGCTTGCCGGGATGTTTTTTTGCGCGCTTCCAGCATAGAGAAGCAAGCCAATAACCGCCGCCAGACCGGCTACAATCCAAAGAAGCACGCGCAGATTTTTGAGGCTGGTGGTCGCTGCAGGATCAATCTCCGTCATGATGCGTACCTTTCGCCCCAGTCGCTCCAGTTGCGCCGACCGGCTTCACGGCGAGCCGGACGATCCGAGAACCTGCGCGTTCAAACTGCAACGTGATCGGTACGGTCATGCCGCGCTGTAAGGGTCGTTTTAGTCCCATCAACATGATGTGAAAGCTACCTGGCTTGAGCGTGACTGCGCCATTGGCTGGAATGGTAAGTCCATCCCTAAGTTGGCGCATTCGCATCACACCGCCATCCATCGAGACCGTGTGGATTTGAACTTCTGCGGCCGCAGTTGAGCTCCCAGTCATCAGCCGGTCTGCGCGTGCGGATTGATTGGTGATTACCATGAAACCGCCACCGGCGGTCTGCCCCTGTGCCGTTTCGCGGGTCCATCCATCTTTGATAACAAGGGTATTTGCGCGATTGGTTTCAGCAGGCGCAGCGCCTGCCAGAATGACCGCAGCAGCAGCGGCCAATGTGATTGAACTCAATATCTTCATGAAATAGTATCCTGTGTAGAGCAACACCCGATACGAAAATTCGCTCCGCTGTGGGTGTTAGGAATTAATGTTGCCGAATGCACCGCGATGTTGCCCGTCCGAAAGCTGGCATATCGAGCGTCCGCGCCGGGAGATCATTCGTGATTGCGTCCTTGCACAGCGCCGCGCGGTATCAGCGGATTCCGAAAAATCTGCTTGAATATTCAAATGGCCGACGGGGGTCCGCGCAAAGGTGGGCGGAGATAAGCTATGCGCCTGAATATGGATGCAAAGCCGGGGGCAAATCCTAACGCAAGGACAAAAGCGAGTTCCAGCGCCAGTAAGGTTGCGTAAGCGCCAAACAGCGATGCCATCGAGAGAGCGGAATAGGCGCAAGGACTATCGGCTTTGCCAGTTTTTCCATGTTCATTCTGCGGTAAGTTATTGAGCGGAACCTCGATGGTCGTGGTCATGGCTTTGCCTGACCCATCAGCGCAAATCTGCAGCGTCAGCAATTTGGACGCGCCTGTAACCATGAAGCCCGGTGGCACGAGCGCCTTGATGCAAAGAGCCATTGCCACCAACAAGAGGGCAAGCATCCGATATTTAAAAATTAGTGAGCGCAACGATAACATCTGATCGGCTACCTAGTCGCACCGATCGTCGTTGTCAGCACAAGTTCTCTCATTCGTCGCCAATCCAAAGGTTGTGACTGTCAATTCTGAGGCGCGTTATGGCACGCATGGCTTCGGTTCGCGTGATCGCCTCTGAACGAAAGGCATCATGCGTCTGGCGTTCAGCGAGCAATAGATCCGCCAGATCGATCGCGCCAAGCTGATAGCCGCGCCGCATTTTGAGCACAGCCGCCACTTGCGCGTCGAGACCTTCACGGCTCCGGCGCCATGCTGACAGCCCCGCTTCGGCTCGTGAGAGATCGCCATCAGCCATTTCCTGGACGTCGAAACGGACAGCAGCCAGCTCGGCAAGCGCTGCACTTGCTTCTGCCGAGCTCTTGTCCGCTTGCGCACGGCGTTGACCGCCGCCGATCGGCATCGACAAGACCAGCCCTGCCCCGCGTTCAGCGCCGTTGCGCTCACTAAACACCCTGAGGCCAACGCTTGGGTCGGCGATCCGGTCCCGGCGAACACGCTCAGAAACAACGCCGAGGCGCGCCGCCTCGGCTTCTGCAGCGCCAATTTCATGGCTGCGGGCGATGACTTGATCGCGAAGCAGCGCAAATCCGCCTGGTGGCTGTTGGGGCAAAGACAGCTCAACTGCTAAATCGGGCAGCGCCAAGCTGGGAAATTGTGCAATCAAACGCGTGCGTGCGAAGTCGGCCCGGCCTTTTGACTGTGCAGCGGCGAGCCTGGCTGTGCCCAATGCTGCTTCTGCCTGGTCCGCTTCCAAGGGTGCTGCATCGCGCAGGGTGACACGCCGCTTCACGCCGTCCAAAGACTGCTGCAAATTTGATACACTTTGCAGATCGACAGCGGTTTCAGCCGATGCACCGAGCCAGTCCCACCACAGTTCGTTAAGCAATAGTGCTGTTTGGTGTCGGGCGTCTTCAAAGCGGTTTTCCGAAGCGGCAACGCCAAATGCACCTGCCTTGCGATCGAGCCGTGCCTTACCCGGCAGGCGGACAGCGCGGCTGAGCGTCGCATCATATTCGTCATACTCGCCTTCACGATCGACCGAACGACGGATATAACTGCCCGATACGGTAACTTCGTGCGGGCCCGCTTTCAGAGCGCGCTCTTCTGCTTTCGCAACACCAATCCGCGCCTTGGCGGCTTCGACGCTGGGGTGCGCATCAAGAGCCTCCCGCACCGCCGGTTCGGGCAGCAAGCCGGGTTCGGCAAGTACCGGGGCAGAAGCTACTAACAACATAGCGATAAGGTGATGCATCTTCATTCTTCTGCTCCTGCTGGATGCGCGAGATCGCCGGCCTCGCGTTCAGCCAAGCTCTCGCCGAAGCGTTCATACAATATAGGCAGCAGGATGAGCGTGAGCAGCGTGGCGGTAACCAATCCGCCAATCACTACAATGGCAAGCGGCCGCTGGATTTCAGAGCCTGGACCGCTTGCAAACAGGAGGGGTACCAGTCCGAAAGCTGCAATACTTGCGGTCATTAGGACAGGCCGCAAGCGCCGCGCCGCGCCGATCCTGACCGCTTGCGCCAGGGCCATGCCTTCCTGGCGGAGTTGCCGAAAATAGGAGACCATCACCAGTCCGTTGAGAACCGCGATACCCAATAGGGCGATGAACCCAACCGATGCCGGTACCGAGAGATATTCCCCCGACACGGCCAACGCAACCATCCCGCCAACCATGGCAAAGGGGATGTTGACAAGGATGAGCAGCGAGGCACGAACCGATCCAAGCGTTGCATAGAGGACGATGAAAATCAGGATGAGCGCCAGTGGCAAGACCACCATCAACCGAGCCGATGCGCGTTGTTGATTTTCAAACTGCCCACCCCAAACAATCCGGTAGCCAGGTGGCAGTTTTACGTTGACGCCAATGTCAGCCTTGGCTTCTTCGACATAGCCGACAAGGTCACGGCCTGAAACAAATGCCTGCACCATCGCAAAGCGCGAGCCGTTTTCATGTTCGAGTTTCACCGGACCGGCAACCTGTGCGACGGTGGCGACGTCGCTTGCGCGCACCAGCTGGCCGGTTGGCGAACGATACATTTGATCGACAAAGGTCGTGGGATCCACTCCCTCGCCGCCAGCACCCCGGATCAGTATCGGCACGCGGCGATTGCCATCTGCAACAACACCAGCTCGCACGCCTTCGACATCGGCCCGCATCATGTCCTGCAACATGTCGATTGGCATGCCCGCGCGGCCAGCAGCCATACGGTCAATGTCGATCTGCAGATAATCAACAGTATCATTGGCGACCGTCATTGCTTCGGTTGTTCCATCGATTTTTTGTAAGCGCGTTTGGATTTGGCCCGCGAGCCGTGACAGTTCGTTCAGATCGGGGCCGAATAATTTGATCGCTAAGTCGCCGCGCGCGCCCGTCAACATCTCAGAGATGCGCATTTCGATGGGCTGGGTGAAACTCGGCTCGATGCCCGGCAGTTCATCCATGACCTTGCGGATTTCTTCGTTCAGCCAGTCCTTATCGGCCACGCGCCATTCTTCACGTGGCTTCAATTTCATGAAACTGTCGGTCTCGTTGGGACTCATGGGATCAAGTCCCAGCTCGTCGCTGCCGACGCGGGCGATAATATCCGTAACCTCGGGCACTTTGGCCAATATTGCCTGTTGTACCTTTAAATCACCTGCAGCACTGTGCTCGATGCTGACGCTCGGGAGCTTCGTCAACTGAACCAGTGTGGAGCCTTCATCCATTGTGGGGAGAAACGTCTTGCCGGTCACCGAATAGGCAAAGCCGGCCACCAGAAGCGATCCAGCCGCGATGCTTGCGACCAGTTTACGGTTGCCGAAAGCCTTGTTCAAAACGCTTTCATAGCGCGGAGAAATTTGGCGCATCAGCCAAGGCTCATGATGCCCTTTGGTCGGCTTCAAACCAAAATAGGCGAGCACGGGGATAAGCGTGAGTGACAGCGCGAGCGCGGACATCAAGGCGAGGACAATGGTGAGTGCAACCGGCGCGAACAGCTTTCCTTCGAGACCTTCCAGCGTGAGCAGCGGAAGAAAAACCAAAGCAATGATGGCCATGCCCGAGGCCACAGGCGTCGCAACTTCAGCTGCTGCGATAAACACATTATGGAGCTTGCCCTGGGCATGGTGCTTGGGGTCGGACAGCCGCTCGACCACATTCTCCACGATTACCACCGCGCCGTCGACAAGGATGCCGACGGCAATAGCGAGCCCGCCAAGGCTCATCAGATTAGCAGTGAGGCCAATCGAGCGCATGAAGATGAAGGTGAGTAACGCCGCCATGGGCAATGCGACGGCAACGATGATCGATGCGCGCACGTCGCCGAGGAACAGCAAGAGCAAAATAACGACCAACACCGTGGCTTCAAGCAGCGCCCGTTCGACCGTACCCACGGCGCGCCCGATCAAGTCGGACCGGTCGTAAAAAACGTCGACCTTCATATTTTTCGGCATAGCGGACTTGATCTCGTCAAGCCGGGTTTTGACCCCTGCGACGACTTTGCTTGCATCGGCACCGCGCAAACCGATTACAAGGCCTTGGACCGCTTCACCTTTGCCGTTTTTCGTGACAACCCCGTAGCGCGTCAGGCTGCCGGTGCGGACCGCGGCGACGTCTCCTACCCGCACGACTGCGCCGGCGGTTGTGCGGACGATGACGCTCGACAGATCCTCAAGCGAACGCACCGCGCCAACGGCTCGGACGATGAGCGATTCCTCTCCGACCTTCAAACGGCCCGCGCCGTCATTGCGGTTGCTGCTCTCGATTGCATCGCGCAGATCCTCGATCGTTAAGCCGGCGGCAGCGAGCGCGGCATTATCGGGCCGCACTTCAAAGGTCTCGACAAAACCACCCAGCGCGTTGACGTCAGCGACGCCTGGTACCGTGCGCAGCGCAGGCCTTATAACCCAGTCGAGCACCCGCCTCTTTTCGGCGAGCGTCTGCGGTCCCTCCAAAGTGAACATGAACATGTCGGAGAGCGGCGTTGAGATCGGAGCAAGGCCGCCTTCAACCGTGACCGGAAGATCGCCCGACACGTTGGATAGACGTTCTGCGACCTGGCTGCGCGCCCAGTAGATATCCGTGCCGTCTTTGAAATCTATCGTGATGTCGGCAATCGCGTATTTTGCAACCGAGCGCAAAGTTGCTTGATCGGGAATACCAAGCATTTCCATCTCGATCGGCGTGATAACCCGGCTTTCTACCTCTTCGGGCGTCATGCCAGGGGCCTTGAGAATGATTTTGACTTGGGTGGAACTGATGTCTGGAAAGGCATCAATCGGCAAATTGATGAAAGACCAAGCGCCCCAGGCGGCCAATGCCAATGCAATGCCGATTACAGCCAGTCGAAAGGCCAGAGCTTGCTCAACCAGACGCCGCAGCATGGGTTAACCCTCACTCAGAATGACTTTGAGTTCCGAAATTCCAGAGGTCGCCACATGCTCGCCAGGCTTGATACCGCCGGAAATCAAAACCTGCTCACCGATTCGGCCCGACACCGTGACGACGCGCTTTACGAAGCCTGTCCTGGTTTTTACGAAAACCATATCCTTGTCACCAATCCGTGTGACTGCGGCCGCCGGAACGGTCGTGCCGGGGATCTGGCTCTTACCCTTGAGGACCGCCATCACGCTCTTTCCGCTGACCAGCATCGGCGCAGCGCCGATCCGGGCTTTGGCGAGGACTGACCGGGTTGCAGGATCGATCGAACTTCCCACCGAAACCACGCTGCCGATGATTGGTGCGCCCCCGGGTACCGGAACCTCAACCTGCATACCCGGGAAGACACTGTTGGCCATCCGTTCGGGCAGTTGTAGATCAAGCATGAACGACGCATCGTTTTCGACAACGAAGGGTGCTGTCATTCCGTCGACGGGGCCACCGGTTTGAACATTGATCAGTGCCAATCGGCCCGTAATGGGCGCGCGCAACACAATCTCGCCATTGGCGCCAGCGCCCGATTGAGCAAGAACGCGGTTGTTTTCGCTAACGTCTACCTGCGCCTGGCGGAGCGATGCCTGTGCTTCATCTGCTCTTGCCCCGGCTACAATGCCTTCCCGGGCGAGTTGCCCCGTGCGTGCTGCACTTGCCTGTGCAAGCCCTAAACGGGCCTGTGCACGAGCAAGCTCGGCACCGTATTGCAGTGGTTCGCGGCTGCGCAATACGGCAAGCGGTTGTCCGCGCCTGACCGCTTGTCCAACCACAACGTAAAGCCTGATGACCGAGCCTGTGAACGGGGCTGTTACCGCGACCCGCGCCTCCGGCGGGAGGGTGACGATTGCGGGAACTGAGCCCAAAGATGTGGCATCGGTCTCGATCGCGACCGCAGTCTTAATACCGAGACGACTGATCTGGCTGGCTGTCAATACGCCTGGAGCCACCTTGGTTTGCGCTGAGGTCGCCGCGTTGTCTTCGCCGCGATCACGTGCCCACCAGCCCCATGCGCCTGCAATAACGAGGAGGGCGAGGACGATAAGGTAGCGTTTTGAGTTCATGAAGATGCCCTTCGCAGGTCAAACTGACAAAAGACTGACAAATGTCAGTGTGCCGTCAGCTTATCGTGTAAGTTAATGCTGCCTTTAGAGTGAGAATGATATGCGGGTACTGCTGGTTGAGGATGGCGCGGAATTGCGCCGGCGCCTGTCGGAACGGCTGACGACAGCTGGATTTGCCGTTGATACCGTCGGAACGGCGCAAGATGCCAGGTCTTGGCCCGATATTTTACAGATCAGCGCTATCATTCTCGATCTCGGATTACCCGATGGCGATGGCCTCGAGCTCTTGCGTTTTTGGCGTGCGAGGGGAGACAGGGTTCCAATCCTCATTTTAACCGCTCGCGGAAACTGGCGTGACAAGGTCGAAGGTCTCAACGCCGGGGCAGATGATTTCATGGTCAAACCGGTGCGTTTTGAAGAATTACTGGCGCGCCTTCATGCGCTGTGGCGGCGCGGCGATGGGCGCAGTCCGATGATTCTCGACATTGCCGGGATTGCTCTCGATCCGGTCGCCCGCAGCGTGTCGATCAATGGCACGATGATCGAACTCAGCCGGAAGGAATTTGGTTTGCTGCATCTGTTCATGCGCCGCGCTGGCCATATTCTCTCGCAAACCGACATATTGGAGGACCTCTACGCCTTGGAGGCGGAACGCGACCATAATGCGATTGAGGCGCATATCAGCCGACTGCGCCGAAAGATTGGCAAGGACCGGATTAGAACATTGCGCGGCCTTGGTTATAGGTTCGAGAAATGAGAATTTCGTTGACCAGCCTGCGCGGGCGTTTCCTGCTGTCTATCCTGCTTTGGGTCACAATTGGAATAGGCGCTATTTGGTATTCTGCGATCAGTCTTTTCACAGCACATGTGGAGGATTTATATCATGAAGAGCTTGAAGTTCACGTCCGCGAGCTTGCCGGACTAACGCAACTGGACGTACGCGGAAATCCCCGCCTTTCCCGGCCATTGTCCGACCCTCGCTACGCTGTGCCATTGTCTGGCTTTTATTGGCAGGTGACGCGAGAGGGCTATGTTACCCTGAAATCAGGGTCGATGACGCGCGGATCGCTCGATGATGGTATTGCGCGGTCACCGGAAATTCTGCATCGAATCGAGGCTGGTCCCTCCGGCCCGACAATTGCTTATGGCGCGATCAAGAAAACCGCTGGTGCCGCCCCGCTCCAGTTTATCATTGCGACAGATCAACGCCATTTGCAGCGGATCATATCGAACTTTACCCAGGAACTATCCATCTGGCTGATGCTGCTGGCTTGCGCCCTTATCGGCAGCGGTTTGGCGATAATCACTTTTGGACTGAAACCCTTTGCCCGCTTGGCGCGCGCCATTACTGATCTTCATAGCGGGAAGACCGGACAGCTCGAAGGAGTGTTTCCTGATGAAATCCAACTCGTGGTGGCCAATTTGAATGCCTATGCCAACGGCAACGCCGCTATCGTTGAACGCGGCCGCGTCCAGGCAGGGAATTTGGCGCACTCGCTACGGACGCCACTTGCGGTGACAACCGATGAAGCAGAACGGATGCTCGAGAATGATGCTGCGTCAAAATCCGCGAGGGTATTTCTGGCCGAAAGCGAGAGGATGCAGCGTCAGATCGACTATCATCTTGCGCGCACGCGGTCGGGCGGTTCGCGCCACGGCGTCGGCTTATCGGCAAAACTGATGGACGCTGTGCCCCCGCTGATCGCGGCAATGAAGCGGCTCCATCCGTCCGTTGATTTTCACGTCAAAGGCAATGCGTCGCATGCTCCGCAGATTGCCTGCGATCCAGAAGATCTCAGCGAGATACTCTCTAACCTGCTCGACAATGCTGGAAAATGGGCCAACGCGGTGGTCGAGATCGGGTACGAACTCCACGGTGATGCCGTGGATCTGACGGTGACCGATGATGGCCCGGGCATCGCGCCCAGCCAATATGAGTCGGTATTTGCTATTGGTGCGACGCTGGACGACCCCCGGTGCGGGTCGGGCCTGGGTCTCGCCATTGCTCGCGATATTGCCCGCGATTACGGCGGTGATTTAACCTTGGCGGCAGCGCGTGATGGCGGGCTGCTAGCAAGAGTCACTATTCCTACACCTGTAGGGCGGACGTAGCAAGTTTCGCTGCTGGCTGATTAAAATCCGCGCGGTGCGATGAGAAACCGCAAGCGCGCCGCGCGACGGCGAATGCTCAAATGTCCGGCAGCCGATATTTGGCGGACTCTCGCGAACCGCCGGACAGTCTGGCTCGCAAAGCGGGCGCGGGTCCGATGAGATCGGACAATTTCACTTGGTCAAGTTCATACAAAAATGCGCGTAAGCCGCGCTGGAACACACCTGTCAGCATACAAACTCCGATAAGTGGGCATTGATTTGTGGCTGGTGCAAAGCATTCAACCAGAGCCAAATCACCCTCGGTGTGCCGAACGACTTCACCGATGATAATCTTGTCTGGCGTCATGCCGAGACGAACACCGCCGGTGCGCCCGCGAATATTCTCGAGATAGCCAAGTTGCCCCAATTGCCGCGTTGCCTTCATCAAATGGGCTTTGGAGATGCGGTAGGCGGCTGACACGTCTTCAATGCGGACCACCTGGTCCGGGTGTAACGCACAGTACATGAGGATACGCAGGGCATAGTTTGTGTACGAGGTCAGGCGAATGATCAGAACTCCGATGGCAGATGAAAAGTGATAAAATATATATTGCTTTTAGAACGGCAGCCTGTAAAGAGATATTTGAAATAGCACTTTTAGGCGCCGCCAAGCCCGCGAGCGAGGAAAGGCAATATTCGAAGGACATGCCTGCGATGTCAGAGACAAGGAAACCAGGCCTGCTGCAAAAACTGGCTATGCTTAAAGACCATAAGAAAGAGCTTTTCTGGGTCTGGGTTGCCTATCAGACGGTCAAGGGCATGATGACCACGTCGCTGATTTGGATTCCGCTTCTCTACGCGCTGAAGAATTTTGGTTGATCGCTGATCAACGTCACATTTTCGAGAATATGACATGAACGCGGAACTCGCAAAACAGAAAGGCTGTAAGATGATTTTCAGATCAATCATTGGCGGATTTTTAATGGCTACCGCTGCCTGCACTTCAGCAGCGACAGGAGACAAGAACATGAAACTTCCTGACAAGGTAATCACAGCGATGGGCCGGGCGATGGCGGATGAACAAGCTGCATTCGCCACTTATACCGCAATTTTAGATCGGTTTGGAGCGGTACGTCCCTTTTCAAATATTGTGAACGCGGAAAAGCGCCACATGGAAATGCTCACTGGCCTTTATACCAAATATGGCGTGCCAGTCCCCGTAAATACGGCACTTGCGCCACCGGATGTTGCAAAACTTGATCTGCAGGCGCTGTGCCAGGTCGGGGTCGAGGCCGAAGTTGAAAATGTTCGGCTCTATGATGAAGAGTTGCTGCCTATCGTCGCTGACTTCCCGGAAATTCGCATCGTGCTGCAAAACCTGCGGGATGCTTCTGCAGAACGGCATCTACCGGCCTTCCAGCGTTGCGTTGCGCGCGGTGGAGAAATCGGCAGTGGCTCCGGCAGGGGTCAAGGCAAAGGACGCAATCGAGGAGAATCAATGTGATTGGAGTCATGTGTCAACCCACGTCTACAGGACGGAACGTTTCACTCTCGCGTTGGGCATTCACCGCCTTCGCATTCAGCCTGATCACTTTCGGGACATCGGCACATGCCAACACTGCGGCGACCAAGGAGCCCATCATGCACGAAAGCCCCTCTCAGCCACTTTTGACGATTGTGACAAGCAAAGACCCGCAGACGCAATTGATGGCACTCATTCTGACCAATGCGGCGATGCAGAAAGGCGCGAAGCCTCGTATCTTATTGTGCAGCGCTGCCGGAGACCTTGCCCTCAAGGCGCCGCCAGCAAGTGCCACCGCACCGCTCGCGCCCAAAGGAATGAGTCCGCAGAAGTTGCTGCAAAATCTGATGGCAAACGGTGTCGCGGTTGAAGTCTGCGCTATCTATCTGCCCAATCGCAGCCTCGACAAGGCGGCATTGCTCGACGGGATCGGCGTCGCCATGCCCGATGCCGTTGCGGAATATATCTTGCTCGAGAATCAGAAGTTCCTGAACTTTTGATGACGATTAACGATTGAGGAGTAGTAATT
Source organism: Sphingopyxis sp. (assembly GCF_019459305.1). Taxonomy (GTDB): domain Bacteria; phylum Pseudomonadota; class Alphaproteobacteria; order Sphingomonadales; family Sphingomonadaceae; genus Sphingopyxis. The sequence continues at coordinate 44,651 of NZ_JAIBES010000015.1, read as the reverse complement.
TGGCAAGAAACGGTTTTTGGTATGCACTTCCGCTCGGTGTAGCCGCCGGCATTCTCGGCATGATCCAATTTGGAGAAAATCGAGTAATAGAAAACGCGCCTGCTTCAGAGCAAATTGCTGACGATGGACGGACGGCTGTTGAATTTACGGGTGCCGAACGGCAGCATATCCGTGGCGAAATGCTTGGATTTCTAAACGGCAGCCAGTCCATTCTGGACGCCAGCCTCACAGCCGACCGACAAACGATAAAGACAGTGGCGAGCGGCCTTGCAAAGGGAAAGGCCAGTCCGCTTGGGCAGGCCGTGAAGCAAAAATCCCCGCCTGAATTCACACAGCTGTCTCAAGGATTGCGCCAATCCTTTGGCGCCATTGCGCTGACAGCTGACACTGCGTCGATGGCTGAAATTCAAGGCAAACTAAACAGTGGGATGCAGAAATGTGCGGCTTGTCATAGCGGCTTCAAGGCCATTGAAAGGAATCCGAAGTGATCTGTCCATCGCCTGTATCGTTTAGTATTGGCGTAGCGAGTGGCAAAAACGATTACAGATAATCAGAAATCCCGCTTGATAAGTGTTAAATAAAATGACACTTATCCGGTGCGAGGAACGGCCCCCCCCCCTTTCCCTCAGTTCCGTTCCTCGCACCATTTGGTCCCTGCTCAGCCACAAATGAGCCCTTCAAAAGGATTTCAGAATGACGATTCATATAGGTGACACCGCGCCGAATTTTTCGGCTGACACGACAAAAGGCCCGATCGACTTGCACGAATGGGCCAAGGGCAGCTGGGTATTTTTCTTCAGCCATCCAGCCGATTTTACCCCAGTGTGCACTACCGAAATGGGTAGAACCGCACAACTTGCAGAACAGTTTGCTGCGCGCAATACCAAGCCACTCGGCCTGTCTACTGATACCGCTGAAGAGCATCTGAAATGGATAGCGGACGTCAACGACACGCAGAACACCGACCTGCAGTTTCCTATTGTCGCCGATCCCGATTTGGCGATCGCGACGCTTTATGACATGATTCATCCTCAGCAGAGCGACACTCAGGCGGTGCGATCTGTGTTCATCATCGATCCAGCCTTGAAGATCCGGCTGACGATGACCTATCCAATGAGTGTGGGCCGCAACTTTGACGAAATTCTGCGCGTCATCGATGCATTGCAAACAGGCGATGCCAACCGCATTGCGACTCCAGCGGATTGGAACAAGGGCGATAAGGTCATTATCCCTCCCTCTATTTCGAACGACGAAGCCAAAAGCCTGTTCCCGAACGGATGGGAAGAGCTTCGTCCCTATCTGCGTATGACAAACGTCAACTAATGGTCAATGGGCGGCTCGCAGAGGTTGAGCCGCCCTTTTCCATGCGTGATATGCAAGGCCCGTCGAACCAGCACGTGCTCTCAGCGGTGAACGATGGAGTAAATGCGAGTTTATCGAACGTTTTTAGGCGCGGTTCAAAATATAGATCTCGGCGACCAAATAAGTAATTCGTGCCGCTCAACATCGTTGAGTCAGATTATCCACGGAAAACTGGATCGAGAATTGCCGCGCAAATGACCGACTGCAACCTAGGGCTAATACGTATCGCAGTCCGGCTTTGTTTGCGCAATAGCGCGTGCTGTGGTGTATTCCCGGTTGCGCATAAGCAAAGGCTATCACCTGCGTTTGGCAACAAGGCTCATCCATAGGAAACAATCCCAATGCTTAAGAACAGTATATCGCTCATCGCACTTTTGGCCGCAGTTATGTCGCCGATCGCGATGTCTCGCCCGGCCCTTGCTCAAGACAAGCCAATGACGAACCAAGATTGGTGGCCGGACAAGCTCGACCTCAGGCCTCTTCGCCAGCACGCAGCAGAGTCCAACCCTATGGGGGACGATTATAACTATGCTGAAGAGTTCAAGACGCTTGATCTTGATGCCGTCAAGAAGGACATCAGCGCGGTGATGACCCAGTCTCAGCCTTGGTGGCCTGCGGATTATGGTCACTATGGGCCATTTTTCATTCGTATGGCTTGGCATGCCGCTGGAACATACCGAGTGTCTGACGGACGCGGCGGCGCCGGTGGCGCGCAACAACGCTTCGAGCCTCTCAACAGCTGGCCAGACAATGTAAGCCTCGACAAAGCGCGCCGCCTGCTTTGGCCGATCAAACAGAAATATGGCAGGAAGATTTCATGGGCTGACCTGATGGCCCTTACGGGAACCGTCGCTATGGAATCGATGGGCTTCAAGACCTTCGGATTTGCCGGTGGACGCACAGACGACTGGGAAGCCGACATGGTCTATTGGGGTCCTGAGAGCAAATGGCTCGACGACAAACGGTACAGCGGTGATCGCAAGCTGGAGAACCCGCTTGCTGCCGTGCAAATGGGTCTCATTTACGTAAATCCCGAAGGTCCGAACGGCAACCCGGACCCGGTCGCGGCAGCCCGCGACGTCCGTGAAACATTCGGTCGCATGGCCATGAACGATGAGGAAACCGTGGCCCTCATCGCAGGCGGGCATACCTTCGGCAAGGCGCACGGTGCGCACAAGCCAAATGATTGTCTGGGAAAGGACCCCGCCAGCGCAGGGCTTGAACAACAAGGTCTTGGCTGGGAAAACAAATGTGGCACCGGTGCCGGAGCTGATACCATTACCAGCGGCTTGGAAGGTGCATGGTCGACCAACCCAATCGCCTTCACAACGCAGTTTCTAGACAATTTATTCGCCTTTGATTGGGTGCAGACGAAGAGTCCTGCCGGGGCGATCCAGTGGGTCCCGAGCGACAAGAAAGCAGCCGGTTTGGTAATGGATGCGCACGATCCGTCGAAGCGACATGCGCCGATCATGTTCACCACCGATCTCGCGCTAAAAATGGATCCAGCCTATCGCAAGATTGCCGAGCGCTTCCACAAGAACCCGGATGCGTTCGCTGACGCCTTTTCGCGTGCATGGTTCAAACTGACGCACCGCGACATGGGTCCGCGCTCGCGCTATCTTGGTACGGCAGTGCCAGCGGAACAGTTGATTTGGCAAGATCCGGTCCCGGGTACCGATCATGCGTTGATTGATGCAGGGGATGTTGTGCAGTTGAAGTCGCGGATTCTCGCCACCGGGTTGACGGTTCCTGAACTGGTTAGAGCGGCCTGGGCGTCCGCCGCGAGCTTCCGTGGCACTGACTTGCGTGGCGGGACTAATGGGGCACGTCTTCGACTCGATCCGCAGCGCGGTTGGGCGGTGAACAATCCGGCTGAACTCGCGAAAGTGCTGACACGCCTGGAGGGCGTTCAGAAGGACTTCAACCGCACCCAAAAGGGCGGAAAGCAGGTTTCGCTCGCCGATCTGATTGTTCTGGGCGGCGCGGCTGCGATAGAGCAGGGCGCCAAGCAGGCCGGTCAAGACGTCCAGGTGCCGTTCACGCCGGGTCGCGAGGACGCGTCGCAAACACAAACCGATGTGAGTTCCTTTGCCGTACTTGAACCGACCGCAGACGGTTTCCGCAACTATTACGCGAATGGAAACCGCATGTCGCCGGCGGAAGGACTCATCGAACGCGCGAACCTTTTAACGTTGACGGTGCCGGAAATGACAGTGCTGGTCGGCGGCATGCGCGCGCTGAATGCCAATGCCGGACAAGTACCGCACGGCGTGTTTACCGACCGTCCGGGCACACTCAGCAACGACTTCTTCGTCAACCTGCTCGACATGTCCACCAAATGGTCGAAATCTTCGCAGTCTGCGGGGCTGTACGAAGGGCGCGACCGTGAGACAGACAAGCTCAAATGGACGGCTACGCCTGTCGATCTGGTGATCGGGTCGAATTCTGAATTGCGCGCTGTTGCAGAAGTTTATGCCGCAGACGATGCGCGCGACAAGTTTGCGCAAGACTTTGTCAAAGCATGGACGAAGGTCATGAACCTCGACCGCCGGTGATCCTCGCCGGTTTGCATCCAAAACGACGAAGACTAGTGAGCCGCCCAAATTCGATCTCAATCAATTGGTCGCGCCCGTCACTGGTCGAAAACTGATCTCGACCGAAAATGGGGTTAAGAAGCCGCAGCAAAGTTTGAGTGCTGCAGCCGACATAACCTTAAAGGAATGACGATGTGAATTACGATAAGATATTCTCGCAAGCGATTGATAAGCTTCACGGAGAAGGGCGCTACCGCGTTTTTATCGACATTTTGCGCAACAAGGGCAGCTATCCCAATGCACGCTGTTTTGCCGGGCATAACGGGCCAAAACCAATTACCGTCTGGTGCTCGAACGACTATCTTGCGATGGGCCAGCACCCCAAGGTGATTGCGGCGATGGAAGCAGCGCTGCATGATGTTGGCGCAGGCTCGGGCGGTACGCGCAACATTGGCGGAAATACGCACTACCATATCGATCTTGAAGCTGAACTCGCCGATCTTCACTGCAAGAACGGCGCGTTGCTCTTCACTTCGGGCTATATTTCAAACGAGGCGACGCTCGCGACGCTCGGCAAAATCTTGCCTGGATGCATCATTTATTCAGACGAACTCAACCATGCGAGTATGATCGCGGGCATTCGCAATTCTGGCTGTGAGAAGCGCGTGTGGCGGCACAATGATCTGGCGCATCTCGAAGAGCTGCTGTGCGCAGACGATCCCGACTCGCCGAAATTGATCGCGTTTGAAAGCGTCTATTCGATGGACGGAGACGTCGCGCCAATTGCCGAGATATGCGACCTTGCCGACACCTATAATGCGCTGACCTATTGCGACGAAGTCCATGCCGTCGGCATGTACGGTGAACGCGGCGGCGGGATTACCGAGCGTGATGGCGTTGCCGACCGCGTGACAATTATTGAAGGTACGCTGGGCAAAGCGTTCGGCGTCATGGGCGGCTATATCGCCGCCGATAAAGTGATCGTCGATGTGATCCGCAGCTACGCGCCTGGGTTCATTTTCACGACCAGCTTGTCGCCGGTGCTAGTCGCAGGCGTATTGGCGAGTGTCCGGCATCTCAAGGCTTCGAGCGAGGAACGCGAGGCACAACAGGCGGCCGCAGCCTATCTCAAGCAATGCTTCGCCGATGCGGGCCTTCCCGTCATGAACTCTTCAACACATATCGTGCCGCTGATGGTCGGCGATCCCGTCGAGGCCAAACGGATCAGCGACATATTGCTCGCCGAATACGGCGTCTACGTCCAGCCGATCAACTACCCTACCGTCCCGCGGGGCACCGAACGCCTCCGCTTCACCCCGGGCCCAGCGCATAGCAAAGCGATGATGCGGGCGTTGACGGATGCGTTGGTTGAGATTTGGAGCCGATGCGAGCTGCGTATGGTTGCGTAATGAATGGCGCCCTGAGCATGTGTTCGCATTCCCTCCAGGGCAGAATTTAGCGACCGACTATCACTGTAATTTAGGAGACATGCCATGGAAATGACGCGACGGAATATGGTATCGGCCGCTTCATTTGCTGCCGTCGGCAGCGCATTTGCGCTCGGAACAAGCCCTGCCTCAGCGACCGGATCAAACCCGCGCGCTTTGCTGCCGCCAATGGCGTCAGTCCCTCAGGCAGATGGAAAGACCCTGCTGACCCCCAATCAGGCACTTGAACGGTTGCAAGAAGGAAATCGCCGATTCGCGGCAGACCAACCAACCCAACCGGACATTTCCGTCAAACGACGCGCTGCGATTGCGGCTTCTCAGGCACCCTTCGCCGTGATTTTATGTTGTTCAGATTCGCGAGTTGGCCCCGAACAATTGTTCGGAGCAGGATTAGGCGAATTGTTCGTTGTGCGTACAGCCGGAAATTATCTGGATACAGCGGGAATAGGCTCGGTGGAATTCGGTGTATCGGTGTTAGGCGCACCATTGGTTGTTGTACTCGGTCATGAGCGGTGTGGGGCTGTGAAGGCTGCAGCAGCCGTCCTCAAGGACAATGTCGCCCTGCCGGGTTCACTTGGTCCCTTGGTAGAACCAATCATACCCTCCGTGATTGACGCAAAGGCGAACCTCAAGCCAGGCGATGATCTGATTGAAACGGCGGCTAGAATTCATGCAAAACGCGTCGCGAAGAGATTGAAAAACACGCCGGACCCTGCATTCGCGGCCCCTAGCAGCGCGGGCAAGCTGAATGTCGTAGCGGCCTATTATGATCTTGATACCGGCCTTGTGGAAATTCTTGATGTCTAAGGGCCGGACCTAAAACCGAATGACAGACCGGTTGACGCCGGTAGGTTCAGGCGATGGGGGTGAAGCATTATTTGCGTATGCCGGTCGTGACAATTGCGGTTGATCAAGCCCATCTTGGCGCAGGCCTGCCACTTCGAGCGTGTTTGCGATCGCCGGATTCAGCGTCTTTAGCTGTGCCAGCAACAAGCACTCCGGCGCGTCTTGTGGACATATGAACGCTATCGCACGCTGTTGGCTAACCCATCGCGGAACCCGGGATGAGCCAAACTAATCAGCGCATCGGCACGTTGGCTCATCGATTTGCCTTTAAGGTCGGCCCAACCATATTCGGTGACGATGATATGCGTATCGTTGCGTGGCGTGGTGACCGGTCCGTCGAGAATCGGGATGATGCGCGATACGGTGCCGCCTAGCGCGGTCGACTGGCAGGCGATGATCGACTTCCCGCCTTTCGATGCAGTTGCACCCCTGACGAAATCGAGCTGCCCTCCCGAGCCGCTGTACTGCCGTCCCAAAAGATGTTCCGAATTGCAGGCACCGCCTAGGTCGATCTGAAGTGTGCCGTTCACCGAAACGACGTTGTCGTTCTTCGAGATATGCCTCGGATCATTGACGATGTTCACCGGCAGGGAATAAACTGCGGGATTGTCGTGAATGAAGTCGTAGAAGGATGCATCGCCCATCGCGAACGTGAATACGCTCCGGCCCCTGTAGGTGGCCTTTGCCTTGTTGCTAACCGCGCCGCACTGGATCAGTTTTGCCAATGCTGGCGTCAGCAGTTCGGTATGGATGCCTAGATTCTTACGGCCTTCCAATAGGGTGCAGACCGCTGCGGGAAGCGTGCCAATTCCCATTTGCAGGCAGGCTCCGTCATCGATCATGCCTGCGATGATTTTGGCGATCGACAACTCTGCTTTGCTTGGTGTGCCGTTTGTAATCTCCGGGAGCGGGGTATTGTTTTCGACGATTGCATCAACTTCGGAAACGTGGAGAAGCGAGTCCCCGAATACTCGGGGCATGGCTGGGTTAACCTCTACAACGAGCCTCCGTGCACTGCGCGCGGCTGTGGACGTATAGTCGTTGCTGGTCCCGAACGTGAACCACCCGTGGCGGTCCATCGGCGAGACGGTGGTGATGCAGGCGTCAATGTCCACGCGCTCGGACAGGAGTTGTGGCGACGCACTAAACGCCACCGGCACAAATTCGACCGGTCCATAAGAGCCAAGCAACGGATCATCCTTGATCAGCGCCCTCTCAATTCTGCTAAGAAACATGCAGTGCGGGCGCAGCCGATCGAGAAGCTCTCGCCGCAATACTGTATTGCCAGCGGCATCCAGAGAGTGGAAGTACCATAATTTGAGATCGCCGATCCCTGCATCCTCGATCCGGCGTGCCAAGGCTTCAAGTAGTGCAGGCGGCTCCGCGACGGCCATTCCCATTGCTAGGTTCATGCCGGAGCTGACGCACTCCATTGCCTCATCAGCCGTGGTTAGCTTTGCGCGATAAAAATTCTGTGGCGTCATTGGACTTCCTTTGGGCTGCAGAAGTCCAAATCGCTCAAGCGATCAAGAGTTGCGGCGTGCCTGGTCATCAGCGTCGAGGTGATCAAGCTGTATCGCAAATTAAAAAAAGCAAAGAACGCGAGCCGCAGCTCGTGGTTTGAAAGGATGTAGAACAATGCCGTAAACTCTTATTGCTCGGCAAAAGCTGTTGTCTGATCGGTCGCTAATCTGTCGATTACGCGTGCCAACTTTGCGCGAACCTCAGCAGCAGCCTTAGTCAATTCCGGGTTCTCAATGGCTTGCATTGCGGCGACCGGGTCAATCGCGGCGACTTCGATCTCGCCGTCCTTCACTTGCTGTACGATCACATTGCAGGGGAGCATCAACCCTACTTTGCTTTCCAGCTGCAGCGCTTCATGCGCCAATGCAGGATTGCAGGCACCGAGAATGACATAAGGTCTAAAATCAACACTGATCTTTGCCTTGAGCGTTTGTTGGATATCAATGCGGCTTATCACGCCGAACCCTTCAGCCTTGAGTGCGGCCTCAGTGAGATTGATGGCCTCATCAAACTCTTTATGCAGCGTTGTCATTATATAATAACACATATGTATTCCTCTCAAACCTCGCCGCTTTAGAACCGAACTGGTCATGATTTCTCGTCAAAATGATGAAAAGACACAATTTATCTTGATCCTTACTTGTCTACTTCCTCAACAGACGATTCTTCTCTGAGCATTTCTACTTCATCAGTCTCACCACTTTCAATCTCAGCCATTTCCGTTGTGCGCGGCATGAATGCCTGTGGATCAATTGTGATGACACCCCAAATTGCACTCGCAATCGCTGCCAGCCCGGCCATATAGGCGAAAAGTGATGGTGCGCGTGCGCTTTTAAATGCACTATGGCGCGCGCCTGACTTTGAACCGACAATCATCGCGCGTACCAGATTATCGCGCGTCAGAACTGACATCAAAGCAACCGCTGCGACATGGAGCGCGACGAGAGCCAGCAGGCTCCATCCGACAAGTTCGTGGAGATCTTCACTGGCCATCGCTCCGCCTGTCACAAGCTGAGCCCCCGTTGCGATTGTAATCCCGCTTACGACGATCAGAAGGAATGACGCAATCCAGCCCACCGGGTTGTGACCAAGCGTTGCCTCCGGCTTTAAGCGGAACATCTCCTTGATATGGACGGCAAGCCCGCCACCTTTGAACGCGCCTGAAAAACGGGCGTGCTCGCCTCCAACAAAGCCCCATACAAGGCGAAAAGCAATCAAAACGGCAGCGACCCATCCAGACGCGATGTGCCACTGATTAAGCACGCTACCCTCTTCCGCTGAGAGAAATGCCACAGCAATGGCTGCCACAAGAAACCAATGAAAGAGCCGCAGTGGCAAATCCCAAACAAGAATGCGTCCGGCCTGAGGGATGTGGTCGCTGTGGGACATTAGAAACTCCAATCGCGCTGGATGGCAAAGAATATCACTCCAGATGCCACATAATTCGTGGGCCAAAACTACGTATGTAACCTTATATATTATGATTTGGGCTCAGCTAAAAGCGGCGGTGTCTTGCTGGGGCGGTTGTTTACCTCCCCCCCCCTCGAACTCTGCTCCAGTGAGACGAAGTTTAGGAATTCGATCAAGCGCAGCAATGGCTCAGATCGATTAAGTCCGAAATTACAAATTCCGGCTCCTTCGCGCGGTCTGCAGTTTGTGATGCCCTTAAATGGAGAAAACAGATGATTTCAGTTCGTAAAAAAAGAGCTGTTGTGAGCTTTGCCGCTGTAATGGGATTTGCGCTGACTGCCCCGGCATGGAGCCAAGGCGGCGGTCGGTCTGCGCCTTCTCGCCCGACCCCTCCGGCAGGGCAAGTCGACCGTGTGCAGGATCGCATGCAGACGCCTGATCAAGATCGCCTGCGGGACCTGGACAATGTTTATCTTGGAACACAGGATCGCGTCCGTGTCTTTGATCGTGATCGTGATGGCAGCCTCAGCCGGCCAGAGTTTCAACAATGGCATGACTCCTCGTTCAAAGCGCTTGATTCGAATGGCGATGGCGAATTCAGGCTTGAAGAATTTCAGGCGGTTCGACTCGGCCCGGGTCCCAGAAGCAGTGGGCAGAGTCCCCAACGGCAGCGCGCCGAAGAGCGAGCCCAATCCCGCAAAGCTGAGAGATTCAGGCTGATGGACGGTGATGGCAATGGCGCTGTATCGCGCACCGAATATATGAACTTCGGCGAAATGAACTATCTCGACGCCGACGGAAATGATGACGGCCAGATAACCGTGCGAGAATTGCAGCAGTTCCATCGGGGCTGGTAAATTCGAACCCAATCTCATTCCACAACGCACTAAGGAAAAGCTATGAAACCTGTTACAACTTCACTTGCTGTTCTGGCAATTGCTGCTCTATTGTCGGCGCAAGCCCAAGCGCAACCGTCAGGACAGCAAAAGTCGCGTGGCAACGCGCCAGCGTTGCCGCGCAGTAGCGCCCCGCCAGCTCATGCCCAGCGTCATCGCGATACTCCGCCGGTGACGCGTGACCGAACGCCACCCACATACCGGACAGGGGTGCGCCCCCCCAATCTTGAACAGCGCCGACGCGAAGCTGATCCAAAGACGTATCGCCACAACTACCAGTCGGCCCAACGCTATCGTTGGAACACCTATGTCCGGCCGCAGGGCTGGTACTCTCACCGCTGGATTTACGGCGACATCCTTCCGACGCTTTTTTGGACCCGGACCTATTGGATAAGCGACTTCTGGCTCTTCAATTTGCGTATCCCGCCGCTGGGTTATGTTTGGGTGCGCTATGGCGATGACGCCCTGCTCGTCAATACGACCACCGGCGAGATTCTTCAGGTCGTCTATAGTGTCTACTATTAGAGACAGATGCAAGAATTGCGGGCCGTAACGCCTCCTCCGAGTCCGCACATTCCTAGAAAAGGGGCTGTCATTGTACTTGTTTCCTGCGCTAGGGTTCGACAGCTAGCTGCCATTAGGGGTGCGGACATCCGGTGGCCTACAGGGGGCACGCCGTTGGCGCAGGCCAGACAATCATCGCCACTGCGGCGAACAATCAAGGCAATGAACGATGTCAAACCAATCTGCACTGCCGCGTATTGTCATCTTGGGCGCAGGCCTTGGCGGCACGATTGCGGCCTTTGAAATAATGGAAGCGGTTCAAGGCAAGGCGCATGTGTCGGTGATCTCCGATAGTGAACGCTTCTCCTTCCTGCTTTCCAATCCCTGGGTTGCGATCGGCTGGCGCACGTCCGACGCCGTGCAAGTCAAACTCTCCCCTGTCTTCGAGAAACAAAAGATCGCGTTTACAACCCCTAGCGGAAAACGACTGCATTCAGCGGAGAACCGCGTTAAACTCAACGATGGTCAATCAGTCGCCTATGACTATCTCGTGATTGCGACTGGTTCTGACCTTGCCTTTGACGAAATTACCGGCCTTGGCCTGGATGGCGGCTACACGGTATCTGTTTGCAAGACGGCGCATGCCGAAGACACAGCAAAGGCGTTTGAGAGCTTCTGCAAGGATCCCGGCCCGATCATCGTTGGCGCGGCACCGGGCGCATCCTGTTTTGGTCCGGTCTATGAATTTGTGATGATCCTCGACACTGAGCTGCGCCGCCGCGAAATCCGCGACCGCGTGCCGATCACCTTGGTGACGCCCGAACCCTATGTCGGGCGTCTCGGGTTGGACGGTGTCGGTGATACCAAATCCGTGCTCGAAAGCGAACTCCGTGAACGCCACATAAAGTGGACAACCAATGCGAAAACTACGTCGGTCGAACCCAACATGCTGCATGCCGATGAGATCGGACCCGATGGCGCGGTTTGTAAGACCCATGACGTGCCTTTCAAATATGCCATGATGCTCCCCGCCTTTCGCGGCATCCCGGCAATATTCGGCATTGAAGGCCTGACCAGCCCTCGCGGCTTTGTGCTGGTTGACGAGTATCAGCGCAGCAAGACCTTCCCCAACATCTTCGCGCTTGGCGTCTGTGTTGCAATACCGCCAACGGGACCAACACCCGTTCCAGTCGGCGTCCCCAAGACCTGCTTCATGATCGAAAGCATGGCGACTGCCATAGCCCATAATCTGGAGTCGCTGGTCAACGGGTAAGAGCCAAGTGCACAGGCGACTTGGAACGCATTGTGCCTGGCCGATTTTGGCGACAATGGGGTCGCTTTTATCGCTGAGCCCCAGATACCGCCCCCACAATCGAAACTGGTCAGGTCACGGCCGATGGGTGCATCTTGGAAAGATTGGGTTCGAGAAGTATTTTCTGCGCAAGATTCGAAAGGGTGAAAGCGAGCCCTTTTATGAGAGTTTGGCGCTCAAACTGATCGGGCTTGAAAAGTTGAAAACCGACGAGAGCAGCTCAATGTTGGCGCGTTGAACTGTCGACGCGCTACTCCACTTCAGAAACGAGGCATTGTTGACAATGGTATCCCGCTTTCATTTTGTGATTTTAACTTGGCTTCCTGCGTGCCCGGTTGACATATAAGAGTTGTATCCATGACACAAACCAACGCGACAAATATTGCCTGCCCAGCGTGCGGAACGCTCAACCGGGTTCCACGCGAGAAGCTCAATGCAGGGGGTAAATGTGGCCGCTGTGGATCGATGCTTTTTGGCAAGCAGCCTGTTGTCTTGGCGCCCACAAACTTCGATGCCCATGCCTCCAAGAGCGACATACCACTTCTCGTCGATTTCTGGGCAGGCTGGTGCGGCCCCTGTCGGCACATGGCGCCCGCTTTCGCTGAGGCTGCAGCGCAGCTTGAGCCCTTTATGCGTCTGGGCAAGCTCGACACAGAGGCCGAACAAACAATCGCTGCTCGTTTTGCCATTCGCTCTCTTCCCACACTGATCCTGTTCTCCAAGGGCAAGGAAATTGTACGCCAGTCCGGTGTGATGTCGACCGCATCAATTGTGAGCTGGGCAAGACAAAATAGCGCGCGATAGCTTGTGTCAAGAAACAGGTATTTCGGTTCCGTGAAGTGGATTGCGAAAGCCGAATAGCCGATTCAATCGGTTGAACAGTGATTGGCGCAACAGCGCGATTTATTCACATCGTTGTGTGCCATTGCGTCGCTACTGCGTTTCCATCCCAAGCCTGCGCTAAACTAGGTCGCAGAGACGCTTGGGATATGCAGAACCGGTTCCGAACCATCTTCAGCGGCAAAAGCAATACGGAGCGCTTCGGACAGACTGCGCGCGCGGAGCTTCTCCATCATATTTGCTCGGTAGATCTCGACCGTACGTGGTGAAATCCCGAGATCAAAGGCGATGGTTTTGTTCGGATATCCTGCGACTAGCCCGTCGAGCACATCATGTTCACGCCCGGTAAGGCTTGCCAGACGCACCCTGGCTTCACCAGCCTTCAAATCCTTGTCATGATTTCGGTCAAGCCGACTAATGGCCTCCTCAATCGCATAGAGCAAAGTTTCCTTTTCATAGGGCTTCTCGATAAAGTTGACCGCCCCGGCACGCATCGCTTTGACCGCGACGTCGACATCGCCGTGACCGGTGAGGATCACGATTGGCATATCGATCCCGATCGTGTTCATTTCCTGCAAAACTTCCAGTCCGTCCATTTCCGGCATGCGAACGTCAAGCAGTACGCAGCCGCGCTCGGCATGCTTTGCGTCCTTCAGGAATGCGACGCCCGAAATGTAGGATGCCACGCGGTAGCCGGCGTGCTTCAGCATAAACGCTGCTGACCGGCGGACAGCATGATCATCATCGACAATGTGTATTAGTTTTTCAGTCGTCATTTTGGCTCTCCCTTGAAACGCGCGTTAGCGTAAAACGGAATATGGTGCCGCCGTCGGGATTGGGCGCGACCGACAGTTTCCCGCCATGCGCTTCTACGATAGTGCGGCAGATCGACAGGCCCAGGCCCATGCCCTGTGCCTTAGAACTGACAAAGGGTTGGAACAATTGCCCTGCCATTTCATCAGAGAGGCCATGCCCGGTATCCGATACCGAAATATCAACCTGATTTTGTTTATGTCCGCGCGCTCTCACGGTCAGATGTTTGGTCGTAGATTTGTGCATGGCCTCGATCGCATTGCGCATCAAATTGACCATCACTTGTTGTATTTGCACGCGGTCAGCCAGAACATTGTCGATGTCGGGATCAATGTCGATCCACCATTCGACTCCTTGTTCACGTGCACCGACCAGACCTAGCGTGGTCGCGTCGTTGATCAGCTTGCCGAGCGACAAATTTTGCATATCGAGTTCCCCTTTGGACACAAAATCGCGCAGGCGGCGCACAATCTGCCCCGCACGGATTGCCTCCTTCGCCGCCTCATCCAAGGCCTCGCGTAGCGTTTCTTGAGTTTCAGGCTTGTCCCCGCCGACCATATCGCGCCCAGCGGAAACATAATTGGCGACGGCTGTGAGCGGCTGGTTAAGCTCATGGGCGAGGGCCGAGGCGAGCGTGCCGACCGCGCTGAGGCGTGACGCGTGGATCAGTTCGGATTGAACCTTGTTCAGCTGCGCCTCGGTCGCATGGCGCTCGGTCAGATCACGGATGAAACCAGTAAAAGCACGGTGCTCACCCGTGCGCGCTTCGCCAACGGATAGCTCCATCGGGAAAACCGTCCCGTCGCGGCGTTGCCCTTCGACCGTGCGCCCGATGCCAATGATCCGTTTTTCGCTGGTTTGAAGATAGCGCTGGATATAGCCATCATGTATGGTCTTGTGTGGCTCAGGCATCAGCATGTTGACATTGAGCCCCAGAACCTCGGCTTCGGCGAAACCAAACAGCTTTTCTGCGGCGGCGCTAAAGGAAGTAATCAGGCAATGCTCGTCAATCACGACCATCGCATCGGGAACCGTTGCGAGTATGGCTTGTAATAGTGCAGCGCCATCGGCCGCCGCTTTCAGCGCCTCCTCTCGGCGGCTCACGTCGCGGGCTGTTGCGATAACCGCGATGATGTCACCTTCAGAGCTTTTGAGGGGAGCCATGCGGCATTCAATCTGCTTGGTACCGCCGTTGAGCGTGTTCAGTTCCATTAAAAGCGGTGCGCCAATGCCCGATGTGTCATTGCCGAGAATTGCCAGAAAATGATTGCGAAATTTGGGAAGGCTACGAATAGCGATGATCGACAGTGGCGAGCGATTAGGGATATCGTCAACTGAGGTGGCGCCAAGCATCGCGAGGCAGGCCGGGTTCACATCGACAATTTGGTGATCAGGGCTGACCACAACCATCGCCTCGGGCAGCGTGGCGACCATCGCGCTTAGATAGTCCGCGTGGCTAAATCCCATTTCGCTTCCAACCAATAGACTCGACCTCCTGCTTTGACGCTACACGGCTATCGTGCTGATATCTACGGCTGTGATCCCAATATGGGCGAAAGCCGCAATCCCGCTCTCGATCGCCCCACCGGAACCCCCATAGATATATATGGGCCCGCACGCGTTGATGAGTGCGGCCCGCCCCTTCCCCTCGTATCGAATGAAGAAAAATCGGAAGTTAGATAACGGTGATGTTGTCTTCAATGCGATTAACGCCTGGAGCAGCCCAAGCCGCACGCTCTGCAATCTGGCGCTCGTACCAAGCGTGGACTTGGCCACCGAGCCTGACGGTACTGCCATCGGTCATAACGGTGATCGTGCTCGCGTCCAGATCGGCATTGCGCTTGAACGCGGCCACAATCCGATCCTTCACATCGCTCGGCGACGGACGCGTCTTGACTTCGACAAGGTTGGTCACGCCTTTGACGCCGGTGATGCGTGACGCAAGATCTTTGGCTGACTGGCGGTGGAAGTGATAATCTACCGTGCCGCTCAGTGTAACCCAACGATGCTCAACCTTCACCGCGATCATGTCCCGATGGATTGTTACACTCCAGTCGAACATGTCAGCAATGCGTTTGGCAATTTCTGGGTCAGATGCCTTGGGGTCACTCGGTAAGCGAACCTCGATTTCTTCAGTAAGGCCGCGCACACCCTTGACGCGACGCGCGGCCTTTTCGGCGGCAATTTTGGAGGTATATCTGGCGACAAAGCCGGACAGCGTTACAACGCCATCCTAGGCGGCAACACCGATATTGGCGTGGTCGACGCGCGGTTCCCATTGCAGTTCATCCACCACGTCCTGTTGCAATTGACTGTCGGTCTTCATGACTATTCTCCTTGATCTTGAGGGCGATCTGGTTTCAACCTAATCGTGCGTGTCTGACCAAGTTTCTGGCCCTGCAAAATCGGGAACCATCCCTATGTGAAACCCTTTATTGTCCCTCAACGCGTTCGAGCGCGCGCTGGATCGACGCGACAGCGCGTTCGCGAGCAGCATCGGAGGGCAAAGCACGCAGCCTGTCTCCAAGGCCGGATTCAATGTCGGCGAGACCAGAAACCCAATCCTGCGGGGCGATTAGAGCTTTGGCATCAGCGCGTGGTGCTCCGACATTTTGAGCGACCCGCCCAGGCCTTAGTTCCCAAGCGCTGCCAAGCTCAGGGATGATCACCGCACCAAAACCAGTCGTCGCCCTGACATCATTTGCCAAGGTTGAGAGTGACTCATTTTCGCCGTGGACAAGAAAAATAGAACCGGAAACTGGCGCGCGTGCTATCAGCCACTCAAGCAGTGCCGAACGATCTGCATGTGTCGAATAGGACTCAAGTGCCTTGACCTCGGCACGAACCGGAACGTCATTTCCAGAAATCCGAACATGATGGGCGCCATCTCGCAAGACAGCACCAAGCGTCCCATGAGCGAGAAAGCCAACAAACAACACCCGTGCCTTGGGATGAGGCAAATTGTGAAGCAAATGGTGCCGGATGCGCCCGCCTTGGCACATTCCCGACCCGGCTATGATCACTGCGCCGGTTATGCTGTTCAACTTCTTCGATTCTGCGGTATCATGCACGAACCTGATATTGGGATGATCGATCAGATCAAAACCACCGTGTCGATGCCGCAACGTTGCACGTGTGATACGCTCGGCAAGCGGGGAGTCGACGAAGACACTAATCGAGCCCAGTCGCTTCGCTTCAAACAGCGAAGCAAGGTCCTCCAGAATAACCTGTGTCCGTTCAACCGCGAAGGCCGGGATCAAAAGATTACCCCCGCGCTTCAGCACGTCCTCGACATGTACAGCAAGCTGTTCGCGGCGGTCGCTAATCAAAACGGGCGCGCGGTGGCGGTTGCCATAAGTGGATTCACAAATGATATGGTCATAACCACCCAGTTCGACCGATGGACACGGTATAGCAGACCCACCGCCAATATCGCCCGAGAACAATATCCGCACGCCGGACAGTCTAAGTTCAACCGATGCCGATCCAACAATGTGTCGGGCATCCCAAAGCCGGAAGCCATCACCATCGCCAAGGTCGTTCCAAGTACGATACATGGCTTCACGAGTCTGACCGAGACATGTGGCTACATCGTCAGCAGTGTAAAGCGGCACAAAGGGAGCAAACCCCAACCGATCCGGTCTCTGGTTGCGACGCTCTGCATCGGCCACTTGGAGTTTTGCTGAGTCCAGCAACAGGGGCTCAATGATGTCGGCGGTTGGTTCAGTGGTCCAGATAGGGGCCCTACATCCGCTTGCGACCAGATAGGGCAATCGTCCGCTATGGTCGAGATGGGCATGGGTCAGGATAACTGCAGTGACTGCCGACACGTCAAAGGGTAGCTTCTCATGGTTGAGCGCCTCCAGCGTGCGCGTGCCCTGAAACATCCCGCAGTCGATAATGATGACTTTGCTTTCACTTCGAATTTCAAAACACGAGCCGGTGACGGTTCCTGCTGCCCCGTGAAAGAGGACTTCCAATGGTTTCATGCCGATGGCCTCTGAACTGATTGTTTGCTCTAGCGCGACAGGATAAGCGGAACCGGACATTCAACAAGCGTGCTTCGCGTTACACCCCCGAACCAGTATTCGCGTGCGCGGCTATGACCGTAAGCCCCCATGACCAGATAGCTGGCATCGAGTGTCTGAGCCGTCGCGACAAGTTTCTCGGCAACCGTATACGAACCCTTGCTGTCACTAATCACTTCCGACGAAATATTGTGACGAGAAAGATATTCAGACGCATCGAGCGACGGAAAATCGAGATCTTTTGCTTCGTCGATTGCGACAATATGTACAGCGGACGCCTGCTGCAAAAGCGGTAGTGCAGCGCGCAGAGCGTTACCGGCTTCGAAACTGCCGTTCCACGCGACAACCGCCGTGCCAACCGGGTCCAAGCCTTTGTTTCCTTCAGGTTGCACCAAGATGGGTGTGCGTGACGCCTTCAATAAGTCACCAAACATGGCCAAGGC
Source organism: Sphingopyxis sp. (assembly GCF_019459305.1). Taxonomy (GTDB): domain Bacteria; phylum Pseudomonadota; class Alphaproteobacteria; order Sphingomonadales; family Sphingomonadaceae; genus Sphingopyxis. The sequence continues at coordinate 26,688 of NZ_JAIBES010000015.1, read as the reverse complement.
GGGATAGGCTGCGATTTGGCTGTGGCGCGACCTTCCGACGATGATGATATCAGCGAGTGCTCCGTGACTGACCAGCGCGTGGGTAGCGTCCGAAGTTGTCTGATCATAGGACCAAGCAACGTCCTCATGGGTCAGATGCGCTTCAATCTTGGACCTCATTCTGGCTTCTTGCTCTTCAAGCGCCTTCATGATGTCATTCATCACGAACGTACCGCCGAAATTATCAAAAGCGACATAGGCGTTGATCGGGGTAACATGCAGACATGAAAGATGCCCGTTTGAAGATCGGACAATTGACAATGCTGTTTGTAAACGCGATTCCATGCCATCATCGTCTTGAACGTGAAGAAGTACCGATTTCAATTTCTGTCTCCTAGCAAGCCGACCTTGGAGAGGTGGCTGTTGAATAGGATTGAAGTCTAGTCGGACCAAAGAGTGAGCTACATCAGGGACAATACGGATACAGGATGCGCTGTTCCACTCGTCGATTGCGCTGGTCTTCATTGGCCCGCAGACCCAGCTTGGCTGGATCGGACTCATTCCCCTGGTGACCGGCTTGGTCGGGCGATGTCCGGCTTACTCCATTTTCGGAATGAACAGTTGCGCGAAACCATAGCGCTGGATGTTTGATCAGCTGGCCCTTGCAACGGTGATGGTGGTGCTCACCGTACTGATGCATGGCGCTGGCATTGCCATGCTTGCCAGAGTTTTGCGGTTCGATCCGAGCAAAACCGAAGCACATCACCATTTCTCGCTTCGACATGCTGTTCTCATTCTCGCAATCGTATTGGCGCTGTTCACGCTTCACGGCATCGAGAATTGGCTTTACGGCGCTGTCTATCTGCTGCTCGGGGCGGTCGCTGATCTTGAGGCTGCGGCGTATTACTCAACGATCACCTATGCCGGGATCGGTTTCGACGATGCCGACATGGTTAAACGTTGACGCGTTGTCGGGGCGATTGAAGGAGTCAACGGCGTTCTGCTACTCGGCTGGTCAGCGGCCTTCTTTGTCACTGTGGTCGCCCGGCTACGGCGCTGAGCCAATGGACGTGATGCGGGCAACCCAGAACAAGGCATGTTGAAGCATGCATGGCTCGACGCTAGCAAATACGTGCCAATACGGATTGTGGGCGAACGACCTCGCTATCAGGAATGGTTGGGTTGGCTGCAAAAGGCCAAGGCGAAAGGTAGCAAAACCGCAATTCTTCGAACGACTAGCCAATGAAAACTACGCCGCCTGCTCAGGAACCTAGACTAGCATTCGAAATCTCTGTTCCAGACCGCAATCGCGTAAGGCATATCGCGTTGATCGGCAACCATCTCCCGCGGCGGTGTGGCATCGCGACTTATACCACTGATGTCTCCCAAGCGATGGCACTGCGCTATCCCGACATTAAGGTCGATATCTGGGCGCTGAACGATCCGGGCAAACATTATGCTTACCCAGATCGCATCAGTGGGTTGATAAACCAAGATGAGTTGGCGTCCTATGCACGCGCCGCCCGCGGCATTACGGCGAGCGGCGCTGATATGATCTGGATTCAGCACGAGTTCGGCATATTTGGCGGCAGAGCAGGTGATTATATCCTGTCCCTGATAGGCCGGATGAAGGTGCCAGTAGCAGTCGCGCTTCATACCGTTCTGGCCGAGCCTGATCCTGACTAGAGGCGTGTAACGCTGGCGCTGATGGACGGTTGCGAGACGATCATCGTCATGGCTGATGCCGCGCGGATGATTCTACTCGAACCCTATGGAGCAGACCCGGATCAAGTCGTGGTCGTTCCTCACGGGATACCGGACAGGCCATTCACATCTACTACATCGATGAAGGTGAAGCTGGGCCTTGAAACTTGCGATGTGATCCTGACCTTCGCCTTGCTTTCGCTCGGGAAAGGAATCGAGACGATGATCGCTGCGATGCCGGATATTATCGCGCGAAATCCCGGCGCACTTTATCTTGTCCTTGGTACGTCGCATCCGCATTGCATCGCGCAAAATGGCTAGTCCTATCGAGAGTCCCTGATTGCGCTCGCCGAAGACCTGAGCATGACAAACTATGTTCGCTTCATCGATGCCTTTTTCAATACCGAAGACGTGCTCGATTATTTTGCCGCCGCCGATGTTTACGTGACGCCGTAACTCAACTGGGCGCAGGTGACATCAGGCACGCTCGCTTATGCGGTGGGATTGGGCAAGCCAATAGTCTCGACGCCCTATGTTCAAGCCCGCAAATTGCTTGCTAGCGGGCTGGGACGCCTGGTCGGTTTCGGAGATAGTGCAGGGTTCAGCTCCGCCATCAACAGTCTGTTTGCCGACCCCAATTCCTTGCTGGCATGGTGCAGACGCACTTATACGCTTGGCCGGACGATGATTTGGTCGCGCCTTGCTGAAGCCTCGCTTGCGCGTTTTGAGGATGTAGTAGGAACGACAATATCCCTACCCTTGCCAATCGGTCCGCCGCTGTTTCCCAAACGACCTGGCACCAGCGCTCTTCAACGGATGGAGACGGTGCTGACAATAGGAATGGGCGATACCAATAAAATTCAGGTCTCGGCCAAGCGAGGAAGTGATGGAATTTATAACTGCCCGGTCGGCTAGCCTTTGACCAGATGCACCATATTCGCTCAAAACGGGTTTAGCGTATATCCTTGCTGCTGTAACACAGCATGCGCCGTCATTGCTGACAACGAAATTTCCACACCGGGTAGGAGATCGGACTTTGCAATACCATGTGCGGCTGCACTCTGACCGCAAAGGTAGAGCTTGACCCCGTGTGCTTGGAGCTGGCGTATCGCTTCGATATTTCCGTTTTGAGCACCGTCCTTTTTCGCGGAATAAAAATTAGCCGTCGTCAAGTCGAGCGCGGCACCGCCATGCACTACAATGGCCAGATCGATATTTTTTTCGTCGATGCCGGCCGCTACATGCATATTGATAAAGCGTGCAGCGCTTTCAATTGTCCGATTGAGCTTCCCAGCGTCTGCTGGTGCGGCGACATCAAACGCCACTTTGAACGCAGTTGTGGATGGAACGGTCAATGCGCCTTCCACGGGTGCGACGGGTCCGAATTCGGTGAATACTGGTCCCTTTTTAAAGCTACCCTCAGATGCAGTGAGCGGTGCGGCCGAAACCGCAGCAATGGAGGCAAGGATAAGAAAAGCTCGCGATTTCATTTTGAAGGCTCCTTAATGTTACATTTTGGATTGATCGTAGGCGTTCCCTCGATTGTCTCAATGCAAATTACCTTGCTAACTCACTTTTTATAGCAGATTCGTAACATAGGTTTAACTTTGAGGTTCCATTCAAATGCAACAATCCGATCTACATGCGCCTGATGAACTAAAGGCTGAAGATTGGGCCGGTGAAATGGGGGTCAAATGGCTTGCCAATCTGGACCGGTTCGAGAGCATGATTGCACCGATTGGAACAGCGCTTCTTGATCATGCGGCATTCAAGCCCGGCGAACACGTCCTTGACGTCGGGTGCGGAGGAGGCGGAACGACAATTGCGATCGCGCAAGAAGTCGGATCAAGTGGATTCGTAACAGGCCTCGATATCTCGCCGGTCCTGATTCAAGCATCGCGCACGCGCGCGGAAAAGGTCCACGCCAACAACACGAGCTTTATCTGCGCGGATGCAGCGACAGCAAAACTCGAGCAAGCACCATTTGACCGCCTGTTCTCGCGGTTTGGAAGCATGTTTTTTGGCGAACCAAAGGCTGCCTTTTTCAATCTTCATGAGATGGTCAAGCTGGGCGGCAAAATCGATCTCGCCGTCTGGGCGCTCCCCAAGGAAAACGCCTGGATGATGGAGATGATAGGCGTGGTGCGATCGCATATTGATCTTCCCCCAACCGAGCCACGTGCCCCAGGTCCATTTGCCTATGGAGAGCGTGATTATTTGAGGGAGATATTGCTTTCCGGTGGATTCGAAGATGCTGAGATCATCGAATGGATTGGGCTACTTCCCATCGGTGGCGCAAACGCCTCCCCCGACGATGCTGTTCGGTTTGTTATGTCATCGATGGCATTTGCAAGCCACCTTGCTGAGGAGGATGTTGGGTTGCGCTTGCGGATCGAGAAGGAACTGCTGGCGCTGTTTGCTCAATACTACAAGCCAACTTCGGGTGTCATGATGCCCGCCAAGGCCTTGCTGGTGCCGGCCAAAGCCTAATGCGCTGGCGTGCGCAGCGTCTCGCTCATCCGGATTGCCACAATGCAACCAGACAGGAAGGTAAGACTGGCAACGACGATGGCAGCCATCGATAGCCCGAAATAGTCGGCAACAACGCCTGCAATCACCGCACCGAAGGCGTAACCAAGGTCGCGCCATAGCCGGTATACGCCAACCGCAGACCCGCGCCACGACGGGTGGGCGATATCGCCGATGCTGGCAAGCAAAGTCGGATAGACCATCGCAGTCCCGAGACCCAAGAGTACTGCACCAACAGCAAATAGCCCAAAACCAGCCGATAGCGCCGTGACCAAGATGCCACCAGCCTGGACCCACATGCCTGCAGCAATAAGCCATTTGCGGCCAATACGATCAGATAGGCTTCCAGTAATCAATTGAGCGACGCCCCAAACCCCCGGATAGATTGAAGCGAGGATGCCAATTTGCGACAGATTCAGCCCAGCTGCCACAAAAATGAGCGGGAACAGACCCCAAGCCATGCCATCGTTCAGATTGTTGACTAACCCCGCTTGCGTAGCCGAGGAGAGATTTCGGTCACGCCAAGTCGTCTGTTTGAATATCTCGGCTTCGCTATATTGGCCATCCGTATCCGCAACATGCGACGCAACTTCGACTGCGATATGCGACCGGGTCTCGCGAACCGCGAGGATCGACAGTAGCAGGCCTGCGGCGACGAAGCCGACGCCGAGATAAAAGGGTTCGGGCCGCAGGCCATATCGAACGGCGATATAGCCCGTAGCCCAAGCCGAGGCAGCGACTGCGAAATATCCCGCAAATTCATTGAGTCCCATTGCAAGGCCGCGATTTTTTGGGCCCGCAAGATCGATCTTCATGATGACTGCGGTGGACCAAGTAAGACCTTGACTGACGCCCAAGAAAACATTTGCTACAATAATCCAGGTCCAGGTGGGACCCCACATCAGCAGAAACGGCACAGGTGCAGCAATGATCCAGCCAGCGATCAGAACTGGCTTGCGGCCCCATCTGTCCCCTAGCCGCCCGGCGACGTAATTGGAGAAGGCCTTGGTGACGCCAAATACTGCGATGAACGACAAGATCGCGGTTCGCTCGGCTAAGCCAAACTCGACTTCGGCGAGCGTTGGTAGGATTGATCGTTCGATACCGATCATCCCCCCGACAAATGCGTTTATAACGACGAGCAAAGCAAATTGAGGAAGATTCTCTACTATCCCGAGTTTGATCGTTGCCTGTTGAAGAGCCATTGCGTGTGCCTTTTAACTATTTTCATATCCTTTATGCCATGCGGCGGATAAAACGAGGCAATATTGATCAGCAAAGGCAAACCAAAGTCGTCTGATAATCCCCGGCCTAAAGGATGAAAGGTGTGACTGAGGGGCGCAACATTCGTGCTTCAATTGCAGTATTTGGCTAATTCGGCCACACTCGCATATATCGATCCCTAATCCGCGTTGTGCAGTTGACGTTGGGAGTTCGGTTCAGTCTAATAGCGCGCACTTTCCACGACACGAACGAAGACGGAGCAATAATGGCCTACACTCAAAAATTTCAGGATCTCGCTGATGCAGCGCAGGCTCGTGTGTCGGGCGTTGCAGCCGAGGATGTCAGCGATCTTGTCGCTCACGGAGCTGTGCTCGTCGATATCAGAGACAGCGAGGAGCACCAAGCTGATCATATCGCAGGTTCAGTCAACGTGAGCCGGGGTAAACTTGAAATGAACATTGAAGGCGTAGTGCCCGATCTTGATACGACCATCCTGTGCTACTGCAATGCCAACAATCGCGGCGCGCTGTCCGCTGACACCCTGCGAGCAATGGGATATAAAAATGCGAAATATATAGCTGGTGGCCTCAAGGCCTATCGCGCACAAAGTTAATCGGTTTATTCCATGTGGCACCAGACCTACAGAACGCCACGAGATAGGGCGCCACCCTCTATCGATTATAAATAGACTGTTGTGAGTACAAGATAGCCAATGATGGCGACCGATAGCAGGACGATCCCGGCTGACGTCCCAATGACCATTTGCCGGTTGGATTTAAAGTCGCCGCGCTCGATTGCCCTCTCGATCAAAAAGAAATGGCACGCAGCCAATATGGCAATTAGACTACCAAAAACCATCATGCTGACCCCGATGGGTAGTGATGCTCCTGTTCCCGACGTTTTAAGGTCTGGGTCAAATCGGCTCGCAAGCTCATGCAGCCACAAGCCGAATTTGGCTACTACAAAGCCAAGGCTGATGATCGCTACCGATGTCCTTATCCATGCGAGAAAAGTGCGCTCGGCGGCGAGATGTTCCGTTATCTTCTGGTGAACCGGCAGCATTGGGGCGGGTTCTTCAGCCACATGTTCGGGTTTGAAATCACCCACAGCTGTTACTCCCCAAACACCGAGGCGCGGAGACGTTTTGGTGACATGGGCGGTGGCAAAGCGTTTTGGATCATTCAAACAGCTGGTTTGGTGGAGACACGCAAAAGCTGAAGCTGGGCTGCGTTCCGTATTTTCTAAAAATGCGGTATCGCGACCTGTTTTTTTACCAATGACGGAAAAATCCCGGCGTGGGGCTTGGATGCTTCGGTACTGATCGCTGAAAACGTCTAAATGGTGTCCCGTTACCGCCGCTTTTCTAACCATCATCGCGTCCTGTTCATGCGGCGACGCAGATAGAACCACGCAACCATAATAACTGCGGGCGTCGCGTATGCTACGATATGGTTGGAATCAATACCCACTAACACTGGGTCAACAGCTTTGACCATATAGGCGATGAGCCCCACCACATAATAGCTTACACCAACCACCGACAGGCCTTCCACCAGATGCTGAAGTTTCAACTGGCGCGCAGAGCTCTCGTTCATCGACGCAAGCATCTCGCTATTTTGATTTTGAATGCGCATTTCTATTCGCGTTCTGAGCTGCGCAGTTGCTCGTTCAATACGCTGTGCCAATGATTCAAGCCTGATCCCAAACGAGCGGCATGTCTTTACAGCGGGGAGCAGCCGCCTTTCGGTAAAGCCCGCCAGCGTTTGATAACCCGCTATGGGTTCGGCCTGCAGTGCGTGCAATCGGTGCAGCGCGACTTCGCTATATGCCTCTGTGGCACTCATCCTGTACGCTGTTTGCGCATTCAGAGCAGTCGTGCGCGCGGCAAGATCGATGAGTGCGTCAAGGAGCAGGTCGTCGTGGTCGGCGACCACGATCTTTTCGCTAATCTCAAGCAACTTAGCCTCACGGACGGCTAGTTCAGGGCTGTTCGTCTGCGTTACTTTTAACCCCAGCAGAGCCAGGTTGCGATAATTCCCCAATTCCTGAAAGCGTTGCACAGCCCTGCCCAGATCGAAGGCTGACATACCGTTGGCGGCGACCAGCAAACGGCCGAATCCATCTTGGCCGAGTTTGAAGTCCGACCAGAAGCGCGCTCCGCCAGGTACGCGGCAACTCACCAGATTGTCCCGCTCGAAAATGTCTTCGTTTATTATGGCGTCCGCTATTAGGTCATCTTCGACAATCTCGATACGAATGGCGCGAAGCACTTCACCGGGCGCTTCATATAGCCAGTTCATCGCAGCATTTTCATGCTCTGCTACAACAAATGGGTGTATGCCGGCACCCGGAAGAATGATTGTTGCTGTGCTTGCTTCGCTTTGCTGCTCCCAAAGAAATTCGATACCCTCGTTGCTGCAACCATCAACATGGCGGTCACTTTGTCTGATATGTGTTTGCGCGATCGGCATGGCCGCGACATGCAAGGCCTCAACCGCCCGATCATCAGATGCTACAACCCGCAATATCTGAATCATCCGCAACGGCGCTGCCAACGCAGGCATTCGGCGCAGATGCAGTTCGGAAACAACCCCTTCCCGGTCTTTGTGGTTGGTGAATGGCATCATCACTCTCCTTTCCAGGGCCGCCTTGCTATGCCCATCACGTTCTTCGCAATGGCCATCAAAAGCGATACGAAAGAGTGACGGGGAAAATGTGGTCGACCCGGTTCGGCGCGTTGCGGCGTTTGATGTACCGATTGAGATATCCAGCTTCGAGCGCTACGCTTTTCGTCACGGGGACATTGACGCCGATGAAATTTCTCCATTGCTCTAACCCGCTATTGCTGCCTGAGATATTTGTACGGAGCGTAAAATATGGCTCTGTCGATATGATGAAGCTAGCCCGGTCAGACTGAAGAGGCATCGCCAGCCTGAGTTGCTGCCGGATACGCCAAGCAGTGCCATGAACCTTCTCATAAGACCGTTGCTCGATCCGCGTTCTCGCAGAAAAATGAGCATTGCCAATTTTCCCCAAGTTCAAACTCACCTGTTGGGACAACCGATTTTCCGCAATCTGCGAACCGTTGTCAGGATGCTGCTCAACTCTGGTATAGCCTATCCACACACTTGCATTCTTATGCAATTGATAGCCAATCATTGGCCGGAGAACGGTCGTGGGTTGCCGCATCTGCGCATCATCAGAACGGACCGATATTTCTGCCGAGCCAAGCCAGTGACCGCCTATCGAACCCGAAGCGGACACACCCGCCCAATATTCGGTATCAGGTTCAGAAGCGGACGCATGTGCTGGAAATGCGCTGATCAGCAAAGGGGCCAAAAGCTTCCTGCGCCACCCTCCATTGGGCACGTGTTGCACGTGAATGCAGCGCTTGCTCATTTGCGGCATCAACAGCTTCAAGCCGAGCGCTCGATCAGAGAATTTTGACAAAACTGGCTGCTCCAGCCGGACGTTTGATGTCCTTTTTCAAAGGAGGGGAAGTGATTACCTCACCCAATGCGACTTCGAGATCGTGGTTATCGCCCAGTATGACTTCCATGCTGCGCACGCAGAGACGCACTTTGTCATCAGCAAGATCATACCAAATCTGTTTCGACACCCGACGCGTTCTAACAAGTTCGTTTCGGCGCAGTTCGGCCAGTTGCTGACTAAGCGCGGGTTGACCTATGCCCGTTACAGCATCAATCTCACTCACCGTATGCTCGCCGCGCAGAAGGCAGGATAGGATCATTAGCCTTTGCGGCTGTGCATAGACTTTAAGTTTGTCTGCAGCGACCACGGCATGGGCACGGCTCTCAAAGAGCGCCTTCATTTGGTTTCGACTTTCTGACAAAACCAGCCCTGCCCAGGGAGCATCTCTGAGAGCGTAGCTGCCGGAAGAGCAAGCAATGGGTCACCGTTTTGCCAACCTTCAGGTGTAAGCCCCTTGCCGTCGGAAACGGCTTGCAATGCGCAGAGCAGTCGCAGCATTTCAGCAACCGAGCGGCCAACATTGTGCGGATAGCATGTTGATGCCCGCACAACGCCTTCGGGGTCGATAAAATAGCTTGAGCGGATCGCTGTACTATCAACGGCTGTCTCATCGATCATGCCATAGGCGCGGCCCACTGCCATGCTCGGGTCTTCAACTATGGGAAACGGTATTTTTATCCCATGCTGATCTTCAATCGCGCGGACCCAAGCCAGATGGGAATAGAGGCTGTCCACAGAGAGGCCGAGTAGTGCACATCCCGCCGCTTCAAACCGATCCACGGCCCTTGCCAAAGCCAGAAACTCAGTAGTGCAGACCGGAGTGAAATCGGCTGGGTGCGAAAAAAAAATGAGCCACTGCCCACGAAAATCAGCGAGCGATTTCTCTCCCATCGTCGTTCGCGCCCGAAAATCGGGAGCTTTATCCCCCATCCTTATCGGCGAAATCGACTGCACAATTGCCTCGGTCATAATGTCATCCTGCTTTTTCGATTTGCTGTCATCGCGATCCTATTGACGCAGCGTAGATAGTATATTACATAGTTTATGTAAACATGAATTAATCAGGAGATACTGGTGACCGACTCGGTAATTCAGCAAGCATCAGCGCAGATTGCGGCAACGCCGTCGGATAGCGTCGTTATCAAATCATTTTTCGACGAGCCGACCAATACGGTCAGCTATGTCGTCCACGATCCCGAGAGCAAGCGGGCTGCTATCATCGATAGCGTGCTCGACTATGACGCCGCTTCGGGTCGCACGTCCTTCTCTTCGGCAGACGCAATCATTGCCTATGCTGGGGAGAAGGACCTTGCGGTTGATTGGCTTCTCGAAACGCACGCGCACGCCGATCACCTGTCCGCTGCCCCCTATTTAAAGAACAAGCTCGGCGGCAAAATCGCCATCGGTCGTGAGATTATCCACGTTCAAAGTGTGTTCGGAAAAATTTTCAACGAGGGCACAGAGTTCGCACGAGACGGCTCTGAATTTGACCATCTTTTTGAAGACGGAGACCAGTTTCATATTGGTGAGATCAAAGCGACCGTTCTTCACCTTCCCGGCCATACTCCCGCCGACCTTGCTTATGTCGTTGGCGACGCAGTGTTTACGGGTGACACCTTATTCATGCCGGATTACGGGACCGCGCGCGCTGACTTTCCTGGTGGTGACTCGCGGATGCTTTTTCGTTCGATCCGCCGCCTAATGGAGCTACCCGACCAGACAAGGCTGTTCCATTGCCATGACTACAAAGCGGTCGGTCGTGACAATTTTGCCTGGGAAACAACCGTTGGCGCACAGCGGGTCGGTAATGTTCATGTCCACGAAGGCGTAAGCGAGGACGACTTTGTGACGATGCGCGATGCTCGCGACGCAACCCTGTCAATGCCCAAGCTGATCCTGCCATCGATCCAGGTCAACATACGCGCGGGCCATTTGCCTGAGCCGGAAGCCAACGGAACGCGCTTCCTCAAAATCCCGTTGGATGTTCTCTGATGCTGCCCGGCTTTCCTCAAGCGATGCCTGTTGAGGGGCTGATCGGCGGAATCCTGATAGGCGTGTCTGCGGCGATCATGCTTTTGGGCTTGGGCCGCATTGCCGGGGTAAGCGGCATGGCGGCGCGGGCGACAGGAATAGCGGATACCGGCGCGCCGCGCGGGATCGCAATCGCCTTCATTATCGGCTTGCCGCTTGGTGCCGCGCTCGTCGCGTTCTTCAACGGCCCAGTCGCCGTCAGCTTTCCGGCATCACCGCTACCGCTTGTGATTGGAGGTTTGCTGGTGGGTTTCGGAACGCGGATGGGCTCCGGGTGCACAAGCGGTCACGGTGTGTGCGGTTTGTCGCGGCTTTCCAGACGATCGTTAGCCGCAACCGCAATGTTCATGGGAAGCGGCTTGGCAACGGTGGGCGTGATGCGCGCCGCCGGAATACTGTGATTAAGATGTTTGAATGTACTCCAAAATTGAGAGGACACGGCGATGAATAATATGGGCCGCTTAGACCGTCTGCTCCGTCTGGTTGTTGTCGCTGCGATCGCTGCGGCATGGTTCATGGGCCTTCTTTCTGGAACCTTGGCGATCGTGCTCGGGATTGGCGCCGTCGCTTTTGCGCTAACCAGCCTTTTCGGAACCTGCCCGCTATATTTGCCATTCGGCCTTTCGACGCGTGGGAAATCATAATATGGCGCGCCACGTCATTGCCTTGATGTCTGGCCTGCTATTCGGTGCGGGGCTTGCTTATTCCGGTATGTCAGATCCTGCCCGCGTCCAGGCGTTTCTCGACATTGCAGGAAACTGGGACCCAACACTCGCCTTTGTCATGGGCGGAGCCATCCTCCCGATGGCGATCGCTTGGGTCTTCCAGAAACGCATGGCGCAGCCGGTTGCCTGCGATACATTTGATCTACCGGGAACGAGCAAGATTGACAGCAAGCTTGCAATCGGTGCTGTCCTCTTTGGCGCAGGCTGGGGAATTGGTGGGCTATGTCCCGGTCCAGCAATTGCCGATCTGGCGCTCGCGACAGGTCCTGCGCTTGTCTTTGTGGTTGCCATGCTGGCCGGAATGATCGTGCACAGATTTGCGAAAATATAATAACTAGGATTGAGGAATCGTGATGGACATCAAAACATTATCGGCAGATTTCAGCGTCTCGCCTCAAATTTTACCTGCTGAACTTGCCATAGCAGCCGCGCAGGGCTTCAAATCGATAATCTGCAATCGCCCCGATGGCGAAGCAGACGACCAACCCGATGCAGCTGTAGTCAGGGCAGCTGCACAAAAGGAAGGCCTTGCCTTTGCTTATGTGCCGGTCATGTCGACTGGCGTGACACCGGCAGATGCAGTTTTGATGGCAGACAAACTGGCGGAATTGCCAAAACCCATACTGGCCTATTGCCGCTCAGGCGCGCGCAGTGGCAAAATTTGGGAAATGGCGAAAACGACCGCGCCCGTGGCAGTGCCGAGCATAATCTATGATGTGGTCATCGTTGGCGGCGGCAGCGCCGGCATCGCGACAGCGGCCAGCCTCCTCAATCGTAATCGCAAATTGAAGATCGCTGTTATCGAGCCATCAGAAGAGCATTATTATCAGCCTGGATGGACGTTGGTTGGTGCGGGCATTTTCTCGGCTGAATTCACCAAGCGTACTGAAAAGTCAGTCATGCCCAAGGGTGTCGACTGGATCAAAAAGGCGGCTTCTGGTTTTGCGCCCGAGGATAACCAGGTGCTCCTCGCCGATGGTAGCGCCCTGTCCTACCGGGTGCTGGTAGCCTGTCCTGGCGTCAAGCTCGATTGGGACGCCATTTCGGGTTTGAGCGAAGCACTCGGCAAGAACGGCGTAACGTCAAACTACCGTTATGACTTGGCACCTTATACCAACCGCCTGGTTAAGGATTTGAAGCGCGGTCGCGCGCTGTTCACCCAGCCCCCCATGCCGATTAAATGTGCGGGTGCCCCGCAAAAATCAATGTATCTGTCGTGCAGTGCGTGGGAACGCGCAGGCGTGCTTGGTGACATCGATGTGCAATTCCACAACACGGGCGCAGTTTTGTTCGGCGTCGCTGCCTATGTCCCCGCGCTCATGGAATATGTAGAACGCTACAAAGCGCATTTGAACTTTGAGTCCAAGCTGGTTGCAATCGACGGCACCGCCAAAATCGCTACATTCGAACAGAAAAATGGAGACACTGTCACGCGGGTCGAGGAAAAGTTCGACATGATCCATGTCGTCCCTCCGCAAGTCGCGCCAGACTTTGTGCGCAACAGCCCTCTTGCCGCCGCCAGCGGTTTTATCGAGGTCAATGAGGCGACATTACAGCATGTACGTTACCCCAATGTCTTCGCCTTGGGCGATGCCTGCTCGGCGTCAAATGCGAAAACAATGGCGGCCGCGCGCAAACAAGCCCCCGTAGTCGCGGTCAATGTTTTGGCCGCACTCGAAGGTAAACCACCCGTCGCCGACTATGACGGATACGGTAGCTGCCCTTTGACTGTTGAGCGCGGCAAGATCATCCTTGCTGAATTTGGCTATGGCGGCAAGCTGCTGCCCAGCTTCCCGAATTGGTTGATCGACGGCACAAGGCCCTCGCGGCTTTCGTGGCTTCTGAAGGACACAATTTTACCGCCGATATATTGGCACGGGATGCTCAAAGGACGTGAGTGGATGGTAAATCCGCACATGATAGCAACGGCGTAACGCGCGATGCAATTGAAGCAATATCTTCCAATCCTTGAATGGGGGCGTGGCTATGGCGGCGTAACGCTGACTAACGATCTCGTGGCAGCGGCGATCGTCACGATCATGTTGATTCCGCAAAGTCTGGCGTATGCCATGCTGGCCGGGCTGCCGCCGGAGATTGGCCTCTACGCTTCGATTCTTCCTATTATTGCTTATGCGTTGTTCGGAACCAGCCGCGCGCTCGCGGTCGGGCCAGTAGCGGTGATATCACTGATGACGCTTACCGCGGCGAGCGCTGTTGCCCCGCCGGGAAGCCCTGACTTTATTGCTGCAACCCTTATACTGGCATTACTTTCAGGTGTGATCCTGATGGTCATGGGCGTGCTGCGACTTGGCTTTCTGGCGAACCTTTTATCTCATCCTGTGGTGTCCGGCTTCATCACTGCGAGCGGCATTATCATCGCCACCAGCCAGCTAAAATCTGTTCTTGGTATCAAGGCATCGGGTGAGGCTATGCCTGAGCTTGTCACAACATTGATCGAGAACGCAAAGGATACAAATCCCTACACGCTTGCCATTGGTGTCATTGCCACCGCTTTCCTGTTCTGGGTAAGAAAAGGTCTCAAACCTTTATTGGTTCATATGGGGCTTGCGGCACGTCCAGCCGACCTAGTGGCCAAGGCAGGACCAATCGTCGCTGTTGGTCTATCGATTCTCGCGGTCATCGCGTTTGATTTGGAAGCCAAGGGTGTCAAAGTAGTGGGCGCTATCCCGCAAAGCCTTCCGCCATTTACCATGCCGTTGTTCAATGCAGAACTCTGGCAGCAGTTGGCGATACCTGCCCTGCTGCTCAGTATCATCGGCTTTGTCGAATCCGTTTCGGTTGCCCAAACTTTAGCCGCCAAAAAGCGCCAGCGAATCCGCCCCGATCAGGAATTGATTGGGCTCGGGGCAGCCAATGTCGCTGCGGCGTTTTCAGGGGGATATCCGGTAACTGGAGGGTTTGCGCGTTCGGTCGTCAATTTCGATGCAGGTGCCGAAACACCGGCAGCAGGCGCGTTCACCGCTATTGGCATTTTGCTGGCGGCGCTCTTCTTGACGCCATTGCTCGCCTCGCTGCCGATTGCCACACTGGCGGGCACAATCATTGTCGCGGTGTTGAGCCTCGTCGATTATAAAACACCGCGGGCCATTTGGCGATATTCCAAGCCGGACTTTGCTGCAATGGCCACAACCATCGCGGTGACGTTGCTTATAGGCGTTGAGCCTGGCGTTATTGCAGGTGTGGGCCTTAGTTTAGCGCTCTTCTTGTGGCGAGCCTCACGTCCACATGCAGCGATTGTCGGTCGGGTTCCTGACACCGAGCATTTCCGCAATGTGAAACGCCACCAGGTGCAAACCGTTCCGCATATTCTTACGATCCGCATCGACGAAGGACTGAGCTATCTCAATGCCCGCTGGCTTGAAGAATTTGTTCTGGAGGAGGTCTCCGAGCACCCCAAGTTACGGCACCTCATTCTGATGTGCTCGGCGGTCAATGCGATTGACGCATCGGCGCTCGAAAGTCTGGAGGCGATCAATCACCGTCTCGCCGACGCTGGCGTCAAGCTTCATTTGTCCGAGGTGAAGGGTCCTGTGATGGATGCGCTGCAGCGTTCGCACCTGCTCCATGATCTGAGTGGCAAGGTGTATTTGTCGCAAAACGAAGCTTTTAGTGCATTGATCCTCGATGATGGAACTGGCGATGAGCCTCTGGTCTGTGGTCCTTGGGCCGAAAGGGGCATTATGTGATACGTAAAATTGAGAGGCTGTTAGCACCCGGGTCAAAAACGGCCGCCATTGTGGACCTTGTGTTCCGTGTGTTGACCAGTCTAATTTTTATCATCGGCGGGTTGGGACATTTTGGGCAGCACCAGATGATGCTCGACAGGATGGTAGAGTCACCTTGGGCTGGCACTGTCGCAATGATCGGCGACCCGTCTCTATTGCTCTGGTTGTCTGGAATCGCTTTTGTTGCGGCAGGGTTGACGCTGGCACTGGGATGGATGACCCGCATTTCGGCGTTAGTGCTGTTTGTGACCCTTGTCCCCGTCACCATCGCCATTCACGTCGTGCCCGACACATCACATGTTGGCCCGTTGTTTAAGAATATCGCCATTCTTGGCGCGCTGCTGTTCTTTTGGGCGCGCGGGCCTGGCGCTTATGCGCTCGATAAGGTTATAGAAAGATAAGGTGACTCTATGTTTGACAATTTAGACGCAATTGTTCTTGCCCGCATCCAGTTTGCTTTCACGATAAGCTTCCACTTCCTGTTCCCCGCATTCTCCATTGGGCTTGCCAGCTATCTTGCGGTGTTGGAGGGATTGTGGCTCAAAACCGGCAAGGGTGTTTACGCGAACCTCTTCCGTTACTGGTTGAAGATATTTGCGATCGTCTTTGGCATGGGCGTGGTTTCGGGCATCGTCATGTCCTATCAATTTGGCACAAACTGGGCGGTGTTTTCCGATAAAGCAGGTCCGGTGATCGGGCCACTTATGGCTTATGAGGTACTGACCGCATTTTTCCTTGAAGCAGGTTTCCTCGGCGTGATGCTGTTCGGGATCAACAAGGTAGGGCGTAAGCTGCATTTCATGGCGACCTGCGCGGTCGCACTCGGCACTTTCATTTCAGCGTTCTGGATTCTCTCCGTCAACAGCTGGATGCAAACGCCCGTCGGCCACACAATCAATGATGTCGGCCAGTTTGTCCCGCTCGCCGGATGGTGGGACATCATCTGGAATCCCAGCTTCCCGTATCGCCTGCTTCACACTGTGACTGCTGCCTATCTGACCGTCGCCTTTGCGGTCGGCGCGGTCGGTGCGTGGCATTTGCTGAAGGACCGCGCCAATCCCGGCGCACGCACAATGTTTTCGATGGCAATGTGGATGGCGGCAATTGTTGCCCCTGTTCAAATATTCCTTGGCGATATGCACGGGCTGAATACGCTTGAACATCAACCCGCCAAGGTCATGGCGATGGAAGGACATTTTGAAAGCCACCCCGAAGGTGCGCCGTTGATTTTGTTCGGCATTCCCAACAGCAAAGAAAAACGCGTTGATTATGCCATCGAGATTCCCAAGGCTTCGTCGTTGATCCTCAAACATGATCTCAACGCGCCGATGAAGGGTCTCGACACTATTCCCGACGCCGATGAACCGCCGGTCGGCATCGTTTTCTGGTCGTTCCGCGTGATGGTCGGTTTGGGCTTTGCCATGCTAGGGCTTGGGGCGTGGAGCTTGCTCGCTCGGATGCGCAAGAAGCTCTATGACTGGCCGCTGATGCACAAGGCGGCGGTTGCGATGGGGCCGTCTGGGTTCATTGCCGTACTCGCCGGGTGGATTACGACCGAAGTGGGCCGTCAACCTTGGACCATTTACGGTTTGCTGCGCACCAGTGATTCAGCCTCGCCACTTGACGCACCCGCTGTGGCTTTTTCACTGCTTGCCTTTGTGATTGTCTATTTTGCGGTATTCGGCGCTGGTGTCTGGTATCTGTTCAAACTGATGGCCAAACCACCCGAGGCGCATGAGACCGGTCTTGACGGCACCCCGACGCGCGCCGCCGGGATTACGCCTGCGCCTGCGGTCATCGAAGGACAACCCGCATGATGAGCTTTGATCTTACCGTCATCTGGGCGGGCATAATCGGCTTTGCGATCATGTTCTATGTCATCATGGACGGATTTGATCTGGGCATTGGCATCCTTTTTCCCTTCTTCAAAGTTGGCCCCGACCGCGACCAGGCAATGAATAGCATTGCGCCTGTTTGGGACGGCAACGAAACCTGGTTGGTCTTGGGCGGCGGCGGACTTCTTGCAGCCTTTCCGCTCGCCTATGCCATCATCTTGCCCGCGCTTTATGCGCCAATGATTGCCATGCTTTTAGGGCTTGTCTTGCGCGGTGTGGCGTTCGAATTCCGCTGGCGAGACCCAAACCACCGCGAAATCTGGGACCGCGCCTTTACCGCTGGCTCATCAATTGCAACATTCGCGCAAGGGGTCGCGCTTGGTGCCCTCCTGCAAGGGATCACGATCAAGGGCCGCGGTTATGCCGGGGGCTGGTGGGAATGGCTGTCGCCCTTCAGCATTCTCACTGGCGTCGGCTTGATGGTCGGCTACGCACTGCTCGGTGCGTGCTGGCTTAACTGGAAAACGGAAGGCGGTCTGCAGCGGCAAGCGGTCACTTATGCCGGGCGGCTCTGCATTGTTCTGCTTTTGACCATTGGCGTAATTAGCATGGCAACGCTGACGCTGGAGGCACAATATTACACACGTTGGCTCACCTTCCCGAGCGTGCTCGCAACCGCCCAGATCCCGTTGGCGACGCTTATCGTTACCTTTCTGTTTTATCGGAGTTTGGCGAAACAAAAAGATGCGCAGCCATTTTTCTGGGCGCTCGCTCTTTTCGGTCTGTGCCTGATCGGGCTTGGCATTTCGATCTGGCCCAATGTTATTCCGGCACGCCTGTCAATCTGGGATGCGGCAGCCCCCTACGAAAGCCAATTGTTCATGCTGGTGGGGGCAGGCCTGCTTGTGCCGGTTATCCTCGCCTATACCGCCTGGTCCTACTGGGTCTTTCGCGGTAAAGTTGGAAGTGACGGGTATCATTGATGCCCAAGTCTGCGAAACAGCTGCTGTGGTTGATCACGATTTGGGTGATGAGCGTCGGCGCGCTCGGTATCGTCGCGAGTATCATCCGCTATTGGATCAAATAGAGCACCCCTGAAAGGTACAATAGATGCGCATGGCGATCAGAACTCTCCTTATTCTTTCGGCAGCGGTATTTTCCGCCACGCTGCGCGCCGAGCCGACCGAGGTCGTCGTGCGCGTGATCAGCCAGGACGCTAAATTCATCGGGGATTCAATGGGCGGAGCCGAGATTGTTCTGCGCGATGCCAACACGCGTCGGATACTCGCGCGCGGCATTACGAAAGGCGGAACGGGCGACACCAAGCTCATCATGCAAGCCAGTGGTCGCAGCCCGTTGCGCTCGACCTCGGACGCAGCTGCTTTCGTCACACGGGTCGACATAAGCAAGCCCACATTGGTCGATCTGGAGGTTAGCGGACCCAAATCAAAGCCCGGCTCGACAATCCGCATTGTCTCGCAACGATGGGTCATGCCAGGCCAGCCTATCAACATTGGTGACGGATGGGTAGTGGAACTGCCGGGCCTCGCGATCAGCCCGACAGCGAGACTGGTTGAGTTGGACAAGGGAGATGGCGTCAAAAGCATCGCCGTCACCGCCAAAGTCGAGCTGATGTGCGGCTGCCCAATCACGCCTGGAGGCCTGTGGGATGCCAAGGATTATTATGTTGAGGTCTCTGCCTGGCAGCGCGGCAGCAGCATTGCTGTCGCCCCGCTTGCTTTTGTTGAAGCTCCCGGTAGCTATGCTGGGCAGATAACTGCTCCGATGAAGGGCCGTTATATCCTCTACGTCACCGCCCGGAATCTAAAGACCGGCAATTCAGGCGTTACCCAAATATCGTCTTTTGCAAAATAGGTCCGAAGGATTTTCACAGCCGACACGTTACCGATTAGCTGGAGACTATTATGAAGAAACTGGTTTATTTTATCGTTGTTGGCGCCGCCACATTAGGGGCCTCTGCGCCTGCAAACGCTCAGTTCGCAGTTCGCATGGCCTGCTATTCTGACATGCAGAAGCTTTGCCCTACCGAATTTTCAGCGCGCGATCAGGACAAGATGCGCGTTTGCCTGCGCGCTAACCTTTCGAAAGCTTCGGAATCGTGCCAGAAGGCCGTCAGGGCGCAGATGGCAGCGGACAAGCGTGATTAAGACTGAGCAGGAATCACTAACCTCACCTCTGAGACCTGAATGATCGGTTTGATGTCGGTGTAGTTCGCCACATCGGCCTGCAATTCAGCTGCATGGGGCAGATATGCCGCCATGAACTCTTCTGCGGATGCGCACAGATAATGTCCTGCCGCTACGAACAGTGGCTCGGACATCGGCGGGGCATGAATGCCGACATCGACGGTGAAGCTCTCAACGGCGCCACCCAGTCGCGAAAGTGCCCGCGGCGCATGGACGCCAAGATAATAGTCCATGTCGAACCGCGCCCCCACCGAGGCGGGGTAGAGTATCGTAATCCTGATCATTTCCATGCGATCTTCCTATCGTTGGGCCATCAGCCAGAGTCCTGAACAGCAAAGAACCAGACCGGCGCCAATTACCCAGGACAGGCTCTCGCGAATGGTGAACCAGCCGATCGGCAGAGACAGGACCGCTGGAGCGATCGTGACTATAGTCGCGGTTGTGTTGATCGACCAGCCCAGTCCGAAAGCGGAGACAAAGCCAAACTCCAGGCCGACTACTGCCACCCCAAAGAAAGCGGCTACCGCGACGTCGCGCAGTTCAACCGGTTGCGCTATTTATCGGCACGATTGGTGCTGTGTCGGTGTTCAAAGCGGTATATATCGACAAACGCGAACTCAAATGCGCTTGCGTCGGCGGTGACAGCAACGTGCCGCTGGGCTTAATCTCGCTAACTGAGAATCTGATGATGATCGCGATGGCCGTTTGGATGCTGGTCGGGCATAGTTAAATCCAGCAGCGAGCCACCTAATCCTCTCACCGTTCGCGCCCTCGGTCGTTGGGAGGTCGATCAGGTGCAGGTATTGCGGCCTTGCTTTGGTCAGCGGCGATTATCCGTGCATATTGTGCCGCAAAAACTTCGGGCGTCGCATTCATACCCTGATGCTTGTCGAGGAAGGTGCGAACATCCTTGGCGAGCTCCCTGTCTTCGGTCTGCCCGGTAGCGTCTAGCGCAGCGGCAGTTTGTTCATAGGCACGGCGTATCTCCTGCCATCGGAATGTGCCGGCTGCGATGAACGGCGGTAATTGATCCTGGCCCTTAGCGACGGCAATTGCCTGCTCGTTGGTGCGGCGGTCGGATTGGGTAATCTGGCGAGTCCCCTCGGTTCGCAGCCGCGCCCGCAATTTGACCAACGCCATGCTCGATCCGGCAATCCCTTGCCCTCTCGCGCGCCTCGGCGTTGCCTCGGCGGCAACACCGCGTGCGCGCAACTCGCGGGCAAAGCGTTCGCGGAAGCGATTGAGCTGAATCGGACGGGGATTGAACCGAGTGCGATCCAGCCCCTCGGCCTGCACCGTCAGATGGACATGCGGGCGCGGTGTGTCGGTATGGAGCGCCAGGACATAATCATGGTTGTCGCTCAGTTCTGAATGGGCCAGCGCACGGACAGCTCCAAGCACTTTGTCGGGGTCGGTGCCTTCGGGCATTGAGAAGATAAGTGACACCGATGACACCGTAGGCCGCGACCGCCATTGAAGCGTATCGCTCCACTCCGCCGCGCGCTCGGCAACCTCTTCCTTGGTTGTCAGGATTTCGCCATCGCGGGTTTCGATGCCCACTTCGCCCTTGCGCCCGATATACTCAAGATGGGCTTTGACGTGGACACCACCCCGTTGCCGACCTGTAACCTTGACCACGACCTCGGATGCCTTGCGCACAATCCGTGCCAGCTTGGCCCGCGCGGTCAGGGCGGTGGCAAAACCATAACTGGCATAGAGCGGAACGCGCGGCGTGCTGGCGGGATCATGGATATAACGCACCCGAAACGCTGGACGGGTAGCTTCCCACAAGGCGGATTCCAGGCCCATCAATCCGCGACCGTCCAGTAGCTCGCATCGCCGCGCATGGCATCGCCAACGGCTGTCACCTGCTCGGAGATTTCCATTCGCATGTCAGCGATCCGCCGCAGCTCGGGTTCGATCTGCTTGTCGCCAGTTTCGAGCATGGACGCATTGGCGGCCTTCATCGCCTGATTGAGATTGCGGCCAATACGCAGCAACTGCATTCTGATCGGCGCCAGTTCGGCAAGCAGGCCGTCATCAACCCGCGACTTCAACGCGAGGTGACGGCGCACCAATGCCTTGATCCACCCGGCGCGATCGGTCGAACGCTGCGATGCGCGGTGCGCGATCACCGCAATCTCGACATCGGTAAACCGCACCGAAACACGATTGCTCGCTGCGCCTTCGGGGCGGTCAATGAAGGGACGACCGGCTGTCTCTTGCACCGTCTGTTCGATCATCTGCCGCAACACTGCGCTTCGTCCGCCACGACCGACCGCGAAGCTGTCGAACGCCACAAGCGCATCGGCGTCGAGCCGAATGGTGAGCGTCGCGGTGTTCGGTAATGGATTTGTCGCCATCAATCATGCCCGGTGAAACGTCAGTGAAACAAGGGCAATGTAAGACAACACGCGCCGCTAGGCATATCCTGCATTAAAGACAAATCAGACAAACCCCCTAAGACAAACGCACCCAAAGCGGCTTTGTACTTCTGACAATAAGGGGCTTTGGATGCGCTTGAAGGTTTGACGTTTCAGGCTGGATGCGAACCCGTGCTTCCCATGCGGGCCGAAGATCGCCGCACTATTTAATGCGGGCGGCTGGCGGTCGCGCTCCCCCATTCGGCGATCTCGCCAAGTGTGCGACCGCAGCCGGTGCAGACGTTAGCGCTGGTATCTAGTGCGCAAATTTCTCTGCACGGGGACGATGGGATAGGTTTCATTCTGTTTCAACCATGCGCGGCACGGCTGTCATCGGGGGCTTGCGCTCGATCGGTCAGACCATAGTCCCGCAGAACATGCGTGACCCTGAGCCGGTAATCGGAGAAAACGCCGCCTCGTCCCTTGGACTGGGTTGCGCGGTGCCAGGCAGAGTTCCGCCATTGCGCAACAGCCTCCTCGTCGCGGAAAAAGGATAACGAGAGAAGTTTGCCCGGCTCCGACAAGCTTTCGAAGCGCTCAATCGACACAAAACCATCCAACTGTATCAGTTCCTCTTTCAACGCAGCAGCCAGATCGAGATAATGCCGCGTCTTGCCCTCGGCAGGCCACACTTCGAACAATACCGCGATCATGGCTTGATCAACTGGCCATGCGGCGCGGAGGCCAGTTTGCAGAATATACGGTCTTCACGCCGGATGAACTGCTCAGCTTTGGCAAATTCATAATTGGACCGGCCAAGCGGATCATTGCGAAGGCGTTCGCGGTATGCCTCATAGGCGGCAAGACTCTCGATGCTGTAGACGCCAAACGCGGTCGTCGCCGAGCCTTCATGCGGCGCGAAATAGCCGACAAGGTCGGCACCGCAGCGCGGGATGGCCTCACCCCAGTTGCGGGCATATTCTTTGAACGCCTCGACTTTGAACGGGTCGATCTCATATCTGATGAAGCAGGTAATCATGTGAAGTCCTTTATGGCTGATGACACTCCGTCTAGCAGATTGCCTCGCACCTATGCTTCGCCTATGGCCGAACTATGAAAGAAGGACCTGCCATTGCAAATGTTGCTGCGCTCATAGGCGACCCAGCCCGCGCCAACATTCTGACCGCGCTTATGGCGGGAAAGGCGTTGACCGTTTCAGAGCTGGCCCAGGAAGCGGGGGTCACGCTACAAACAACCAGTGCGCATCTGTCAAAGTTGCTCGGCGCAGGCATGGTCGCAGCGCGCAAGCAGGGGCGGCACAAATATTTTGAGCTGGCTTCATCGAAGGTAGCAGAAGCTATCGAAGTCCTTATGGGCCTTGCCGCAGACAGTGGCCACCTGCGCACCCGCACGGGGCCACGCGATGAAGCGCTTCGGGCGGCACGGCGATGCTACAATCATCTGGCAGGTTCTGCAGGTGTACAGTTGTACGAAAGCCTGATCCGGCGAGGGTATCTGAACATTAAGGCTTCGGGATTGTCGCTATCATTGCAAGGCCGCGAGTTTGCCGAAGGCCTTGGAATAGATTTGGGGCAGCTCTCAGCAAGCCGCACGCCACTTTGCCGGGAGTGTCTGGACTGGAGCGAACGCAAAACGCATCTTGCCGGCAGTCTTGGACGGGCGTTGCTTGATCATATGATCGAAGACAAATGGGTCCGTCACAACACCAACTCGCGGGTGATTACTTTCACATCACGCGGCCACCAGTGCTTCGCCGCTGCATTTCCCCTCGCTTAGTCAGCGTCAAATTATTGTTGCATGGGACGGTATTTAAATACTTGAACACCACAAAGCCTCGCCAGGCAGAACCGGGCGAGGCTTTAGTGCGGTGGTCAGTTGCCGTTCGAGGTGCGGGCGCGTGACCAGATCAGGTTATATGCCTTGCCATCTTCATCGGCGAACAGGCTGGCG
Organism: Sphingopyxis sp.; assembly: GCF_019459305.1. Classification (GTDB taxonomy): domain Bacteria; phylum Pseudomonadota; class Alphaproteobacteria; order Sphingomonadales; family Sphingomonadaceae; genus Sphingopyxis. Next base: position 2,882 of record NZ_JAIBES010000015.1, on the reverse strand, counting down.
AAGATCGGGGCGTTGAAGCTGGGATCGTCGAGCTTGATTGAAAGATAGTCGCGGCCTTCCTTGGAGGTTTTCTGCCAGCAGGCGCCGATTTCGGCCTTGGCGACGAACACCCGGTGCGAAGGAGCGTTTTCGTTGTCGCTTGCTTCCTCGGCGACGATGGTGACGTTCTTCTTCTGCAAGCTCATCGTGACGATTTCGCCGGTGTAGTTGGTGTCGCCGGACTTTTTGAATGTGCCGATATTTGCCATGATACTTCTCCTTATGTTGGTCGAACCCCGCGCTCATTCGCGGTCTCGATGGCTGGTTAAAGGCAGGGGTTTGCGCTGCTGCACCCGCAGGGCCGCAACGCAGTGGAGGACGGTGCAGAACGAAGATTCTTGGTTCCGCGAGGAATGGGCGGAACGCCCAGGGGAAGAAACTTTGGGCTGCACCGTTGCAGCAAGGGGCAAGAGGCGTAGCCGTCCCCTGCCAACCAAAGCCATTGACGAGGCCGTGGGTGAGCGCGGTTCTGGCCGTTACCCATTAGGAGATTTGGCGAGGGTCGGTTGTTGCGTTCAATGTCGGGCTGACGCACTCGTCCTGCGAAACCGACAGCTTGGACTTGCTGGGAACGGGCACGGCGTTCTGCCAACGGCGGCGTAACTGAAAACGCCCCGTCGCGCCGGATTCGGTGCCTGCCTATTGCGGCCTGCTGGTCACAACCGCCGGACAGACGCGACAGGTTCCGTCAGCACTGCATCCCGCCATACGCCGATCCGCTTTTATGGTTGTGGGTGAAGATTGGCATCTGCATCATCCGATAGGCTCCTGCCGCTCCGCCTGACCTATGACACAGCACTCAAGCCCCATCCGGTTTTGCCGGACGGGGCTTGGTCGCGCTCAAGGTGCGGGCGGCGTTGTTACGCCCGCACTTCCGTCACGCAGCAAGGCGTTGCTCTTCGACCTCTTCAAGTGCGTCGGCGGTTTCGGCTTCGCTGCTTTCTGCCACCTCCGCCGCTCCGGCAGCGGCGGGGTCGGGGTCGAGCGGCACTTCGGGTTCGGCCAGCCATGCGGCACGACTGGCGGCGGCAACCGTCGCCACGCCGCCGCGCTGCGTGTAAGCCGATGGCGGAAACGCCATCCAGCGCGGCACCCATTGCTCGACCTTGATACGATCATTGCTGCCGGTCAGATAATCATTGATGACTGACTTGATCGTCTTGCCCTTCTCGGCGGCATGGGCCTGCGCCACGGTATCGCCGCCAACCTCGCGCAACACTTCGGTCAACACCTCGCGGTCACGGACAAGTCCATAAAAGGCATCATCGGCCACCCAATAGTCGGCCATCTTGACGCCAAGGTGAAGGCCGATGGTTTCGATAAGGCCGGTTCCGCTGGCCAGCGTCTCGGCCATAACGACGCCAAGCACCTCCATGACAACCGCGTCTGGCAATTCCAGCAATCGCTGGAACAGTCCACTCACGCCATTCCTCGGTTCATGGCCCAGAGTGACGCTCGGCTCATCGGGGTCAAATCCCAACACGCCAAGCACTGCGCGGCGGCGCTCGTCGAAGCGGGCTTCGGCAACGCTGCCCTCAATGCTCTCGGTAATGGCATCGTTGCGCGACCGCTGGCTTTGCACGTCCACCCGCCATAAGGGCGAACCGCAAATGGCATGGGCAACCATGACGCGCAGCGCCGTGCCGGTATTGGCGGCAAGCGCCGACCGCACCGCCGCATGGCGGTGCAGGTCGATATAGCTGGTCATGGCTGCGGTGATTTCGGGGCGGCTGGCCTTGGTCGTTGCATCGGGCGATTCGCCCTTGGCGATGCGCTTCGCTTCGCGCTCGGTCAGATAACCTTCTTGAAACGCCACCTCGCCATTATGGGCAATCGCCACATAGACCCGCCCGCCTTTGCGCTTCGGCGTGGCGGCAAACTCGTAGCGGTGGAAATATTGTCCATCGGGCAAGATAACAACATCGCTCCACCCGTCCGCGATATAGGCCGCCTTGCGTTCCTCGATTGCCGCGCGCTGCGCGTCCTCGAACTCGCGCACATCGCCGAAATAGCCGCCCTTCTCGAACAGGTCTTTGACGATACGGCCCTGATAGGTTTCAAGGTCGAACAGCGCGACGCTGGTTGATATGGATGCACCGCCGAACAGCCATGCCTTCAACTGGTGGCCCTTGGGGATGGACGCATTCGGGTCGTCATAGAGCGCCAGCCATGTTTTCTGTTGGGCTTTGGTCGCCATCGTCAAATGGCGAACGCTGGTCGCGTCGATTTCTTCGGCGCGGTATAGCTGGCGGATGCGCGGCACCAAATTGCCAAGCGCCAAGATGCGCTTGACCGTCAGTTCGGGCATCCCGAACGTCATGGAAATTTCGTCCACGCTGCGGCCTTCTTTGACCAACCGCGTGAACGACTCCCACTGCGTCACCTCGTCGGGCGCAAGCCGCGCAAGGTTCTCGATCAACGAGGCTTCGAGCGCGGCGGCATCGTCGCCCGCCTCCATGATCGCGCACGGCAACGGCTCGGCAACGCCGTTTTCGTTCGCCACGGTTTGTGCGGCGAGAAAGCGGCGGCTTCCGGCCACAATCTCGAATGTCGTATCGCTACCGTTGGGCCGCACTAATAGCGGCATGATAATGCCGCGCGCGCGAATGGATGGCAGAATGCCGCTAATGTCGGGTGGCTTCTTGCCGCTCCGCATATTGGCGGGAGAGATTGAAAGCCGGTCAAGGGCGATATGGTCAAGTTTCATGTCATTTACTCCGTTGGGTGGCCCCATCCTCGGGGCATCTTGGGGGGCGGTGAGGATGGGGCCGGTTGTGGGGGGGGGGGGGGGGGTGGGGGGGGGGGGGGGGGGGGGGGCGGGGGGGGGGGGGGGGGGGGGGGGG